>NZ_JAKUFP010000028.1:0-58573 GCF_022663495.1 Bacillus cereus group sp. BfR-BA-01383
AACTCTCCAATAAAGTTAGTTTGTCTAGCATCTAAAAATAAAAATTGACGTTTCACGTTGTTTGTTTCGTTCAGTTTTCAAAGAACTACTTTGTCGCTCATTTGCGACTTCCTTATGTTAACATCTTCGTTTTTCGATGTCAACTAAGTTTTTCAATTTCTTTTTTGTCGTTTTCTGCGTTTCTGCATCAGCGACGGTTATTAATTTATCATATACTAACTATTAACGTCAATACTTTTTAATAAAAATTTCTTTTTCTTACATAACGAATACATTCTTCTGCGCTAGCAATTCTCCGAAACAAACAAAAAATGATTTTATATCTTTCTTCCATCGCTTTTTTTACAACGGCATGAATACGCTCATCTTCAAAATCAAATAAAAGTTCTTCTAACTCTCTCTTCAATATGTATTCCATTTCTTTTCTCTCTTCTTTCGTCAGCATAAGCCCCAGCAAATCATCACCTCAATCATTCCTTACAGAGCAATAAACGTTCCGCTCATTTTCACTTATCAAAATCCTATCATTCATTATATCCACCGTTTACGATGTTAATCCCTTGTTCTCTTTTTTATATTTTAAGCATATATGTAACTGAAAAGGATTGGACAAAGGGGCGTAATATTATGTTTTTCTTTTTTATTACGAGTAAAAGAACTTTTAAACACATTAGCTTAATAGTGATACTTTCCTTATTTACGGCATGGCTTCTCTTTTTAAAAACATATTCACATGAGTCTGCTTTTTCAACCGCTACAGGACCTAAGGTAATTTACAAAGGAGACACAGCTAAAAAACAAGTTGCATTCACGTTTGATATTAGTTGGGGAGACAAAAAAGCTATTCCAATCCTTGATACACTTAAAGAAAGAGACATTAAAAATGCAACCTTCTTTCTTTCTGCTGCATGGGCAGAAAGACACCCTGATATTGTTGAACGCATCCTGAAAGATGGACATGAAATCGGTAGTATGGGCTATAATTACACGTCCTACACTTCTCTAGAAACAAATGAAATACGAAGAGATCTTTTACGTGCACAAGATGTTTTTACAAAACTCGGTGTGAAACAAGTCAAGCTATTACGTCCACCTAGTGGAGACTTTAACAAAGCAACACTTAAAATAGCAGAATCACTCGGATACACAGTTGTTCATTGGAGTAACAATTCGAACGATTGGAAAAACCCCGGTGTAAATAACATCGTTTCCACCGTCTCTAATAATTTGAAAGGTGGAGATATCGTCTTATTACATGCATCCGACTCTGCCCTTCAAACAAATAAAGCTTTACCACTGCTCCTGCAAAAATTAAAGAGTGACGGATATGAACAAATATCCGTATCACAGCTCATCTCCAACACCAGTACAAAAAGTGAAGATGTAAAGTAAGTTCCCTACCATCCCTCACACATAAAAAGCTCTACTACCTTTCACTAAGGTAATAGAGCTTTTTTTATCTCGATATTTGCAGTAGTACAACTACCGCTACGTAAAAATCCAAGAGAATCCTCTTAAATTAAGCTGATTTACTCGTTTTTCCAATTAAACGATGTAATACAAGTAGCTGATATGCATTACATAATAAAAGTGGTATAACCATTAAATATAACCAATCTGTATCATTAATTCGAAGCGCTGGTACCCATTCAAGAATTGTTACAACAACCATAAAAAACAGGGCGGGCACAAATGCTTTTTTATTCGTTTCTTTACTTTTTATATAAGCAACAATTGCTCCAAATACAAATAACATCCCAGCCACAAATATGTTATTCCCTAATGAAACTTCTCCATTTGCAATAAGTACGGATCTTAAATACACAAAATCAAATAATACAAATGCAATAAAGAAAAGCTGTACTACATTCCATAAAGAAGGTGACCGAAACATTCCTAATCCAAAACGATGGATTGTTAAATATGCAAAGAACCCCATCTGACTTATAACACTAAAAATAAATCCTACACCCATCAACCAGAAAGAGACCGCTAGAATCTCCCCGACGTCGAAATTTTGAAAAAACTTAGCGTACTTGTCCCACTCTAAAACAAATCCAATAAAGACCGTGCTAATCCCACCAAGAAACAACGTCGTTAAAAATAGTCGTACCCATTTGCGGCTATTCAAAACACATCCCCCATTATTCGTATATTTCTAATTAAATTGTATCAATGACAATTTCAAAAAGCTAGCCATGTTCATGTATAAATTCCTTAAAGATATTTATATTAAAAAAGAGAACTGTGTTGAAAGGAGTTCCAATTTATGAAACGGATGCTACTCGTTTTGATTTCTTCTTTTCTATTTATCGCACTTGTAGCATGTGCACAAGAAAAAGAAGCTAAATCCGAACTAGATTACGATCAAACAAAGAAAATGATTATTGATATTTTAAAAACCGACCAAGGAAAGAAAGCCATTCAAGATGTATTAACAGACGAAAAAATGAAACAAGCACTCATACTAGATGAAACGGTAGTAAAGAAAACGATTGAAGATGCAATGGTATCCGACAAAGGGCAACAATTCTGGGAAAAGCTCTTTAAAGACCCTGAGTTCTCATCTAAATTTGCAAAAAGTATGGGGAAAGAACAGACAAACTTAATGAAAACTCTCCTAAAAGATCCTGAATACCAATCAGGTGTTATAGAAATTATGAAGAATCCTGAAGTAGAAAAAATGATGCTACAAACAATGAAAAGCAAAGAATACCGTCAATATTTACAACAAGTACTAACAGAAACCGCTGAAAGCCCACTCTTCCAAGCTAAGATGATTGACATTATTAGTAAAGGTGTACAAAAAGCTGAAAAAGGCGGGTCTGATAAGAAAGAAGCCGGCGGTGAAGGTGGTTCCCAAGACGGGAACAAGGAACAACAGTAAAAATACTAACTATAATAATGAGTGGACAATATATGTATCGTCCACTCATTATTACTTTACTTTTGTGTAACTGCTGTTTTATCAATTACTGTCTCAGCTATCATACGATAAATAAGACCCGTTGTATGTGTATCTTCATATACTGACGGCGCAAAGTCCTCTTTATTCCAATCGGGTTGTTGAAGTGGGATTCGGCCAAGTACATTCGTTTGTAGTTCGGCAGCTAATTTATCTCCTCCACCTCTCCCAAATACATACTCTTTCTCACCAGTTACTTTACTTTCAAAATACGCCATGTTTTCAACAACACCAAGGATACTATGTTCAGTACGTAAAGCCATCGCTCCAGCACGCGCTGCTACGAACGCCGCTGTTGGATGAGGCGTCGTTACAATAATCTCCTTACAAGCCGGTAACATTGAATGTAAGTCTAGCGCAACATCACCTGTACCTGGAGGTAAATCTAATACTAAATAATCTAAATCGCCCCATTCTACTTCTGTGAAGAAGTGATTTAACATCTTCCCAAGCATTGGCCCTCTCCAAATAACTGGTGCATTATCTTCTACAAAGAATCCCATCGAGATTACCTTTACACCTAGTCGCTCCACTGGGATTATCTTATCGCCTCTTACAATAGGACGTTTTTCTATCCCCATCATATCCGGTACGCTAAAACCGTAAATATCCGCATCAATAATACCAACCTTTTTTCCTAGACGAGCTAAAGCAATTGCAAGGTTAACAGAAACTGTTGATTTTCCTACCCCACCTTTTCCACTCGCCACTGCTAAAAATGTCGTTTTTGAATTTGGTGATAATAAAGATTCGCTCTTCTCTTCTTGCGGTGGCGCAAACTGGGCTAATTCCTCTTCCGTAAATTCTGCAAAACGAAGTCCAACCGTTGCCGCCCCAAGTTCTTTTACTAACTTTACGATTCCAGCTTGCAATTGCATTTGCTCCGCTGTACCCATTTTTACAATGGCAATTTTAACACTCACATGTTCCTTCTCCGGCTTGACTGTTACCTCTTTAATCGCATTTGTTTCTTTTAACGTTTTATGTAAAAACGGATCTACAACCCCTTCTAACGCTTCCACTACTTGCTCTTTCGTTACCATAATTAGCCCAGCCCCCTGTATGAAAAATAACATAATGTTATTTAAGCTTCTCTTTTTATTCTTTAAATAAATGCGTTTACATTTCTAGTATAACATATTTTCCGAAAACTTCGTTAATGAGAGAAACTCAAAAAATCCTCCTTAATCTGGAGGATTTCCTTTTTCAGTGAAATAGCGTAATATACCACGATATATAGCAGCTGCTACTTTTTGCTGATATTTCTCCGAATTTAACATATATCTTTCATTCACATTCGATAAAAACCCTGCTTCAATTAAAGCACCTGGTGTTTTCGCATACTTTAATAAATATACATGAGAAATCGTTTTAGCAGAACGATCCGTATTCTCTAAACTCGTTCTCAGTTCAGCTTGTATAAATTTTGCAGCGCGTTCATTTTCAATTAAAGAACGGTAGTAGAACGTTTGTGCCCCTTTAGATCCACTACTAGTTAAAGCGTTTAAATGAATACTCGCAAAGAAGTCGACATCTGGTTTATTAATAATCTCCACACGCCTTCTTAAATCCTCCGCTTTACGTCTACTATACGACTTTGTATCTTTGTTAGCTAAGTCATAATCTCCCTCACGTGTTAAAATAACTAGCGCACCTTGTTCTTGTAAATAATCTTGTACTTTTTTCGTAATCTCAAGCGTAATATCTTTTTCGATAATATCCTTTCCACCAACAGCCCCTCCGTCTGGCCCACCATGTCCCGCATCGAGTACAATCACTTTCCCTGATAAGGGCAAATTCCAAGCACGCCACGATTTTGTAATTTGAAATTCTTGTTTAACTAAAAAAAACAAAACAACCGCAGCGAGCGCAAAAGAGATAATTCGAATTCTCTTCATACCTTTCCTCCTCCAGCTAGTCCCTCTAATTACTTATATGGGACAAGAGGAAAGTTTATGCTTGTCTTAATGAAGCTTTAATCGATATCTTCTTTCACCTTTTTCATATCCTTCCTGCCACCATAAGCCGATAAACTGCTGGCAAGATTCAAAAAGTAATTCCTCATCTTTTAATTTAATTTCTCGTATAGTCATACTCGTTAAAAATTGAAATAGCGTTTCAGTTAATTGTTGCTCTTCTTCTAAAGCTCTATATTTCACATCAAAAAATGATTCACCATAATAACCAAATTTACTGTATCTCGCTCCTAATAAATAAGATTCTATTCCTAGTTCAATACAGTAATCTTCATACTGACGATGAAGCTCTTGCATTTGAAAAGCATCACGAATATTTGAACGCAATGTTTTTAATGATAATTCTCGCAGCATCTTCCGTTCATATTTCAACTGCTTTTCTTTTTGTTTTTCTTGTAAGCTGACAATGACATTCATAGTACTTATAAACCTCCCTAATACGTATTAGTCTAAACTTCTAAAGAAGAAGCATACGCGAGGCAGTAGCACTAAAATATTCCAAACTACAAAAATTACAAAAGAGGAATGAAACATAAAAAAACCCCAACCAAAATGGTTGGGGTTTGTAGTTCGCAAAAATTAACGTTTTGAGAACTGAGGTGCACGACGTGCGCCTTTAAGACCGTATTTTTTACGCTCTTTCATACGTGCGTCACGAGTTAATAGACCTGCACGTTTTAGTGTTAGACGGTATTCTGGATCAGCTTTTAATAAAGCGCGAGAAATACCGTGACGAATAGCACCAGCTTGACCAGTGTATCCACCACCATTTACGTTTACAAGTACATCGTAGTTACCTAAAGTTTCTGTTGCAACTAGAGGTTGTTTCACTACTTCACGTAATGCAGCAAATGGGATATAGTTTTCAAAATCACGACCGTTAATGATAACGCGTCCTTCGCCTGGAACTAGGCGTACGCGCGCTACTGAACTCTTACGACGTCCAGTGCCATAGTATTGAACCTGTGCCAAAGTAAGCCCTCCTTTAATTGATTATCCGCGAAGTTCGTAAACTTCTGGTTTTTGTGCTTGGTGTGGATGCTCTGCTCCAGCATACACGTTTAATTTCTTAGATACTTGACGTCCTAAACGTCCTTTTGGAAGCATCCCTTTAATTGCAAGCTCTAACATTTGTACAGGGTAGTTTGTACGCATTTCTAGAGCTGTTCTTTGCTTAAGTCCACCTGGGTGGTTAGTGTGACGGTAGTAAATTTTATCGTTTAATTTATTACCTGTTAAATGAATTTTCTCAGCGTTAATAATAATTACATGATCACCCGTGTCAACGTGTGGTGTAAATGTAGGTTTGTTTTTACCACGTAAAATGGATGCTACTTCACTAGCTAGGCGACCTAAAGTTTGACCTTCAGCGTCAACCACATACCATTTACGCTCAACTTCGTTAGCTTTTGCCATAAAAGTCGTACGCATGTGTTTCCCTCCTCGTTATCTTTTCCATAGAAAAAATCTATTGTTTATCTTAAACACGATTTCCTTCCGGGGCTAATCGTGGTTTTAGAAACAATACCATATGTTATGATATACTTTTGAGTTTCTAATGTCAAGCAAATGTTACACCAGGATTAGTTGTTATAGTTTACCTGCCATAAGTAAAGTCCATGACCTGGAGCCATCTTTCCAGCAAACTGACGATTTTGTTTCGCTAAAATCTCTGGAATGCTATCTGGATCAAGCTTTCCTTGCCCTACGCTAAGTAGCGTTCCAACAATAATCCTGACCATATTATATAAAAATCCATTACCTACAAAACGAAAAATTAATTCATCATCTTGCTCAATTAACTCGATTTCATAAATTGTTCGCACTTTATCTTTTTTGTCAGTTTTTGCCGAACAAAAAGAAGTAAAATCATGCGTTCCAATAAAATAAGGAATCGCTTTTCTTATAGAGTTTATTTCGAGTGGATATGGATATTGATATACGTAATTTCTACGGAATACATCCGCAGTTTTTGATAATAATACACGATAACGATATTCTTTTCTCTCAACACCGTAACGGGCATGAAATTCTTCTGTTTTTTTCTCTACCTGTCTGATAACAATATCATCCGGCAACATTGTGTTTAAAGCGTTACTCCATTGCCACTCTTCAAGAGACAAAGGGGTATCAAAGTGTATTACTTGTCCTTTGGCATGAACGGTAGAATCCGTTCTGCCCGATGCCTGAACACGAACAAGTTCGCCTTTATGCAATTTCTGCAATGCTTTCTCTATCTCTTGTTGAACAGTACGATGCTGCGGCTGAATTTGATAACCGCAAAAATGCATGCCATCATATGCAACCGTACATTTTATTCTATCCATTTCTCTATTCTCCATTACGATCGCACCCATGCCAAAATACAAGCTAAACAAAGTAAGCTTATAATTGTTACTGTATCGCCTGTTTTCCAGCGTAGTTGCCTAAATTTAGTACGTCCTTCGCCACTTTGATATCCACGGGCTTCCATCGCAATTGCTAAGTCTTCTGCACGCTTAAAAGCACTAATAAATAGCGGAACGAGTAGTGAGATAATAGCTTTCATCCTATCTTTTATCGGCCCTCCGGCAAAATCAATACCACGTGACGCTTGTGCCTTCATAATTTTACTCGTTTCATCCATTAATGTCGGGATAAAACGAAGTGAAATTGACATCATTAATGCGATTTCATGAACGGGAACTTTTATGCGCTTCAACGGCTTTAATAACGTCTCCAAACCATCTGTAATTTCAATAGGTGTCGTCGTTAACGTTAATAATGTCGTCATTAGAATAATAACGAAGAAGCGTATAGAAATATATATTCCTTGCTCTAATCCTTTTTCATGTATAGAAAACCAACCAAGTTGGAATAGTACATCCCCTTCTTTATTTGTAAAAATATGCAGGAAAAATGTAAAAAGAAAAATCCATAAAATTGGTTTTAAGCCCGAAAGTACATAACGAATCGGCACTTTTGCAAAAAATAAAGCAATGAGTGCATATAAAAATAAAAATCCATATGAAATCGCATTATTTGCCAAGAAAACAACAAATACATATAAAAAGACAATCAGCAGCTTCGTACGTGGATCAAGTTGATGAATAAGTGAATTCCCTGGGATATATCTCCCAATAATCAACTGCTGCATGATTCATGACCACCTTTTCGTAACACCTGCACAACTTCATGAGTAAGATCCTCTAAAGATAAGGTAGCCTTTGGAATTGAAATACCAAACTTCTCTTCAATTGCACGTTTATACTTTAAAGACATAGGAAGATCCACACCGATTTCTTCCAATTCATCAGCATGTGAAAATACTTCCTCTGCACTTCCTTGCAAAAAGACCGTTCCTTTATGCATGACTACAATCTGCTCTGCATACTTAGCAGCATCCTCCATATTATGCGTTACAAGGATAACTGTAAGACCTTTCTCCTTATGTAGCTTATAAAACATCTCCATAAGTTCATTCTGTCCTTTGGGATCTAGTCCTGCTGTAGGTTCATCTAATACAAGCACTTCGGGTTCCATCGCCAGTACACCCGCTATCGCAACACGCCTCATTTGTCCACCACTTAACTCGAACGGAGAACGTGTTAATAGTTCTGGCTCTAATCCTACAAGTTCAATTGCCTCTCTTGCCTTTTGCTTCGCTTCCTCTACAGATACCCCAAAATTCGTAGGACCGAAACAAATATCTTTCTCCACAGTCTCTTCAAACAACTGATGTTCTGGGAATTGAAAGACAACCCCTACTTTTTTACGTAGTGGCTTTAGCTTCTTTTCTTTCTTTCCTGCCGAAATGAAATGTTCACCAATTTGAACTGTACCATTTGTCGGCTGCAATAAACCATTTAAATGTTGAATCATCGTCGACTTACCTGAACCAGTATGACCGATAATGGCATAATAGCCCCCACTTGGAAACGACACGTCTATATCATAAAGTGCACGCCTTTCAAATGGAGTTTTATATTGATAACGATGTTCTACTTTTTGGAATGTAATCTCCAAAGTTCGTTCACCAAGCTTTCCATTGTAAGATGCGTATTTTGCAAGAGAATTTCATTTCTTTTTAATAATTCTGCTATTTTCACTGAAAATGGTACATCTAATCCAATTTCTTGGAGCATATGAGAGGACTTAAACATTTGTTCTGGGGTTCCTTCCTCTAATATTTCTCCCTTGTTTAAAATAATAACACGGTCTGATTGTGCCGCTTCTTCTAAATCGTGCGTAATTGATAACACGGTAATACCTTTTTGATTAACAAGTTGTCTAACCGTTTCTACTACTTCACGTCTCCCTTGAGGGTCTAGCATTGACGTTGCTTCATCTAGTATTAAAATAGATGGCTGAAGCGCTAAAACGCCTGCTATTGCGACTCGCTGCTTTTGCCCACCAGATAGCGAATGAGGTTCATCGTTAAGAAATTCTTCCATACGGACAAGTCGCAGGGCCTGTTCCAATCTTTCTATCATCTGTTCTCTTGGCATCCCAACATTCTCTAAGCCAAATACAACGTCATCTTGCACTGTTGTTCCAACAAATTGATTATCTGGATTTTGAAATACCATTCCAATTTGTTTTCGAACATCCCATACCGTTTCCTCTGATAAAACTATCGTGTCATTTACTGTAATAGTTCCTGATTCTGGTAAAAACAAACCATTCAATAATTTTGCAAGTGTAGACTTTCCTGAACCGTTTTGTCCGATAACAGATACCCATTCTCCTTCATATAAGGAAAATGAAACATCCTTTAATGCATAAGAGGCTGCCCCAGGATATTGAAATGATATATTTTCTGTCCGAAGTTTCTCTTTTTTCAATACAAGGCACCCTTTCCTTCGCCAAGTTAGCCTAATTTTTATATTTAAAAAAAAAGGGCCATGACCAGTTACTTGAAAAGAACTGTCCTGCCCCTTTAATTATCATTATACTAACTCGATAATTACCATTGGTGCTGCGTCTCCGCGACGTGGACCAATTTTTGCAATACGAGTGTATCCGCCTTGGCGCTCAGCATAGCGTGGAGCTACATCAGCGAATAATTTTTGAAGTGCATCTTGACCAGTCTCAGCGTTTGCAACTTCATTGCGAATGAAAGCTGCTGCTTGACGACGAGCATGAAGATCTCCGCGTTTACCTAAAGTGATCATTTTTTCCACTACAGAACGAAGTTCTTTTGCACGAGTTTCTGTCGTTTGGATGCGCTCGTTGATAATTAAATCAGTAGCTAAGTCACGTAACATAGCTTTACGTTGCGCACTTGTACGGCCTAATTTTCTGTATGCCATTCGTAGTTCCCTCCTTTGTTGATGGGTTTAAATCCTCAGTCGTCTTTACGTAAACCTAAACCTAATTCCTCAAGTTTATGTTTAACTTCTTCTAAGGATTTACGTCCTAAGTTACGAACTTTCATCATATCTTCTTCTGTTTTGTTCGCAAGCTCTTGTACAGTATTAATTCCTGCACGTTTTAAGCAATTATAAGAACGAACAGAAAGATCTAGTTCTTCGATAGTCATCTCAAGAACTTTCTCTTTTTGATCTTCTTCCTTCTCGACCATAATCTCAGCATTTTGTGCTTCATCAGTTAAACCAACAAAGATATTTAAATGCTCAGTTAAGATTTTGGCACCTAAAGAGATAGCTTCTTTTGGCCCGATGCTTCCATCCGTCCATACATCAAGCGTAAGCTTATCATAATTAGCCACTTGTCCGACACGTGTCTTTTCCACTTGGTAAGTCACACGTGATACTGGAGTATAAATAGAATCAATAGGAATTACTCCTATTGGTTGATCTTCGCTTTTATTTGCATCAGCTGGCGTATACCCACGGCCACGCTTTGCAGTTAAACGCACGCGGAAATGCGCATCCTTTGCTAACGTTGCAATGTGTAAATCTGGATTTAAGATTTCAACATCACTATCGTGAGTAATATCAGCAGCTGTGACAATACCTTCGCCCTGTACATCAATTTCCAACGTCTTCTCTTCTTCAGAGTAGATTTTAAGAGCTAACTTTTTCAAGTTTAAGATGATCGTCGTAACGTCTTCTACTACGCCCTCAACTGTTGAAAATTCATGTAATACGCCATCGATTTGGATAGCAGTAACAGCGGCACCAGGGAGTGAGGATAAAAGAATACGACGTAAGGAGTTACCCAAAGTAGTACCATATCCACGCTCAAGCGGTTCAATTACGAATTTGCCATATTTAGCATCTTCGTTAAGTTCAACCGTTTCGATTTTCGGCTTTTCGATTTCAATCATTAACTAAACCCTCCTTCAAAACGTCGAAACCCCGGTTAAACAAAGGTATAACCCCTGTCTAACCGAAAGTCCCCCTTAGGCAGTTCCCGATTGTGCACAACAAGCGATGTTTCTGTACGAAATTTCTCGATAATGCATCATATCCATTATAGACAAAAGGGAAAATTCTATACAGAAAAATTACACACGACGACGTTTTGGTGGACGACATCCATTATGAGGAACTGGAGTAACATCTCTAATTGCTGTTACTTCTAGACCTGCAGCTTGAAGAGCACGAATTGCAGCTTCACGACCAGCACCAGGACCTTTAACAGTAACCTCTAAAGTTTTTAAACCGTGTTCCATTGCAACTTTAGCAGCAGCTTCAGCAGCCATTTGCGCAGCGAATGGAGTAGATTTACGAGATCCACGGAAACCAAGTGCACCAGCACTAGACCAAGAAAGTGCGTTACCGTGAGTATCTGTAAGTGTTACGATTGTGTTGTTGAAAGTAGAACGAATATGAGCTATACCAGCTTCAATATTCTTTTTCACACGTTTTTTACGAGTGTTTGTTTTACGTGCCATTGTTAGTTCAACCTCCTTTACTTATTATTTCTTTTTATTTGCTACTGTACGACGTGGACCTTTACGTGTACGAGCATTGTTTTTAGAATTTTGACCACGAACTGGTAAACCACGACGGTGACGAAGACCACGGTAAGAACCGATCTCCATTAGACGTTTAATGTTAAGAGATACTTCACGACGAAGGTCTCCCTCAACTTTAATACGATCGATAACATCACGGATACGTCCTAGTTCGTCTTCCGTTAAATCACGAACTCGTGTTTCTGAAGAAATACCAGCTTCAGTAAGAATTTTTTCAGCAGTTGTGCGACCAATGCCGAATACGTAAGTTAAAGAAATAACAACGCGTTTGTCTCGAGGAATATCTACACCTGCGATACGTGCCATTCTGAATGCACCTCCTTCTGATTAACCTTGTTTTTGTTTATGTTTAGGGTTTTCACAAATAACCATTACTTTTCCACGTCTACGAATAACTTTACATTTTTCGCAGATTGGTTTAACTGACGGTCTTACTTTCATGTCTCGAACCTCCTTAAAGATTACGGAGTGCTATATTATTTAAAACGGTACGTAATACGACCACGATTTAAATCGTACGGAGATAATTCTACCGTAACTTTGTCTCCTGGTAAAATACGAATGAAGTTCATACGGATTTTACCAGAAACGTGAGCCAATACGACATGCCCATTCTCTAATTCTACTTTGAACATAGCATTTGGCAACGTTTCAAGAACGGTACCTTCGACTTCAATTACATCATCTTTAGCCATTCAATAGTTCTCCCTTCTTCAAATCAGTAACATTTTACACTGCTCTGAAATCCCGGAGAGCCAGCTACTTATAAAGTGGTAAGGATTTCGTATCCTGCTTCTGTAAGAGCAATCGTGTGCTCAAAATGGGCACACCATTTACCATCTACCGTTACCACTGTCCAGTCATCAGATAGTGTTTTTACATATCGTCTTCCTTGATTCACCATCGGCTCAACACAGATGACCATTCCCGGCTTTAATCTAGGGCCTCTATTTGGTGGACCATAGTGCGGGATTTGAGGGTCCTCATGTAAGTCTTGCCCGATTCCGTGACCAACATACTCCCTAACGATCGAGAATCCATTCTCTTCAGCATGGGTTTGAACCGCATGTGAGATATTTGATAATCTTTCGCCTGGTTTTACTTGTTCTAGACCAAGATACAACGATTTTTCTGTGACATCAAGTAGCTTTTGAACAGATTCAGAAATGTTTCCAACTGGATACGTCCATGCAGAATCTCCATGGTACCCATTGTATTTCGCACCAATATCGATACTGATGATATCGCCCTCTTGGAGCTTTCGCTTCCCTGGAATTCCGTGTACAAGCTCTTCATTTACAGAAGCACATATGCTCCCCGGAAATCCGTTGTATCCTTTAAAAGATGGCGTAGCACCATATTTTCGAATCGTCTTTTCCGCTATTTGATCGAGCTCTTTCGTTGTAATTCCTGGAGTAATATGCTGTTTCAACTCTTGATGAGTTAAAGCAACGATCCTGCCCGCTTCTCGCATGATTTCTATCTCGCGAGGAGTTTTGCAGATGATCATTACGCTAAGCCTCCGATGAGAACATCGATATCAGCAAATACTTTATTGATATCTTGCTCACCATTAATGCTTTGTAAGTAACCAAGCTCCTCATAGAAATCAAGCAAAGGTTTTGTTTGCTTAATATTTACATCTAAACGATTTGCTACAGTTTCTTCATTGTCATCAGAGCGTTGATATAATTCGCCACCACATTTATCGCACACGTCAGCTTTTGCTGGCGGATTGAATTCTAAGTGGTAAGTCGCACCGCACTCTTTACAAATGCGACGGCCTGTAAGGCGTTTTAATAACAACCCTGAATCCACATTAATGTTTAAAACATAGTCGATTTTTTTGCCAAGATCTTTCATAATCTCTTCAAGAGCTGATGCTTGTGCAACAGTTCGTGGGAAACCGTCTAGTAAGAAGCCTCTTACGCAGTCTTCTTGACTTAAACGTTCACGAACGATTCCGATTGTCACTTCATCTGGTACAAGAGCACCTTTATCAATAAAAGATTTTGCTTGTAAGCCCATTTCAGTTTCAGCCTTCATAGCTGCACGGAACATATCTCCTGTTGAAATGTGAGGGATGTTATACTTGGCAACAATCTGTTCGGCTTGTGTACCTTTACCAGCACCAGGAAGCCCCATTAAAATTAAGTTCATCCTTGTTCCCCCTCAGTACATGAGCATGTAGGGAAGACAATTCTTCCCACTTACTCACTGCTTGATAAACCCTTTGTAATGGCGTTTTACTAATTGGCTTTCTAGCTGCTTCATTGTTTCTAAAGCAACGCCGACAACGATTAACATACTCGTTCCGCCAATCTGTGCAGATGGAGGAAGATTTCCCAATTTCGTAAAGATAACTGGTAAGATTGCAATCGCTGCTAGGAAAATTGATCCTACAAAGGTCAAACGATACAAAATTTTGGTTAGATATTGTTCTGTATTCTTACCCGGACGAATACCCGGAACATATCCACCTTGCTTATTTAGATTCTCTGACATTTGCTCTGGATTAACCTGAACAAATGCATAGAAATATGTGAAGGCTACAATGAGCGCAACATATATGATCATTCCCACAGGGTGAGAATAGTTAAAGTTTGCAATAATCCACTGCGATACATCATGATCCGGGAAGAACTGTGCAATAGTTGGAGGTGTAATTAAGAATGAAACAGCAAAAATGACTGGAATAACACCCGCACTATTTACCTTAAGCGGTAAATGTGTGTTTTGTGCTCCAGCATGATTCCCATTCGCTCCTGTTACACGCTTCGCATATTGAATTGGGATCTTTCTAACAGCCTGTTGGATGAAAATAACACCCACAATAACTGCTAGCACAGCTAGTAAAATCAATACAACTTTAACGATACTCATGAACAATTGATCTCCGATATTTTGAAACTGTTGCTGATACACTTGAGATATAACACTTGGGATCGCTGCGGCAATACCAGCAAAGATAAGAATGGAAATACCATTACCTACACCTTTAGAAGTAATCTGTTCGCCTAACCACATTAAAAATGCAGTACCAGCAGTCAGTACCGTAGCAATGTATAAATAAGTGCTCCAACCAGGATTCAAAATTAATTGTCCACCTACCATACCGTTAAAACCGATCGACATACCAAACCCCTGAATAAACGCAAGAACAATTGTAAAGTAACGCGTGAATTGCGTTAATTTACGGCGGCCCATTTCACCTTGCTTCGACCATTCCGAAAATTTAGGAACAACATCCATCTGCAATAATTGCACGATGATGGATGCTGTAATATACGGCATGATTCCCATCGCAAAGATGGAGAAGTTTTTCAAGGCGCCACCGCCAAATGTATTTAGAATACCTAAGGCATTTAATTGATCTTGTGCTTTCAGTACGTCTCCATTTGTAAATGGCACTGGGATAAACGTGCCAATCCTGAATACGATTAACATCGCTAAAGTGAATAATATTTTACGTCTTATCTCAGCAACGCGCATAAAGTTGGAGATTGTACGAAACATTAGATCACCTCAACTGATCCGCCAGCTGCTTCAATTGCTTCTTTAGCACTTGAAGAGAACTTGTGCGCTTTAACAGTTAATTTTTTCTCTACTGCTCCGCTTGCAAGAATTTTAACACCGTCGTTTAACTTGCTGATAACGCCAGTTTCCAGCAATAATTCAGGTGTTACTTCTGTACCATCTTCAAAACGATTTAACGTTGATAAGTTTACAATAGTAAACTCTTTACGGTTAATGTTTGTGAAGCCGCGTTTTGGTAAACGACGGAATAATGGAGTTTGACCACCTTCGAAGCCAAGACGAACACCGCCGCCAGAACGTGCGTTTTGTCCTTTATGACCTTTACCAGCAGTTTTACCGTTACCAGAACCGATACCACGACCGACACGGTTACGTACTTTACGAGAACCTTCTGCAGGTTTTAATTCATGAAGTTTCATTCCCAGGCACCTCCTTATATTAATGAGTTATCCTTAAGCTTCTTTTACAGTTACAAGGTGAGAAACTTTGTTGATCATACCAAGAATAGCAGGAGTTTCTTCCTTAACTACAGTTGAATTCAACTTTTTAAGACCTAAAGCTTCTACCGTCGCACGTTGATCTTGTGGACGACCAATTACACTACGAGTGAGGGTAATTTCTAACTTTTTCGCCATTTGTTTTCCCTCCTTAACCTAGTAGCTCTTCTACAGATTTACCGCGTAATTTTGCAACATCTTCAGCGCGCTTAAGTTCGCTTAATCCGTTCACAGTAGCGCGAATCATGTTGATAGGTGTGTTAGAACCAAGAGATTTCGAAAGAATATCTTGTACACCAGCTAATTCAAGAACCGCACGAACAGGTCCACCAGCGATAACACCAGTACCCTCAGCAGCAGGTTTTAAGAATACTTCACCAGCTCCAAAATGACCGTTGATTGTGTGTGGAATTGTTGTACCAACTAATGGTACAGCGATTAAGTTTTTCTTAGCGTCTTCGATAGCTTTGCGAATTGCGTCTGGTACCTCTTGTGCTTTACCAGTACCGAATCCAACATGACCGTTTTTATCGCCAACTACAACTAGTGCAGCAAAGCGGAAACGACGACCACCCTTAACAACTTTCGCGACACGATTTATCGTAACTACACGTTCTTCAAGTTCTAATTTACTTGGGTCAATGCGATGCATCAATTTTCCCTCCTTTGACCATTAAAATTGTAATCCAGCCTCACGAGCAGCTTCAGCTAGAGCTTTAACACGGCCATGGTATAAGTAACCACCGCGATCGAATACTACTTCTTTAACGCCTTTCTCTACAGCACGCTTAGCAACTGATTCTCCAACTTTCGTAGCAGCTTCAGTATTGCTAGTACCGTTAAGAGCAAGGTCTTTATCAAGAGTAGATGCACTTACTAACGTTACACCATTCACATCATCAATAACTTGAGCGTAAATATGTTGGTTAGAACGGAACACGTTTAAACGTGGACGTTCTGCAGTACCAGTAAGTTTAGCACGTACACGTGCATGTCTTTTCTTACGAGTCGCATTTTTATCAGCTTTAGTGATCATTCTTGTCACTCCTTTCTCTCACCTAACGGGTTTACTTAGCAGTTTTACCTTCTTTACGACGAACAACTTCGCCTTCGTAACGAATACCTTTACCTTTATATGGCTCAGGAGCACGTACAGCACGGATGTTAGCAGCAAATTCGCCAACACGTTGCTTGTCGATACCTTTAATTACGATTTTAGTTGGTGCAGGTACTTCAACTTCAAGACCTGCTTCCGGAGTCATTTCTACTGGATGAGAATAACCTACGCTTAATACAAGTTTATCTCCTTGTTTTTGAGCACGGTAACCAACACCGACTAATTCAAGTCCGCGTGCGAAACCTGTAGTTACACCTTCAACCATGTTTCCGATTAAAGCACGAGTTGTACCGTGTAATGCACGGTGTTCCTTCTGTTCAGATGGACGCTCAACTGTTAGTGTATTTTCTTCAATTTTGATAGACATATCAGCATTGAATGTACGAGTTAATTCACCTTTAGGGCCTTTTACTGTTACAGTATTGTCTTCTGCAATTGTAATAGTAACACCTGCAGGGATTTCAAGAATCTTTTTACCAATACGAGACATGTGGTCACACCTCCGTTCGTTTTAAATATATATTACCAAACGTATGCTACTACTTCTCCACCAGTTTGTAATTGACGAGCGTCTTTGTCTGTCATTACTCCCTTAGATGTAGAAACAAGAGCGATACCTAATCCGTTAAGTACACGTGGTACTTCATCAGCTTTAGCGTAAACGCGTAAGCCAGGTTTACTGATACGTTTTAATCCAGTGATTACACGTTCATTGTTTGCACCATATTTCAGGAAAATACGAAGGATACCTTGTTTGTTATCCTCGATGTATTCTACATCACGAATGAAACCTTCACGTTTTAAAAGTTCAGCGATCTCTTTTTTGATTTTAGAAGCAGGAACCTCTAATTTCTCATGACGTACCATGTTCGCATTACGGATGCGAGTAAGCATGTCTGCAATTGGATCTGTCATCACCATGTGTTTTACCTCCTTCCCATTTGTGGGTTTTACCAACTAGCTTTTTTAACACCAGGAATTTGACCTTTATATGCAAGTTCACGGAAACAAATACGGCAAAGCTTAAATTTGCGGTATACAGAATGCGGACGACCGCAGCGTTCGCAACGTGTATACTCTTGTACTTTAAACTTAGGAGTACGCTTTTGTTTCGCTATCATAGATTTTTTAGCCACGTTTTCGCCTCCTCTACTTAGCGTTGGTTTCCATTATTTTTGGAATGGCATACCGAATTGTGTTAAAAGTTCACGAGCTTCTTCATCAGTTTTCGCTGTAGTAACGATTACGATGTCCATACCGCGGACTTTGCTTACTTTATCATAATCAATCTCAGGGAAAATAAGTTGCTCTTTAACACCTAATGTGTAGTTCCCACGACCATCGAATGATTTCTTAGAAACACCACGGAAATCACGTACACGTGGTAAAGAAACCGATACTAATTTGTCGAAGAACTCATACATTTGCTCGCCACGTAAAGTTACTTTCGCACCGATTGGCATACCTTCACGAAGACGGAAACCAGCGATTGATTTCTTAGCACGAGTTACAACAGGTTTTTGACCTGCGATTTGCGTTAATTCTTCTACTGCATTGTCTAAAGCTTTTGAGTTAGATACCGCGTCACCAACACCAGTGTTGATTACGATCTTTTCGATTTTCGGTACTTCCATCACAGATTTATAGTTAAACTTGCTCATTAGAGCAGGAGTAATTTCCTTTTGGAACTTCTCTTTAAGGCGATTCAATGAAGTGACCTCCTTTCTTAAGAAAATTATTTATCTAATAATTCACCAGATTTTTTTGCAATACGAACTTTTTTACCATCTTCTACTTTGAAGCCTACACGAGTAGGTTCACCTGTTTTCGGATCTAAAATCATAACGTTAGAAACGTGAATAGGTGCTTCTTTAGTAATAATTCCACCTTGTGGATTTAATTGAGATGGCTTAGAGTGTTTTTTAACGATGTTAACACCCTCAACGATAACACGGTTTTGCTTTGGGAAAGCCACAAGGATAACGCCTTGTTTTCCTTTGTCTTTACCAGTGATTACCTGTACTTTATCACCTTTTTTTACATGCATCTTAATTCTGCACCTCCTTAGCAAGGCAATACCTTAAATTATAGAACTTCTGGAGCTAAAGAAACGATCTTCATGAAGTTGCTATCACGTAATTCACGAGCTACTGGTCCGAAGATACGAGTACCACGTGGGCTCTTATCGTCTTTGATGATAACCGCTGCGTTTTCATCAAATTTGATATAAGAACCGTCCGGACGACGAGCTCCGCTCTTCGTACGTACTACTACTGCTTTAACAACGTCACCTTTTTTAACAACGCCACCTGGTGTTGCTTGTTTTACCGTAGCAACGATAATATCACCAATGTTAGCATATTTACGACCAGAGCCGCCTAATACTTTAATTGTTAAAAGTTCACGTGCACCAGAGTTGTCAGCAACTTTCAAACGAGATTCTTGTTGGATCATGTTATGAAACCTCCCTTCGGACTAAAAATTCCGATTCGTCTATTTAGATAATAACCGCTTCTTCAACGATTTCAACTAAACGGAAACGCTTAGTAGCAGAAAGCGGGCGAGTTTCCATGATTTTAACGATATCGCCAAGTTTCGCTTGGTTTTGCTCATCATGGGCTTTGTACTTCTTAGAATACTTAACACGTTTTCCGTACAAGGAATGAGTTTTGTAAGTTTCAACTAAAACTGTAATCGTTTTGTCCATTTTGTCAGACACTACACGACCAGTATAAACTTTGCGTTGGTTACGTTCGCTCACTATGCAAACCTCCCCTCAATTTATCGATTAATTCCGATCTCTCTTTCACGAACTACAGTTTTCATACGAGCAATCGCTTTACGCACTTCACGAATGCGAGTTGGATTCTCTAATTGTCCTGTAGCAAGTTGGAAGCGAAGATTAAACAACTCTTCCTTTAAAGCTTTAACTTTTGTTTCGATTTCGGCAGTGGTTAATTCACGAATATCATTAGTTTTCATTAGATTCACCACCATTTTCTTCACGTTTTACGAATTTACATTTCACAGGTAACTTGTGAGCTGCAAGACGTAATGCTTCGCGTGCTACCTCTTCAGATACACCCGCGATTTCGAACATAATTTTCCCAGGTTTTACTACTGCTACCCAGCCTTCTGGTGCCCCTTTACCGGAACCCATACGTACTTCTAGAGGTTTTGCAGTGTAAGGCTTAGAAGGGAAAATTTTAATCCATACTTTACCGCCACGTTTCATGTAACGAGTCATTGCACGACGAGCAGCTTCGATTTGACGGTTTGTAATCCATGAAGCAGCTTGTGCTTGTAAACCGAATTCACCGAAAGCAATTTCAGTTCCACCTTTTGCACGACCACGCATTTTACCACGATGCTCTCTACGATATTTTACGCGTTTTGGCATTAACATATTATTTTCCTCCTTCCTCAGAAGCTTTCTTTTTTGTAGGAAGGACTTCTCCACGGTAGATCCATACTTTTACGCCTAATTTACCGTATGTTGTATCAGCTTCAACTGCTGCATAGTCAATATCAGCGCGAAGTGTATGAAGTGGAACAGTTCCTTCACTGTAAGATTCTGCACGAGCGATATCAGCTCCGCCAAGACGACCAGAAACCTGTGTTTTAATACCTTTAGCACCTGCACGCATAGCACGTTGAATAACTTGCTTTTGTGCACGACGGAATGATACACGGTTTTCTAATTGACGAGCGATGTTTTCGCCTACTAATTTAGCGTTAAGATCAGCTCTCTTAACTTCTAAAATATTGATGTGTACACGCTTGCCTGTTAATTGGTTAAGAGCTTTACGAAGTGCTTCAACTTCAGTACCACCTTTACCAATTACCATACCAGGTTTTGCAGTGTGAATTGTAACATTTACACGATTTGCTGCACGTTCGATTTCTACTTTAGCAACAGCAGAATCTTTTAAGCGTACAGTAATGTACTCACGGATTTTGATGTCTTCATGTAATAATGTAGCGTAATCTTTCTCAGCGAACCAACGAGATTCCCAGTCACGGATAACACCGACACGAAGACCAATTGGATTAACCTTCTGACCCATCGATTATCCCTCCTTCTTTTCTGATACCACAACTGTGATGTGGCTTGTGCGTTTGTTAATTTGGCTTGCACGACCCATTGCACGTGGACGGAAACGTTTCAACGTTGGACCTTCGTCAACGAAGACTTTTTCAACAACTAGGTTGTTAATATCCATCTCATAATTGTGCTCTGCATTTGCGATTGCAGATTTTAAAACTTTTTCTACAACTGGAGAAGCAGTTTTTGGTGTGTGGTTAAGGATAGCAATCGCTTCACCCACTTGCTTACCTCGGATTAAGTCTACTACTAAACGAACTTTACGAGGAGCAATACGAACTGTTCTCGCTACTGCTTTAGCTTGCATTGAAGTGCCTCCTCTCATTATCTTCTAGTTTTCTTATCGTCAGCAAGGTGACCTTTATACGTACGAGTTGGTGCGAATTCACCTAACTTATGGCCAACCATATCCTCAGTGATGTACACAGGTACGTGTTTACGACCATCATATACAGCGATTGTGTGTCCGATGAACTGAGGGAAGATAGTTGAACGGCGAGACCAAGTTTTAACAACTTGTTTTTGCTCAGATGCAACTAATTTTTCCATTTTGCTCATTAAGTGATCATCGACAAATGGTCCTTTTTTTAAGCTACGAGCCATTTTGGTGCCTCCCTTCGTGATTGGCGTACGGTTCTTGAAATGAACCGTACTACAATCCCATTATTTTTTACGACGACGAACGATAAATTTATCAGACGCTTTGTTTTTCTTACGAGTCTTGAATCCAAGAGTTGGTTTACCCCATGGAGACATTGGAGACTTACGTCCGATTGGAGAGCGTCCTTCACCACCACCGTGTGGGTGATCAACCGGGTTCATTACAGAACCACGAACTGTTGGGCGCTTACCTAACCAGCGAGAGCGACCTGCTTTACCGATTTTGATAAGTTCGTGTTGTTCGTTACCAACTTGACCGATTGAAGCGCGACAAGCAGATAATACAAGACGTACTTCACCAGAAGTTAAACGTACAAGTACGTATTTACCTTCTTTACCAAGTACTTGAGCTGATGTACCAGCAGAACGAACTAATTGTCCGCCACGACCAGGCTTAAGCTCGATGTTATGAACAACAGTACCTACTGGAATGTTGATTAATGGTAATGCGTTACCGATTTTGATGTCAGCTTCTGGGCCAGACATAACTTCCATACCTACTTCTAAAGATTTAGGAGCAAGAATGTAACGTTTTTCACCGTCAACGTAGTTAATTAATGCGATATTCGCAGAGCGGTTTGGATCGTATTCGATCGTAGCAACGCGTCCTGGAATTCCATCTTTGTTACGCTTAAAGTCGATGATACGGTATTGACGCTTATGTCCGCCACCTTGATGACGTACAGTAATTTTACCTTGGTTATTACGACCAGCCTTTTTGCTTAAAGGAGCAAGTAAAGACTTTTCTGGTCTGTCAGTCGTGATTTCAGCGAAATCATTCGTAGTCATGTTACGACGACCGTTAGTAGTTGGATTATACTTTTTAATTCCCATCTCAATTTCCCTCCTTCTTTAGTAAGAATTAAACGCCTTGGAAGATTTCGATTTCTTTGCTGTCAGCAGTTAGCTTAACGATTGCTTTACGACGACGGCTAGTAAAACCAGCGTGACGACCAACACGTTTTGCTTTCGGCTTGTAGTTCATGATGTTTACTTTGTCTACATTAACACCAAAGATCGCTTCAATAGCGTCTTTAACTTCTGTTTTATTAGATTTAACGTCCACGTCGAACGTATATTTTTTTTCAGCCATCATTTCCATAGAACGTTCAGTGATAACTGGGCGCTTAATGATATCACGAGGATCTCTCATTATGCAAGCACCTCCTCTACTTTTGCCACTGCCGCTTTTGTCATGATTAACTTATCATGATGAAGCACATCTAGCACGTTTACGCCATCAGCAGTGATTACTGTTACTCCAGGGATATTGCGAGCAGATAACTCTACAGATTCGTTTGCATCAGCAGTTACGATAAGAGCTTTCTTCTCAACAGTTAATCCTTTAAGTACTGTTACCATGTCTTTTGTTTTTGGTGCATTTAACACTAGGTCTTCAAGAACTACAATGTTGTTCTCAACTACTTTAGTAGCTAATGCAGATTTGATTGCTAAACGACGAACTTTCTTAGGAAGTTTGTACGCATAGCTTCTTGGTGTAGGTCCGAATACCGTACCACCACCACGCCATTGAGGAGAGCGGATAGAACCTTGACGAGCACGTCCAGTTCCTTTTTGACGCCATGGTTTACGACCACCACCGCGAACTTCAGAGCGAGTTTTTACTTTGTGTGTACCTTGACGTAAAGATGCACGTTGCATCATTACAGCTTCGAAAAGTACAGCTTCATTTGGTTCGATACCGAAAATAGCTTCAGCTAATTCGATTTCACCAACCTGTGAACCAGTTTGGTTATATACAGTAACTTTTGGCATTGGAATTCCTCCTTCCTATTGTGAATTATTTGCTAACCTTCACAGCGCCTTGAACAACTACAAGAGATTTCTTAGCACCTGGAACGTTACCTTTTACTAGTAATAAGTTGCGCTCAGTGTCAACTTGAACGATTTCTAAGTTTTGGATAGTAACTTGGTCTCCACCCATACGTCCAGCAAGTTTTTTACCTTTGAATACACGGTTCGGAGCAACTGGCCCCATTGAACCTGGACGACGGTGATAGCGAGAACCATGAGACATAGGTCCGCGAGATTGTCCGTGGCGTTTGATAACACCTTGGAAACCTTTACCTTTAGAAATTCCTGTTACGTCAACGATTTCACCTGCAGCGAAAACTTCAACTTTTACCTCTTGACCAACCTCTAATCCGTCCACGTCTGCATCGCGGATTTCGCGAATGAAGCGCTTAGGAGTTGTAGATGCTTTAGCAGTGTGGCCTTGTTCAGGTTTGTTAGTTAACTTTTCACGTTTATCTTCGAATCCTAACTGGATTGCGTTGTAGCCATCAGTTTCAGTTGTTTTCTTTTGAAGAACAACGTTTGGATTAGCAGCGATTACCGTTACTGGGATTAACTCACCGTTCTCAGCAAATACTTGAGTCATACCGATCTTTCTTCCTAAGATTCCTTTGGTCATGAGTTACACCTCCTACATTTTTAAGTTATATAAATTATAGTTTGATTTCGATATCTACACCAGATGGTAAGTCTAAACGCATTAATGAATCTACTGTTTGTGGAGTAGGACTCACAATATCGATTAAACGTTTGTGTGTGCGCATTTCGAATTGCTCACGAGAATCTTTGTACTTATGAACAGCACGAAGAATTGTGTAAATAGTCTTCTCAGTTGGTAATGGGATCGGACCAGAAACTGTTGCCCCAGAACGCTTAGCTGTTTCTACAATTTTCTCAGCTGATTGATCAAGAATACGGTGATCATAAGCTTTTAAACGGATACGAATTTTTTCTTTTGCCATTATTTTCCCTCCTTCGTTCGCCTATTTCTAAAATAGACCTTCTCCATGGAAATTTCCCCACACCATGCCATGGCAAAGCGGCCGGGTGTGTCAGCAACCTTCCACTTCATCGCAGTCAAAGACCAACATTGTTTATTATACAATGTTATTCGTCTAGATGCAAGCATCTTTTTGTTTGCATCTGCTTTTCTCTACTTTTGCTATTATACATGGCACTTTAAAGAATTTCAAGTTTTCATCTAACAGAATTCGTTTTACAGTTTCTGGGTTTTGTTTTATTGATTTTATATACTATAGAAGAAACTCGTCAAAACAAAAAATATGATCTCGTTCATTATATAAATGCAAATAAAAAACCCAAGGGAAAATCCCTTGGGTTTTTATATATCAGTTAAGATTACTCAACGATAGTTGCAACTACACCGTAACCTACTGTACGTCCACCTTCACGAATAGAGAATTTAGTTCCCTCTTCGATAGCGATTGGAGCGATAAGTTCGATAGTCATTTCGATGTTGTCACCAGGCATTACCATTTCAGTACCTTCTGGTAATTGGATGATACCAGTTACGTCAGTTGTACGGAAGTAGAACTGAGGACGGTAGTTAGCGAAGAATGGAGTGTGACGTCCACCTTCTTCTTTAGATAATACGAAAACTTCAGCTTTGAATTTAGCGTGAGCTTTTACAGAGCCAGTTTTAGCAAGAACTTGTCCACGTTGGATGTCTTCACGAGCAACCCCACGAAGTAGAGCACCGATGTTGTCTCCAGCTTGAGCTTGGTCAAGAAGTTTACGGAACATTTCTACACCAGTTACAGTTGTAGAAGCATTCTCTTCAGCAAGACCGATGATTTCTACTACGTCACCAACTTTAACGATACCGCGCTCAACACGACCAGTAGCAACTGTACCACGACCTGTGATAGAGAATACGTCCTCGATAGGCATTAAGAATGGTTTGTCAGTTTCACGTTCTGGAGTTGGGATGTAAGCATCAACTTCAGTCATTAATTCGATGATTTTTGCTTCCCAATCAGCTTCTCCTTGAAGAGCTTTAAGAGCAGAACCTTTGATTACAGGAATGTCGTCGCCTGGGAATCCGTATTCAGATAATAGGTCGCGAACTTCCATTTCTACTAATTCTAATAATTCTTCGTCGTCTACCATGTCGCATTTGTTTAAGAATACAACGATGTAAGGAACACCTACTTGACGAGAAAGAAGGATGTGCTCACGTGTTTGAGGCATTGGACCATCAGCAGCAGATACTACTAAGATACCGCCGTCCATTTGAGCAGCACCAGTGATCATGTTTTTAACATAGTCAGCGTGACCTGGGCAGTCAACGTGTGCATAGTGACGAGTTTCAGTTTCGTACTCAACGTGTGCAGTTGAGATTGTGATTCCGCGCTCTCTTTCTTCTGGAGCAGCGTCGATTTGATCGTATCCGCGTGCTTCAGCACCACCAGCTTTTGCAAGAACTGTAGTGATCGCAGCAGTTAATGTAGTTTTACCATGGTCAACGTGGCCGATTGTACCGATGTTAACATGGGGTTTAGAACGTTCGAATTTAGCTTTAGCCATTCTAAATTCCTCCTTAGTTTATATAGGTTATTTTATATTTAGACTAGAAAGTGAAACTTAAGCCTCACTTTCTAAGCTTACATAAGTAGTTATACTTGAACAATCGATAAAAATCAATTATTCACCTTTATTTTTTTTAATAATTTCTTCAGAAACAGACTTTGGTACTTCTTCATAATGATCAAATGTCATTGAGAATGTTCCGCGTCCTTGAGTGTTAGAACGTAATGCTGTCGCATAACCGAACATTTCAGAAAGTGGAACCATAGCGCGAACAACTTGTGCGTTACCGCGAGCTTCCATACCTTCTACACGTCCACGACGAGATGTTACGTCACCCATGATATCTCCCATGTACTCTTCAGGAATTACAACTTCAACTTTCATCATTGGCTCAAGAATTACTGGGCTACATTTAGAAACCGCAGCTTTAAGTGCCATAGATGCAGCGATTTTGAACGCCATCTCAGATGAATCGACATCATGGTAAGATCCGTCAACTAATGCAGCTTTAATGTCAACTAGTGGATAACCAGCTAGTACACCATTTTTAAGTGCATCTTCAAGACCTGCTCCAACAGCTGGGATGTATTCACGTGGAACTACACCACCGACGATCTTGTTTTCGAATTCGAATCCTTTACCTTCTTCGTTAGGTTCAAACTCAATCCAAACGTGACCGAATTGTCCACGACCACCAGATTGACGAGCGAACTTACCTTCAACTTTCGCAGCAGCGCGGAAAGTCTCACGGTATGCTACCTGAGGAGCACCAACGTTTGCTTCCACTTTGAATTCACGACGCATACGGTCAACGATGATATCAAGGTGAAGTTCACCCATACCAGCGATGATAGTTTGGCCAGTTTCTTGGTCAGTGTGAGCACGGAATGTTGGATCTTCTTCAGAAAGCTTAGATAATGCTGTACCCATTTTATCTTGGTCAGCTTTAGATTTTGGTTCGATAGCTACAGAGATAACTGGCTCTGGGAATTCCATAGACTCAAGGATAACAAGGCTCTTCTCGTCACAAAGAGTATCACCAGTAGTAGTATCTTTTAAACCAACAGCAGCAGCGATGTCACCAGCGTAAACTGTTGAAATCTCTTCACGGCTGTTAGCGTGCATTTGTAGGATACGACCTACACGCTCACGCTTACCTTTAGTTGAGTTTTTCACGTATGATCCAGAGTTTAACACACCAGAGTACACACGGAAGAACGTTAACTTACCAACGTAAGGGTCAGTCATGATTTTGAATGCTAAAGCTGCGAATGGTTCTTCATCGCTAGACTTACGTTCTACTTCTTCATCTGTATCCGGAAGAGTACCTTTAATAGCAGGTACATCTAATGGAGATGGTAGGTAGTCGATAACTGCGTCTAACAGAATTTGAACACCTTTGTTTTTGAATGCAGAACCACAGATTACTGGGAAGAATTCTACAGAAGTTGTAGCCTTACGGATACCAGCTTTAAGCTCTTCAATAGTGATTTCTTCACCTTCTAGGTACTTCATCATCATTTCTTCATCAAGCTCAGCTACCGCTTCAATAAGTTTTCCACGGTATTCTGCAGCTAATTCTTTATGCTCTTCAGGAATTTCGACACGCTCGATGTCTGTTCCTAAATCGTTACCGTACATGTAAGCACACTCTTCAACAAGGTCAATGATACCATTGAACTCATCTTCAGCACCGATTGGTAACTGAATTGGATGTGCGTTTGCTTGTAAACGATCGTGGATTGTTCCTACAGAGTATAAGAAGTCTGCACCGATCTTATCCATTTTGTTAACGAATACGATACGAGGTACGCCGTAAGTAGTAGCCTGACGCCAAACAGTTTCTGTTTGTGGTTCTACACCAGATTGTGCATCAAGTACTGCTACCGCGCCATCAAGTACGCGTAAAGAACGTTCTACTTCTACTGTGAAATCTACGTGTCCAGGAGTATCAATGATGTTTACACGATGACCTTTCCATTGTGCTGTAGTTGCAGCAGAAGTAATTGTGATACCACGCTCTTGCTCTTGCTCCATCCAGTCCATCTGAGATGCACCTTCGTGAGTTTCACCGATTTTGTGAATACGTCCTGTATAATACAGAATACGCTCAGTAGCTGTTGTTTTACCAGCATCGATGTGAGCCATGATACCAATATTACGAGTGTTTTCTAAAGAGAACTCTCTTGCCATTTGGTGTCTTGCTCCTTCCATATATGGATTGGATTTTTTATTTTAAGTAGCAAAAAAGCCACTTTATATTGTTACATATGTCAGTATGTCCAGTACCCTCATTATGTAAAACGAGCGCCCAACGAAAGGGAGAGGCATTCTCCCTCTCCACACTTTCATAAGCGACAAATAAAGCGGTTTATGCTTACATTTATTTTACGTTGAATCCTACCAACGGTAATGAGCAAATGCTTTGTTAGCTTCTGCCATTTTATGAGTATCTTCACGTTTCTTAACAGATGCACCAGCGTTGTTAGCTGCATCTAAGATTTCGTAAGCTAGACGCTCTTCCATAGTTTTTTCACCACGAAGACGAGCATAGTTTACTAACCAGCGAAGACCTAAAGTTGTACGGCGTTCTGGACGAACCTCAACTGGAACTTGGTAGTTAGCACCACCAACACGACGAGCGCGTACTTCAAGAACAGGCATGATGTTCTTAAGAGCTTGCTCGAATACTTCCATTGGTTCTTTATCTGAACGTTCACGAACGATATCGAAAGCGTTATAAAGAATTGTTTGAGATTTACCTTTTTTACCGTCAACCATCATTTTGTTGATTAGGCGTGTTACAAGTTTCGAATTGTACATTGGATCTGGTAACACGTCACGTTTTGCAACAGGTCCTTTACGAGGCATATTGAGTTCCTCCTTTCATTTTAAATTTATTATTTTTTAGCAGGTTTTGGTCGCTTAGTACCATATTTAGAACGTCCTTGCATACGTTTGTCAACACCAGCTGTATCAAGCGCACCACGAACGATGTGGTAACGTACCCCCGGTAAATCCTTTACACGACCACCGCGAATTAATACTACGCTATGCTCTTGTAGGTTATGACCGATACCTGGGATGTAAGCTGTAACTTCAATACCGTTTGTTAAACGTACACGAGCGTATTTACGTAACGCTGAGTTAGGTTTCTTTGGAGTCATTGTACCAACACGAGTACATACACCACGTTTTTGAGGTGCAGAGATATCAGTTGATTTTTTCTTTAAAGAGTTGAACCCTTTGTTTAACGCAGGTGATTTAGATTTCCATACTTTATCAGTACGACCATTTCTCACTAATTGGTTAATAGTAGGCATTTGATTATCCTCCCTTCGCATGTTTGTATGACCACATATCCAGGTGGTTCATTATTAGTTGAAAACAAAGTTTTTGCAAGGGAGAACAAATGCTCTCTCCTCACAAAAACAGTTTTAACTTATTATTCCTATTGCTGAAGCTCCCACTTGAATCCCCGAAACTTTTCCAAGTTTACGAACTGATTCAACTTTTGTTATGGGTATGTTATGTTGCAATGCAGTACGAATGATAACATGGGTTAACCGCACGTCAGCATCTTCCGCAATGACAACTTCTTTAACTATACCATTTTTAATTGCTTCCAATGTGCGTTTATGACCCACGACTACATTTTCAGCATTTGACACTTTTTGATAAGACATATAAATATCCTCCAAAGCATCGTTCAGGAGCAACCTTGATTATAGTAACATTTTGACTCATACAATGTCAACTAGGATTAGCTGTTTTTATACAAAATTTACGACGGAAAATTTTACTGTTCCACATAAACTTCATCGTTTTCTACATTCATGTTATCTTGTGTTGTTTTTACAAGATCCACTTTTCGATAACGATTCATACCTGTTCCAGCAGGAACAAGCTTACCGATAATAACATTCTCTTTCAATCCTAGAAGCTCATCGCGTTTACCTTTAATTGCTGCATCCGTTAGAACACGAGTTGTTTCTTGGAACGAAGCTGCAGATAAGAACGAATCTGTTTCAAGTGAAGCTTTTGTAATACCAAGTAGAACTGGTCTAGCTGTTGCTGGTTGTTTACCTTGCAGTAACACCTTCGCATTCGCATCAGTAAACTGATGGATATCTAGTAATGTTCCTGGTAATACATCTGTTTCACCTGCATCACTTACACGAACTTTACGCAGCATTTGACGTACCATTACTTCTACGTGTTTGTCACCAATTTCTACCCCTTGCATACGGTATACTTTTTGAACTTCACGTAATAAGTATTCTTGAACTGCTGTAATGTCCGTTACTTTTAGTAATTCTTTCGGATCAATAGAACCTTCTGTTAACTCTTTACCGTGGCTAATTGGCTGTCCTGGAGTTACTTTCAGACGAGCACCGTAAGGAATAGCATACGTACGAGCTTCAACTTCACCCTGTACAACTACTTCTTGGCGATCTTTAACATCGTTGATCGCTGCGATAACACCGTCGATTTCACTGATAACTGCCTGACCTTTCGGATTACGAGCCTCGAAGATCTCTTGGATACGAGGTAAACCTTGAGTGATATCATCTCCGGCAACCCCACCTGTATGGAACGTACGCATCGTTAACTGTGTACCTGGCTCACCGATAGATTGAGCTGCGATAATACCTACCGCTTCTCCTACTTCTACGTCTGTACCAGTTGCTAAGTTACGACCGTAACACTTCTTACATACACCGTGGCGAGTGTTACACGTAAACGCTGAACGAATGTTTACAGTTTCAACACCCGAATTTTCAACGATATGAGCAATATCTTCAGTAATTAATTGATTTTCAGCAACTAATACTTCACCTGTTTCAGGATGTTTTACAGTTTTTCTTGCAAAACGTCCAACAAGACGATCATATAACGACTCAATAACTTCATTACCCTCTTTAATCGCACCGATTAATAAACCGCGATCTGTTCCACAATCATCTTCACGAACGATTACATCTTGTGCAACGTCTACAAGACGACGTGTTAAGTAACCAGAATCGGCAGTTTTAAGTGCTGTATCGGCAAGACCTTTACGCGCACCATGCGTAGAGATGAAGTACTCAAGTACTGTTAAACCTTCACGGAAACTTGATTTGATCGGAAGTTCAATGATACGACCAGATGGATTGGCCATCAGACCACGCATACCAGCAAGCTGAGTAAAGTTCGATGCGTTACCACGGGCACCGGAATCACTCATCATGAAGATTGGATTGCGTTTATTCAAGGATTTCATCAGTTTACCTTGGATAACATCTTTTGCATTACTCCAAATAGAGATAACGCGATCGTAACGTTCTTCTTCCGTGATTAAACCGCGACGGAATTGTTTAATTACATTATCTACTTTTGCTTGCGCTTCATGGAGAATTTCATCTTTTTCGCCTAATACAAGAATGTCAGATACCCCAACTGTAATACCAGCTTTTGTAGAGTACTTAAATCCTAAGTTTTTCATACGGTCAAGCATGCGTGATGTTTCCGTAATTTGGAAACGTTTGAACACTTCCGCAATGATGTTACCAAGGATCTTCTTGCTAAATGGCGCCACTTCTTCGCGACTCGCAATAATCTCTTTAATGTTCGCACCTTTTTCAACGAAATACTCCGCTGGAGTTTCTTTTTCAAGGTTTGAGTTTGTTGGTTCATTAATATAAGGGAACGACTCTGGTAAGATTTCGTTAAATATTAATTTACCAACTGTTGTTAATAGAAGCTTACCTTTTTGCTCTTCAGTAAATGTTACGTTATTTACTGAACTTGCTGCAACTGCAACACGTGTGTGCAGATGTACATATCCGTTTTGATATGCAAGTATTGCTTCGTTTGCATCTTTGAAGACCATACCTTCACCGATTGCACCTTCACGCTCAAGTGTTAAGTAATAGTTACCTAATACCATATCCTGAGATGGAGTAACAACTGGCTTACCGTCTTTCGGATTCAAGATGTTTTGTGCCGCTAACATAAGAATACGAGCTTCTGCTTGTGCTTCTGATGATAAAGGTACGTGAACCGCCATTTGGTCACCGTCAAAGTCAGCGTTGTATGCAGTACATACAAGTGGATGAAGACGGATTGCGCGACCTTCTACTAATGTAGGCTCAAACGCCTGGATACCAAGACGGTGAAGTGTTGGTGCGCGGTTTAGAAGTACTGGATGCTCTTTGATCACAGATTCTAAAACGTCCCAAACTTCAGGTTGTACACGCTCGATTTTACGTTTCGCACTCTTAATGTTGTGTGCTAATCCTTTACCAACTAACTCTTTCATAACGAAAGGTTTGAACAGTTCAAGCGCCATTTCTTTCGGTAATCCACATTGATACATCTTTAAGTTCGGTCCTACAACGATTACAGAACGGCCAGAGTAGTCAACACGTTTACCTAATAAGTTTTGACGGAAACGTCCTTGTTTACCTTTAAGCATGTGAGATAGTGATTTTAATGGACGGTTACCTGGTCCAGTAACTGGACGGCCACGACGACCATTATCGATTAATGCGTCTACAGCTTCTTGTAACATACGTTTTTCGTTTTGAACGATGATGCTTGGTGCACCTAAGTCCAATAGACGTTTTAAACGGTTGTTACGGTTAATTACACGACGATATAAGTCGTTTAAATCAGAAGTAGCAAAACGTCCACCATCTAACTGTACCATTGGGCGTAGTTCTGGCGGGATAACTGGTAGAACATCTAGGATCATCCAAGATGGCTCATTTCCAGAGTTACGGAATGCTTCTAATACTTCTAGACGTTTAATAGCACGAGTACGACGTTGTCCTTGCGCTGTTTTTAGTTCTTCTTTTAAGAAGTCTACTTCTTTATCTAAATCGATGTCTTGTAGTAGCTTTTTAATTGCTTCTGCACCCATAGCAGCTTGGAATGTGCTACCATATCGATCACGATATGCACGGTATTCTTTTTCAGAAAGTAATTGCTTCTTATCAAGTGGTGTATCTCCACTTTCTGTTACAACATAAGAAGCGAAGTAAATTACTTCTTCAAGCGCGCGAGGGGACATGTCTAAGACAAGTCCCATGCGGCTCGGGATACCTTTGAAATACCAAATATGAGATACAGGAGCAGCTAATTCGATATGACCCATACGTTCACGACGAACTTTTGCACGCGTTACTTCAACGCCACATCGATCACAAACTACACCTTTATAACGTACACGTTTGTATTTTCCGCAATGACATTCCCAGTCCTTTTGTGGTCCGAAAATACGCTCACAGAACAAGCCATCTTTTTCAGGCTTTAACGTACGATAGTTAATTGTTTCTGGTTTCTTAACTTCACCGTATGACCAAGAACGAATCTTGTCAGGTGAAGCAAGTCCAATCTTCATATATTCAAAGTTATTTACATCTATCAAGGGGCCTACCTCCCTTTTAGTCTACAGGTTATCCCAATTATTCCTTAGTTGTCTCAACTTCAACATTCAATTTATCTGCTGATTGATGATCATCGTCATCTTCCGTATCACGCATTTCAATTTCTGTATCGTTGATTGACATCATTTTAACGTCCATACCTAAACTTTGCAGTTCTTTAATCAATACTTTGAATGATTCAGGAACGCCTGGTTCTGGAACATTTTCACCTTTAACAATAGCTTCATACGTCTTAACACGTCCAACAACGTCATCAGACTTCACTGTTAAGATTTCTTGAAGAGTATAAGCAGCACCGTAAGCTTCAAGTGCCCAAACCTCCATCTCACCGAAACGCTGTCCACCGAACTGAGCTTTACCTCCAAGAGGTTGCTGCGTTACAAGTGAGTATGGTCCAGTAGAACGAGCATGAAGTTTATCGTCAACCATGTGCGCAAGTTTGATCATATACATGACACCAACAGATACGCGGTTATCGAATGGTTCACCAGTACGTCCGTCATACAGGATTGTTTTCGCGTCATTTGCCATACCAGCTTCTTCAATTGTGCCCCATACATCTTCCTCACGAGCACCATCGAATACTGGTGTTGCAATGTGAATACCAAGGTATCTTGCTGCCATACCAAGATGAAGCTCTAATACCTGACCGATATTCATACGAGATGGTACCCCTAATGGGTTTAACATGATATCGATTGGCGTACCGTCTGGTAAGTAAGGCATATCTTCTTCTGGTAAAATACGAGAGATAACACCCTTGTTACCGTGACGTCCGGCCATCTTGTCACCTTCAGAAATTTTACGTTTTTGAACGATATATGCACGTACAAGTTGATTCACGCCTGGTGGCAATTCATCGCCATCTTCACGGTTGAATACTTTTACGTCTAAGATAATACCGCCACCACCGTGTGGTACACGTAGTGATGTATCACGTACTTCACGTGCTTTTTCACCGAAGATTGCATGTAATAGACGTTCTTCTGCTGTTAATTCTGTTACACCTTTAGGTGTTACTTTACCAACAAGTAGGTCTCCATCTTTTACTTCAGCACCGACGCGAATAATACCGCGCTCGTCAAGGTTACGAAGTGCATCTTCTCCAACATTCGGAATATCACGTGTAATTTCTTCTGGTCCAAGCTTCGTATCACGAGCTTCTGATTCATATTCTTCAATATGAATAGAAGTGTACACATCATCTTTTACAAGGCGCTCACTCATAATGATCGCATCCTCATAGTTATAACCGTCCCATGTCATGAAGCCAACAAGCACGTTACGTCCAAGTGCTAGTTCACCTAATTCCATAGAAGGACCATCCGCAAGGATTTCACCTTTTACAACTTCATTTCCAACACTTACGATTGGACGTTGATTGTAACAAGTTCCTTGGTTAGAACGAATGAATTTCTGCATTTTGTAGCGATCTAAATCGCCTTTTACTGTTTGACCGTCAACTTCTACATAGCGACGTACCCAAACTTCACGTGCTTCTACGCGTTCAACAACACCAGGATGTTTACAGATCACTGCAGCTCCTGAGTCTTTTGCTGATACGTACTCCATACCTGTACCTACAATCGGAGATTCCGGATTCATTAACGGAACCGCCTGACGTTGCATGTTCGCTCCCATAAGTGCGCGGTTAGAGTCATCGTTTTCTAAGAACGGAATACAAGCTGTCGCTGCCGACACTACTTGTTTTGGAGATACATCCATGTAGTCGATGCGTTCTTTATTTGTGACAATGTTTTCACCACGGAAACGAGCTACGATATCTTCATCAAGGAATTCCCCTTCTTCAGATAATTTCATATTCGCTTGGGCTACAACATAATTATCTTCTTCATCTGCTGTTAAATAATCAACATGCCCTGTTACAAGACCAGTTTCTGGGTCAACACGACGGTATGGTGTTTCGATGAAACCAAACTCATTTACTTTCGCGAACGAAGATAATGAGTTAATCAAACCGATGTTTGGTCCCTCTGGCGTTTCAATTGGACACATACGACCGTAGTGAGAGTAGTGAACGTCACGTACTTCAAAGCCTGCGCGCTCACGCGTTAAACCACCGGGTCCTAATGCAGATAGTCTTCGTTTGTGAGTTAACTCTGCTAATGGGTTTGTTTGGTCCATGAACTGAGATAACTGAGAACTTCCGAAGAACTCTTTAATAGATGCAATAACAGGACGAATATTAATTAATGCCTGTGGTGTAATTGCATTTGTATCTTGAATCGACATTCTCTCACGAACAACACGTTCCATACGAGAAAGACCGATACGGAATTGGTTTTGTAATAGTTCTCCTACAGAACGCAGACGACGATTTCCTAAGTGGTCAATATCATCTGTATCCCCTACTTTGTATAGTAAGTTGAAGAAGTAACTAATAGAAGCAAGAATATCACCTGGTGTGATGTGTTTTACATCGCGAGTAATATTTGCATTCCCAATTACGTTGATAGAACGTTCGCCCTCTGATTCAGGAGCATAAATCTTAATAGATTGCAGCTCAACATCGCCTTCTACCACTCCACCCATTGGTTTCGCTGTTTTGAATCCAATGTTTTTCTCTAAGTAAGGTAAAATGCGATCCAGTGTACGACGATCTAAGATTGTTCCTTCTGCCGCTAAAATTTCACCAGTTTCTGGATCCACTAATGTTTCAGCTAAACGTTGGTTAAACAATCTGTTTTTAATGTGTAGCTTTTTGTTGATCTTATAGCGACCTACATTTGCTAAATCGTAGCGCTTTGGATCAAAGAAACGAGACACAAGTAAGCTCTTTGCATTTTCTACTGTTGGTGGTTCACCAGGACGTAGGCGCTCATAAATTTCAAGCAATGCTTTTTCTGTGCTATCTGTGTTGTCTTTTTCTAACGTGTTGCTTAAGTATTCGTTATCACCTAAAAGCTCGGTGATTTCTTGATCAGAGCCAAACCCTAATGCGCGTAACAAAACAGTTACAGGAAGTTTACGCGTACGGTCAATACGCACATATACAACATCCTTAGCATCTGTTTCATACTCTAACCAAGCTCCGCGGTTTGGAATTACAGTAGCAGTAAAACCACGTTTTCCGTTTTTATCCACTTTGCCACTATAGTATACGCTTGGAGAGCGAACTAACTGGGAAACGATAACACGTTCTGCACCGTTAATTACGAATGTTCCAGTCTCTGTCATGAGTGGGAAATCTCCCATGAACACATCTTGTTCTTTTACTTCACCAGTTTCCTTGTTGATTAGACGCACTTTTACACGAAGTGGTGCTGCATACGTCACATCACGCTCTTTGCATTCTTCTACAGAGTATTTAGGTTCACCTAAGCTGTAGTCGATAAATTCAAGCGATAGATTTCCCGTAAAGTCTTCAATCGGAGAAATGTCTTGGAACATTTCTCGCAAACCCTCATCAAGAAACCACTGATAAGAAGAGGTTTGAATTTCGATAAGATTTGGTAACTCTAATACTTCACTAATACGGGCATAACTTCTTCGTTGGCGGTGGCGTCCGTATTGAACTAGTTGACCTGTCAACTGCTTCACCCCTCAAATCATGAGTATTATAAATGCACAAAAAAATTTGTGCAAAATCACAAATAAATACAACTACTGCTATTAGCGTAGTTTTTTTCTCTTAAAGATAAATACGTTGAGTCTTTCTACCTGCTCAAAAAAGAAAAATGGCTTCTATAAGAAAACCATCATTCTGTTTCATAATCTGCTGATTTTACTATCTTTTCCAAGAGAAACAAAAATATACATCTTTCTCAACGCAGAAAATCATATATTGGCATTGTATAATGTTAACATAGCCAAAAATAACCGTCAACGTTTTTTTGATTTTATGATATAATATCCTTTTTTCTTTTCTACAACTTCAACTTCAGAAAATACTTCTTCTAGTTTTTTCAGTGCAGATGGTGCACCCTGCTTCTTTTGAATAACAATCCACAGTTCTCCACCTGGAACTAAATACTCCTCAGCCTTTTCTAAAATCTCATGCACGATATCTTTACCAGCACGAATTGGAGGGTTAGATAGAATAACAGCATACTTGCCATCTACATTTTCATAGACGCTACTTTGAAAAATACGTATATTCTCGATTCTGTTATTAGCGGCATTTTCTTTCGCAAGCCCAAGCGCCCTTTCATTCACATCCACCATGTGAACTTCACGACCTTGAAACTCTTTCGCTAACGACAAACCGATAGGACCGTATCCGCAACCTACGTCTAATATATCACCTTTAATATCCGGCATTTGAAACGCTTCAATTAAAAGACGGGAACCAAAGTCCACCTCGTTTTTCGAAAACACCCCATGGTCAGATAAAAAAGTAAATTGAGATCCACGAAGTGCAAATTCCCATCGTTTACGATCACTTTTACTAGAAGGGTCGTTAGAAAAATAATGGTCTGCCATATGGCCACCTCTTTTCTTTACAGTTAAAAAAAAAGCTCGCATGAGAGCGAGCTTTTTTAAAGCATCAAAAGTTAATTACTTAACTTCTACAGCAGCGCCAACTTCTTCAAGTTTAGCTTTCATTTCTTCAGCTTCCTCTTTAGAAACGCCTTCTTTGATTGCTTTTGGAGTGTTGTCAACTAATTCTTTAGCTTCTTTTAAGCCAAGACCAGTGATTTCACGTACAGCTTTGATAACTTTGATTTTTTGAGCGCCAGCACTTGCAAGTACTACGTCAAACTCAGTTTTCTCAGCAGCAGCTTCACCAGCGCCACCAGCTACAGCTACAGGAGCAGCAGCAGTTACGCCGAATTCTTCCTCGATAGCTTTTACTAAGTCGTTAAGTTCTAATACAGTCATAGATTTAACTGCTTCAATGATTTGTTCTTTAGTCATTGTAAATATCCTCCCTTAAATAGGTTTGTATTGTTTTATAGATAACAAGTAATTATCTTTTAAAAAATTAAGCGCCTTGCTCTTCCTTTTGTTCTGCAACTGCTTTAGTAGCAAGTGCAAGGTTACGGATTGGAGCTTGAAGAACGCTAAGAAGCATAGAAAGTAAGCCTTCACGTGATGGAAGAGTAGCGATAGCTTTAACCTCATCAAGTGTTACAAGTTTACCTTCGATTACGCCCGCTTTAATTTCTAAAGCTTCATGTTTTGTAGCGAAGTCGTTTAATACTTTCGCAGGAGCAACTACATCCTCGTTACTGAACGCGATTGCGTTTGGTCCTGTTAAGAATTCATTTAACTCAGCCATTTCAGCAGATTCTGCAGCACGACGAGTTAGAGAGTTTTTGTAAACTTTGAACTCAACGCCAGCTTCACGTAATTGCTTACGTAATTCTGTTGCTTCAGAAACTGTTAAACCACGGTAGTCAACAACGATTGTAGATTTACTAGCGCGAAGTTTGTCCGCGATTTCAGTTACAACTTGTTGTTTAGTTTCGATTACTTTGCTCATGTTATTACACCTCCTGTAGATTATATAGAAGATGTACCGAAAGTGCACTAAAAACCTCCATGCCCAACTTGTAGACATGGAGGCATATAGTCACAGAAAAAAATTCCGCTTCGTATATTAACACCTAGGTAGGAAATTAAGTCTATTGACACCTACTGTCTACGGTACACTATTTAAATTCACAACATAAATGATTATATAAAAACTTCTTTATGAAGTCAACTTCCAATTTTTACGCTAATGTAGAAACGTCTACACGTACGCCAGGTCCCATTGTAGAAGCAACTGTTACGTTCTTCATGTAAGTACCTTTTGCAGCAGCTGGCTTAACTTTTTGTAAAGTGTCAGCAATTGTTTTGAAGTTTTCTACTAGTTTAGCATCTTCGAAAGATACTTTACCGATTGGAACGTGGATGTTACCAGCTTTATCAACGCGGTATTCAACTTTACCAGCTTTGATTTCGTTAACAGCTTTAGTTACATCGAAAGTAACTGTTCCAGTTTTAGGGTTTGGCATTAAACCTTTAGGTCCTAATACGCGACCAAGTTTACCAACTTCACCCATCATGTCAGGAGTTGCTACTACTACATCGAAATCGAACCAACCTTGTTGGATTTTACCGATGTAATCAGCATCGCCTACGAAGTCAGCTCCAGCAGCTTCAGCTTCTTTAGCTTTTTCGCCTTTAGCGAATACTAATACACGTTGTACTTTACCAGTACCATGTGGAAGAACAACTGCACCACGGATTTGTTGGTCAGCTTTCTTAGGGTCAACACCTAAACGGAATGCAGCTTCTACAGTTGCATCAAATTTAGCTGTGTTTGTTTTCTTTACTAATTCTACTGCTTCTGTTGCAGAGTAAGCAGCTGCACGATCAACAAGCTTTGCAGCTTCTACGTACTTTTTACCTCTTTTAGCCATTTTTATTTCCTCCTCGAATGTGGTTTTAGCGGAATAACCTCCCACGTTTACGCTTATTTTCAGGTATAACCTGAGGATGCGCGCCATCCATTTATTTAAAAACGATAATCATTTACGATAATAAAGGTTGCGAATTGGAATTCCAGACCCGCAACCTTTTTAAAAAAAACAAATCGAATTAGTCTTCGATAACGATGCCCATACTGCGTGCAGTACCTTCAACCATACGCATTGCAGCTTCTACGCTAGCAGCGTTTAGGTCAGGCATTTTAGTTTCAGCGATTTCGCGTACTTTATCACGCTTAACAGTTGCCACTTTATTACGGTTTGGTTCACCAGAACCAGACTCAATACCAGCTACTTTCTTAAGAAGAACAGCAGCAGGAGGAGTTTTAGTAATGAAAGTGAATGAACGGTCCTCAAATACCGTAATTTCAACAGGGATGATAAGACCAGCTTGATCTGCTGTACGAGCGTTAAACTCTTTACAGAAGCCCATGATGTTAACACCTGCTTGTCCTAATGCTGGACCAACCGGTGGAGCTGGGTTAGCTTTACCTGCAGGAATTTGAAGCTTTACCATTTTAATTACCTTTTTAGCCACGAGACACACCTCCTTAAGTCCGTGATGTGGTCAATTGGACAGTGATTTGCCCTCCCACGTCATATTTTATCGTAGCGATAAAATCTTTCAAAAAACGTCTCCGATAACGAAGACGTACTGACTTAAAAGATATTATCACTTTTTACAATTCATTTCAAGTTTCATTTTATAATTTTTCAATTTGATGGAAGTCAAGTTCAACCGGAGTCTCGCGGCCAAACATGTCTACAAGCACACTAACTTTTTTCTTCTCCACATCAATTTCTTCAATTGCACCTGTATAATCGGCGAATGGCCCTTCATTTACACGTACTGTCTCATGAAGTTCAAAGTCGAAATCAACCACTTCATTGTCCATTCCCATATGCTTCATGATGGTAACAACTTCCTCTTCCAATAGAGGTGATGGTTTAGATCCAGATCCTGAAGAACCAACAAAACCTGTTACACCCGGTGTATTACGAACAACATACCAAGAATCATCAGTCATGATTAGTTCTACTAACACGTAACCTGGGAACACTTTTCTTTTCATTAATTTTTCTTTACCGTTTTTCATTTCTACTTCTACTTCTTCCGGGACAACAACACGGAAAATTTTATCTTGCATACCCATTGATTCTACACGTTTCTCTAGGTTTGCTTTTACTTTATTTTCATATCCAGAATAAGTATGGACAACATACCAACTTTTTTCCATTCATTTAGGACGAGCGTCCTTCCCTCCCTGACGTGCATTTTTTTGCGCAAATGAAAAAACCCGTTCACCGGGCTTTTACACAGTTCTTATAAATAACATTATATCATGGATAAGTGCTTCTTATTCAAGAATTAACCAAGAATTAACCGAATTAAAGAAGAAATGCCCATATCAACTACTGCGAAGAAAATCGCAAAGAAGACAACTGTAGCGATAACTGTCGCTGTTGAGCGAAGTAATTCATCTTTTTTAGGCCAACTTACTTTTTTCATTTCGCGACCTACATCGCCGAAAAAGTTCGTTAAACGCATCTACGGGACCTCCAATTTATTATTTCAATTATTTATTTTGTTTCCTTGTGAACTGTATGCTTATTGCATGTTTTACAAAACTTCTTTATCTCAAGTCGCTCTACTGAGCTCGTATCTTTCATCGTAGAGTAGTTTCGATTTTTACACTCTTCACATGAGAGTACAACTTTTTTCCTCATCAGTTACACCAGCCTTGTAACATTATGTCCCTAAAAATGTATCATACAACAAAAGACAATGTCAATGTCATGACTCTTACTCTCTTCGCAAAAAGAAAACAGGTGAATTACTTTACACCTGCGCTACTTGCTATGAATTTAAAGTTGTACTCTCTCTCATCTCCATATATCTTTCCAATTTCCTTTTTACACGCTGCAATGCGTTATCAATAGATTTCACATGTCTGTTTAACTGTTCTGAAATTTCTTGATAGGAACGTCCATCTAAGTATAAAGATAGTACCTTTCTTTCTAAATCGCTTAATAATTCAGATATTTTTGATTCTATGTCTGTATATTCTTCCTGACTTATAATCATTTCTTCAGGATCAGTTACTTTCGCTTCCGAAATAACATCTAATAGCGTTCGATCCGATTCCTCATCATAAATTGGCTTATCTAAAGATATATATGAATTTAACGGAATATGTTTTTGCCTTGTTGCTGTTTTAATAGCGGTAATAATTTGTCGAGTGATACATAGTTCAGCAAATGCTTTGAATGAAGACAGCTTGTCCTCTTTATAATCACGAATTGCTTTAAACAATCCAATCATACCTTCTTGAACAATATCTTCTCGATCGGCACCCACTAAGAAATAAGATCTTGATTTCGCGCGAACAAAGTTCTTATATTTGTGAATCAAATATTCTAGAGCGTCAGTATTACCTTTTCGAACTAACTCAACGATTGCCTCATCCTCTAAATCACGAAATGTAACGTCGCCTACACTTACGAAGCCTGCTTCCACTTTGATCCCTCCGACCGCTATTTATTTAGCAATATTATACAGTAAAAAGATAAAGAGCGTCAATGCTTCAACGCTCTCCTCTTCTTAATTTTTCTAATTTTTCTGTAATATCTTTACTAAATATCTTTCGCATGGCGGGTTGCTTTTCTTTCGTGTCTTTTGTACGTCTTCTTACTTGTTGCTCCATCGCCTGTACTTCCAACTCTAATTCACGTGCAGATTTCCGAAGGGCGCCTTGCGCAAATATAATCCATTGTTCCGTATAATCAGAAGTGGCAACATATATTTGTGTATTTATATTTCTAAGCTCAATCGCAAGTTGCTCTATCTTTTCATCCGCAGTTTGATTCTTTCTCGTGAATATTACTTCCACACGCGATTGTTTCATCTTTTTTTCAATACCATGAACTGTATAGGCATCAAAAACTATCATTACCTTTGTTCCTGTATAACCTTGATAATCCGCCATCTTATCAATCAGTGCGTCTCTTGATGATTGCAAATCTACATCCCGCAGTTTCTTCAAGTCTCCCCAAGCTCCGATAATGTTGTAGCCATCAACGATTAAAATGTCGTTCATTTCTTATTTACCAATTTCGTTACGTTTACGATATACCTCATACATTAACAAACTTGCGGCTACTGAAGCATTTAAGGATGTAACTTTACCAACCATCGGTAAAGTGATTAGGAAATCACACTTTTCACCAATAATACGACTCATACCTTTTCCTTCACTTCCAATTACTAAGCCGATTGGCATATTTCCATCTAAATGACGATAATCCGTTTTCCCTTTGGCATCTGTACCAGCAATCCAAAGTCCACGTTCTTTTAATTCATCAATTGTACGAGATAAATTTGTCACGCGTGCAACAGGAATGTATTCAATTGCCCCAGTCGATGCCTTCGCAACTGACGCGGTAAGTCCTACAGCCCTTCTTTTCGGAATAATAATCCCATGAGCTCCCGTTGCATCAGCAGTACGCATAATAGAACCTAGGTTATGCGGATCTTCAATTTCATCTAAAATTAAGAAGAATGGATCTTCGTTACGTTTCTCTGCCACCTTAAATAAATCTTCTAACTCAGCATATTGATATGCAGCCACTTGAGCAATTACACCTTGATGATTACCCTCAACTAATTGATCTAACTTCTTCTTTGGTGCATGTTGTAAAATAATCTTATTCTCTTTCGCTAATGCTAGTACAATCTGCACTTGCCCTTTGGCAGCACCTTCTGCGATCCAAATCTTATTAATATCTCTTCCTGATCGTAACGCTTCAATTACAGGGTTACGTCCGATAATATATTCACTACTCATGATGATGTGCCCCCTTCCTTTTCTTCTAAAACAGCAATTGCTTTATATACAATTTCATCTAATCTTTCACGATTATTTAATAAGTGATGATAACCGATTAATGCTTCAAAAGCTGTACTATGTCGATATGTTTGTACATCCGTATTTTTTGGAACGGTACCCGAATTCGCATTGCGCCCTCTTCTTAATACCGCCTCTTCTTCCTCTGTCAAAAATGCCGTCTCTAATAAATGATAAACAACTTTCGCCTGTGCTTTTGCCGAAACAAAGCTCGTCCCTAAGCGATGTAATTGATTAGGGCGAACTGTTCCTTTTTGAAGGAGGTGATAGCGGATATATTGTTCATATACCGCATCACCCATATATGCTAACGCTAAGCTGTTTAATTGCTTTGCATCGATCATTCTTATCCTCTTTTCCATCTTGTACCTTGAGCGGTATCTTCTAAAATAATATTACGTTCTTTTAAATCATCGCGAATTTGATCAGATAATGCGAAATCACGATTTTTACGAGCTTCAATACGCTTTTGGATAAGCTCCTCAATTTCTTCATCAAGCAATTCTTCTTGTGTTAATTCTAAACCTAAAATATCAAATAATGTTTCAAGTTGTTTTATATACGCTTCAATTACCACTTTAGAAGTATGTTCTTCTAACAAGTATTGATTTGCGTGATTTGCTACATTATATAATTCAGTAATCGCATTAGCCGTATTGAAATCATCATCCATTGCTTCTTCAAATGCACTCTGGAATTTTTCCATTTCAGCTAACCATTTCTCATTATGATCTGTTAAATTTGTGCTACTCTCCATACGATGCTTTAAGTTACCGTAAGCCGTTTTAATTCTTTCTAGCCCGTTATTCGTGCTTTGTAATAACTCTTCACTAAAGTTAATCGGATGACGGTAATGTACTGATAGCATAAAGAATCTAATTAACTGCGGATCATATTGCTTAATGATATCGTGAACTAAAATGAAGTTTCCAAGCGACTTAGACATCTTCTCATTATTAATATTAATATATCCATTATGCATCCAGTAACGTGCAAATGTTTTTCCTGTTAATGCCTCTGACTGTGCAATTTCATTTTCATGATGAGGAAACGCTAAATCTTGACCACCAGCATGAATATCAATTGTGTCCCCTAAGTACTTACGTGCCATCGCTGAGCATTCAATATGCCATCCTGGACGTCCTTTACCCCAAGGGCTTTCCCAGAAGATTTCTCCTTCTTTCGCAGCTTTCCATAAAGCAAAATCAAGAGGATCTTGTTTCTTTTCTCCTACTTCAATACGCGCACCGTGACGTAAATCTGCAATTGGTTGATGCGATAATTTACCGTAACCTTCGAATTCTTTCGTTCTAAAGTACACATCACCTTCTGATTCATACGCATACCCTTTATTCACAAGTTCTTGAATAAACTCAATAATGATATCCATATTTTCCGTTACGCGTGGATGAACCGTTGCATGTTTGCAACCTAACGCTGTTACATCTTCAAAGTAAGCTTCAACAAAACGATCTGCAATTGTTGGCACATCTTCGCCTAATTCATTTGCCGCCTTAATTAATTTATCATCCACATCAGTAAAGTTAGATACATACTGCACATCATATCCTTTATATTCTAAATAACGGCGTACTGTATCAAATACCATAGGTGGTCTTGCATTCCCAATGTGAATGTAGTTATAAACTGTAGGGCCGCACACATACATCTTTACCTTATTTTCTTCTAATGGAATAAACTCTTCCTTTTGACGTGTTAACGTATTATAAATGTGAATAGTCATTTTTATCCTTCCTTTCTACCTTTACTTCAAGTTGCTTTTTCAATTTATCAAGTTCTACTTCCATAACCTTTAATTTATCAAAAATCGGATCCGGAAGATCAGAATGATTTAATTCTTGACCAATCTTTACTCCATTTCGAATAACGACTCGACCAGGTATACCTACAACTGTAGAATGCGCAGGGACTTCTTTTAATACAACAGATCCTGCTCCAATTTTAGAATTCTCTCCAACTGTAATAGAACCTAGTACTTTAGCACCTGTTGCAATTAATACATTATCCTGAATTGTAGGGTGCCTCTTCCCCTTCTCTTTACCCGTACCACCTAATGTAACACCTTGATAAATTGTTACATTATCACCAATTTCACACGTTTCTCCAATTACAACACCCATTCCATGGTCAATGAAAAAACGACGACCAATAGTTGCTCCTGGATGAATCTCGATGCCAGTAAAGAAACGACTAACTTGTGAGATCCAACGTGCAATAAAGAAGAAATTCTTTTTATAAAAAGCATGTGCAATTCGATGAGACCAAACTGCATGTAATCCAGAGTAGGTCAAAATGACTTCGAAATAACTTCGTGCCGCTGGATCCTGTTCAAAAACGACTTCAATATCTTCCCGAAGCCTCTTAAACATCGATGTCCCCTCCCCTTTATGGGCTGCTTTTTCGAGTGAACTAACTACCTTAACTCCCCATTTATCCTCTAAATCTTTATACAAGGAGATAAAACTTATACTCATACCTATTTATATGGTATAAAAAAAAGACGCCTCTGTCATATTGACAGAGACGCCTTTTAAGCGCGGTTCCACTCTGTTTAGGCTAAAGAAAGCCTCAAACTCATCCATGATAACGGTTTGCACCGCTTCTGTTTACTTTGGCGCCCTAAGACGTTCCGCGAAATACTTCGCTGTTCAACAGAAGACTCGAAGGGGCATTTCAAAAATCCGCTTATAAACCACTTCCAGCCCAAAGGTGGTTCTCTCTGTAAAAAGCCTGATTTTCTACTTCTCCTTCTCGTCGCTTTTCCTTATTAGGTTTTAAGTATACTTATTATATTTCTAAACCTAGAAAATGTTAACCAATTACTTTTTGAATACGATTTAAAACTTTTTCTTTTCCAAGAAGAGCAATCGCATTAGGAAGTTCTGGACCGTGTGTTTGTCCAGTAGTCGCAACACGGATTGGCATAAATAAGTTTTTACCTTTATGTCCCGTTTCCTTTTGAACCGCTTTAATAGCTGCCTTAACTGCTGCTGGCTCCATTGCTTCTAGAGCTTCTACTTGACCAGCAAATGCACGAAGTACTTCAGGTACTTGTTCACCTTTTAATACTTCTTGTCCTTCTTCTTCGTAATCAACGTGATCTTTAAAGAACATTTCAGAAAGCTCTACAATTTCAGCTCCAAAGCTCATTTGGTCATGATATAAAGCAATTACATCACGAACCCAAGCTTGTTCTTGTTCGCTTAAGTTTTCACCTACGCGACCAGCTTTCACTAAGTGCGGTAAGCTTAGTTCAACAACCGTATCTAAATCTTGCTTTTTCATATATTGGTTGTTCATCCATTTTAGTTTTTGAGAATCAAACAATGCAGGCGATTTTGATAAACGAGCTGCATCAAACATTTTGATAAACTCATCTTGAGAGAAGATTTCTTCTTCCCCTACCGGCGACCAGCCTAATAGTGCAATAAAGTTAAAGATTGCTTCTGGAAGATATCCAAGCTCTTTATATTGCTCAATAAATTGAATAATAGATTCATCACGCTTACTTAATTTTTTACGGCTTTCATTTACAATTAAAGTCATATGACCAAATTGCGGGATATCCCAACCGAAAGCTTCATAAATCATCATTTGTTTTGGCGTGTTTGAAATATGATCATCACCACGAAGTACATGTGTAATCTCCATTAAGTGATCATCTACTGCTACTGCAAAGTTATAAGTTGGGATTCCATCTTTTTTCACGATAACAAAATCGCCGAAATCATTTGAATGGAATGCAACCTCATCTTTTACGATATCTTTAAATGTGTAATTACGATCAGCTGGTACACGGAAACGAATACTTGGAATACGTCCCTCAGCTTCAAATTCTTTAACTTGTTCTTCAGTTAAATCACGGTGGTTACCAGCGTAACGAGGTGTTTCACCACGAGCAATTTGCCCTTCACGCTCTGCTTCTAGCTCTTCTTCTGTCATATAACATTTGTAAGCTAAACCACGCTCTAATAAATCTACATATAATTTTTTATAAATATCTAAACGCTCTGTTTGACGATATGGTCCAAATTCACCACCAACATCAACACCTTCATCCCAGTCCATACCGAGCCATTTCAAGTATTTTAATTGGCTTTCTTCTCCACCAGCAACATTACGTTTTACATCAGTATCTTCAATACGAATAATAAACTTACCATCTTGATGACGAGCAAATAAATAATTAAATAATGCCGTACGCGCATTTCCGATATGTAAGTGTCCTGTTGGACTTGGCGCATAGCGCACTCTCACTTGCTTTTCCATAATTGGTACACCTTCCATTCTTAATGTCAACACATTCTATAATTGTACACCAAAAAAATGTGATTATCCATCTTACGAATTAAAAACCATTATTTTTTCTGCAATAATACAACTGCTTGAGAAGCAATCCCTTCTTCTCTACCTGTAAATCCTAATTTTTCTGTTGTTGTTGCCTTTACATTAATATTATCAATAGACGTTTCTAATAGTTCACTAATACGTTTACGCATACTTTCGATATGCGGTGCCATTTTTGGCTTTTGAGCAATAATTGTACAATCTAGATTTCCTAACTCATAACCTTGTTCACGCACAAATTCCCAAACTTTTTGTAACAATATAGCTGAATCTGCATCTTTAAAGGCAGGATCTGTATCCGGAAAATGCTTCCCAATATCTCCTGCTGCAATTGCTCCTAAACATGCGTCAGCAATCGTATGTAACAATACATCCGCATCCGAGTGACCAATTAATCCTTTCTCATGGGGAATTGTAATTCCGCCGATAATTAATGGTCTACCTTCCGCAAATTCATGTACATCAAAACCTTGTCCAATTCGAAACATTCTTTACATCCTCCTCAAGCTAAACTACTGAGCTTTATGATTCTATATTATATCGCTATCCCTATAAAGAAAAGCCCGGCCGTTGCCGAGCTTTTCTTTACTATAATGTCATCACTACTATTTCTTATGAACACGAAGGAAACTTTCAGCAATTAGTAAATCCTCCGGAGTCGTCACTTTAATATTATAATAACTCCCATCCACTACGCCTACTTGCTTCCCAATGCGTTCTACGAGACTTGCATCATCTGTACCAAGAAAACAGCCCTGCTTTGCACTTCTATGAGCTTCTAATAAAAGAGGAACAGAAAATCCTTGCGGTGTTTGGACAGCTTTAAGCTGAGAACGTTCTATCGTTTCAACAACAACACCCTGTTCCACTTTCTTAACTGTATCCTTCACTGGCACTGCACAAATGGAAGCACCATGTTTTTCCGCTGCAGTTAATACATCTTGAATCATTTTATTCGTTACAAACGGGCGAGCACCATCGTGCACGAGAACATATTCAACTCCGTCCACATGATGCAGCGCATTATACACACTATCTTGTCTTTCAGCTCCGCCCTGAATAAATTGTACCTGTTTTCCAACTGGGTACTTCTGCATTAACTCCTCAAAATAAGGACGTTCCTCTTCGTTAATTGCCATAATAATACTTTTACATGCTTTATCTTTTTCAAAAGCACGTAATGTATGCACAATGATCGGTACTTCATTTATAAGTAAGAACAACTTATTTTTGCCAGCACCCATCCGTTTTCCTTGACCCGCTGCTGGAATAATTAATGTATACATATTAATAATCCTCTACTTATAATGCTTTTTCTAATAATTTACGTTTTGCGAAAATCATACGACCAGCCGATGTTTGCAACACACTTGTAACAAGTACATTGAGTTGTGAACCGACAAATTCTCGACCATCTTCTACTACAATCATCGTACCATCATCTAAGTATGCAACACCTTGATTTTGCTCTTTACCATCTTTTACAACATAAACACTTAGTTCTTCGCCAGGGAGTACAACTGGTTTAATTGCATTTGCTAAATCGTTAATGTTTAACACTGTTACTCCTTGTAATTCAGAAACTTTGTTTAAATTGAAATCATTTGTTACAACAGTTCCACCAGTGATTTTCGCTAACTTTACAAGCTTGCTATCCACTTCTTGGATATCCTCGAAATCACCTTCATAAATTTCTACCGGAATTGGCATCTCTTTTTGAATACGATTTAAAATGTCTAATCCTCTGCGGCCACGATTACGCTTTAAAGCATCAGAAGAATCAGCAATATGCTGTAGCTCTTCTAATACGAATTGAGGAATCACAATGGTTCCTTCTAAAAACTTCGTTTGGCAAATATCAGCAATACGTCCGTCAATAATTACACTCGTATCGAGAATCTTCCAATGAGCTGTAGATTTTTCTACTTCTCCCTCGATCTCTTCGTTCTCACTATTGTTCTTTTTCTTACCGCCACGTTGTGGTAATGTAAATAAACCCAGTAATTCATTTCTCTTTTTAAACCCTACTTGGAATCCTAAATACCCAAGTAAAAGGGTAAAGAACACTTGTAATACTGTACTAATGACTGGGATTGTAAATTCACGAATTGGTATCAAAATTAAATATGCAACAATAAGACCAGAAATTAACCCTAGAGTACCGAATAAAACATCCGCTACAGGCGCCTTTACAAGTGCTTCCTCAATATGCTTAATAAGTTGAACAATATAATCCACAAGCCAAAATGTGGTTAAAAATAAAATAATTGCACCAATAATCGCACGAACATACGATCCCTCGAGCCATGGAACAGCACCGATATCCATTACATTAATAACTTTTGGGATTAAGAAAATCCCTAACGCTCCTCCGATCACTAAAAAGAAGAGCTGTACGATCCGTTTTAACATCCAACCACCTCCTACTCATTATTAACCATTGTTTTGCTAATCAAAACGCCGAATGCAAAAGCGGACGTGTTTTTTTGTAAATAGTTTTATTTACCAATATACCATATCATATACCAAAAATGTTCTAGTGTCGTTATATTATGGAATCAATGTAATATTCTTAATTGTGTCTACTCATATAGAGATGCTCTTGAATTCTTTTTAGACCCTCTCGTATTTTCTTCGCTCTAACTTCCCCAATTCCTTCCACATCATCCAATTCATTAATAGTCGCACGACAAACACCTTGCAATGTTTTAAATCGATTAATTAAATTTTCAATGATAAGTGGCGGAACACGAGAAATTTTGCTTGTGATTCGGTATCCTCTAGGCGTCACACTTTCTTCCAAACTCATTTGCCCTGGATAGCCAAGCAATTTAACTAAATCGCTATCCTCTAAAAGCTGTGTATTTGCAAGATCTTGTAACTTTTTCAAAATTTGATGATGGTCTTGTGTTTTTTCTTGATAATAATCTTTAATTAATAACGCTGCCTCTGCCTCTAAATCAGCTAGTAATTCTGTCAGTTGTAGACGAATTAACCTACCTTCTGTTCCTAACTCATGAATATAGCTCAATATTTCATTTTTAATACGCAGTACCATTTCAACGCTATGTAAAACATGAACCACCTCAGACATTGTAACGACCTCTTCAAATTCTAGAATGCCCAAATTCGTAATACCATCATTCCATACAGCCTTATATTTTTCTAACGTTTGAATAGCTTGATTTGCCTTTGTTAAAATAACCCCTATATCTTTTAGTGTATAACGTAAATTCCCTTGATATAGGGTAATTACGTTACGTCTTTGTGAAATAGCCACAACAAGGCTACCTGTTTGCTTTGCTACACGCTCTGCCGTTCGGTGACGCATACCCGTTTCAATAGAATCAATAGATGACTCTGGAACTAGCTGTGCGTTCGCAATTAAAATTTTACTTCCAGTTTCATTTAAAATAAGTGCCCCATCCATTTTTGCTAATTCATATAAACTGGCAGGAGAGAATGCACAATTAATATGAAAACCTCCATCAACAATACTTTTAATCTGCTCATTATATCCAAGAACAATTAATCCCCCTGTTTGTGCGCGAAGTACATTATCTATCCCTTCGCGCAGTGGTGTTCCTGGAGCAACGAGCTGTAAAATATTAATCATACTTTTAACACGTTGCTTGTTTTCTTCCATAGCCTAGCCTCCTAATGTCAAACGAAGCGCTTCCCCTAAATTAGATACACCTACTACCTCAATCCCATCCGGAATTGTCCATCCTCCCAAATTTTTTCTAGGGATAATAGCACGTTGAAATCCTAATTTGGCTGCTTCTTGTACACGTTGTTCAATTCTTGATACTCTTCTTATTTCTCCAGTTAGTCCTACTTCTCCTATTACCGCATCAGTTGGTGCAGTAGGTTTATCTCTGAAACTTGAAGCTATACTTAAAGCCACGGCCAAATCAATTGCTGGTTCATCTAATTTCAAACCACCTGCTACTTTTAAATATGCATCTTGATTTTGCAATAATAAACCTGTTCTTTTTTCTAATACCGCCATAATAAGCGATACACGGTTATGGTCTATTCCCGTCGCCATTCTTCGAGGATTTCCAAAACTAGTAGGGGAGATTAATGCTTGTATTTCTACTAAAACCGGTCTTGTTCCTTCCATTGAGGCAACCACTGTTGATCCTGCGACCCCGACTGGCCTTTCCTCAAGGAAAATTTCCGAAGGATTTAAGACTTCTGCAAGACCAAGCTCTTTCATTTCAAAAATACCCATTTCATTCGTAGAACCAAAACGATTCTTCACAGCTCGCAAAATACGATATGTATGATGACGGTCTCCTTCAAAGTAAAGAACTGCATCGACCATATGTTCTAACATACGGGGTCCTGCAATTGCCCCTTCTTTTGTCACATGTCCGACGATAAAAATAGGGATTCCTTTCGTTTTTGCGAGTTTCATTAATTCTGCTGTACATTCACGTACTTGTGCCACACTTCCAGGAGCTGACGTCACTTCGGGTAAATGTATCGTTTGAATAGAGTCAATAACAACAAAAGCTGGATTCATCTCTTCAATATGTGCTGCAATTCGCTGTAAGTCAGTCTCTGCTACAACAAATAAATTACTACCCTTTACATGCAAACGATCTGCACGCAGTTTTATCTGCTTTGCTGACTCCTCTCCTGATATGTATAGTACATCATATGAAGAATCTGCTAATTGCGATGAAATCTGTAATAGCAATGTTGATTTTCCAATCCCAGGATCTCCACCAATAAGTACTAAGGATCCATCTACAATCCCGCCACCCAGTACACGGTTAAACTCTTGAAATTTTGTTTCAATACGCGCCTCAGATTTTGTTTCTACTTCTGTTAAGCGTCTTGGTTTTGTTACTTCTGATTGAATCGCATTTGCATAATTAAGGCGCCTTGATGATACAACCGGTTCCATCTCTTCAACAAGTGTATTCCATTGACCACATCCAGGGCATTTCCCCATATATTTTGGTGACTGATAACCACACTCTTGACATGTAAATTTTGTTTTCTTTTTAGCCATATCTTTTTATAGTTCACTTCACTTTCATCTATAAACGTTTATCCTTCTCGTACAAGAAAGAGGGCTATCGCGTAGCCCTCTTTGTTTGTCTATACTTATTTTACCTTTTCCGCACTATGAATGACAAATGATTCTCCTTCTACATCAAAGATAACTTTTTGTCCTTTCTCAATAGCGCCTTTTAACAGTTCTTCTGATAGTCTATCTTCCACATGTTTTTGAATTGCCCTACGAAGCGGACGAGCACCGTACTCACGATCAAACCCTTTATCAGCAATTGCTGAAATCGCCCCTTCTGTTAAGTGTAATTCAATCTCTTGTTCTTTCAAGCGATTGACTAATTGATTAACCATAAGCGTTACAATCTCTTGAATATGTTTTTTCTCAAGCATATGGAATACGATAATTTCATCAATACGGTTTAAGAATTCTGGACGAAATGCCTTTTTCAGTTCATCCATTACTTTACCTTTCATATCTGAATAATCGCGGCTCTCATCTTGTACGTTAAATCCAAGATGTTTATTACGTTTTAACGCCTCTGCACCAACGTTAGATGTCATAATAACAATTGTATTACGGAAATCCACTGTACGTCCTTTAGAATCTGTTAAACGACCATCTTCTAATACTTGTAGTAAGATATTAAACACATCAGGATGAGCTTTCTCTACTTCATCTAATAGGACAACTGAATACGGCTTACGACGAACCTTCTCTGTTAATTGTCCACCTTCTTCATATCCAACATATCCTGGAGGTGATCCAACTAAACGAGAAGTAGAATGCTTTTCCATGTACTCAGACATATCGATGCGGATCATTGCATCCTCATCACCGAACATAGATTCTGCCAATGCCCTTGCTAGTTCCGTTTTACCTACACCAGTCGGTCCTAAGAAAATAAATGAGCCAATTGGACGTTTCGGATCTTTTAATCCCGCTCTCGCACGACGAACAGCTTTTGCCACAGCTACGACTGCTTCATCCTGTCCAATTAAACGATCGTGTAAAATTGATTCTAAGTTTAATAATTTATCCGTCTCTGTTTGTGCAAGTTTAGAAACCGGAATACGTGTCCATGTGGAAACGACATTTGCAATATCTTCTACTGTTACTTCTGAGTTTTCTTTTCCTTGCTGCTCTTTCCACTGGCGCTTTGTATCTTCTAACTTTTCACGTAAACGTTGTTCCATATCACGTAAGGAAGCAGCTTTTTCAAATTCTTGGCTTTGTACAGCTGCATCTTTTTCTTTTCTAATTTCCTCAAGCTTCACTTCAAGCTCTTTTAAGTTTGGCGGTGTTGTATAAGAACGTAAGCGCACTTTTGATGCAGCCTCATCAATTAAATCGATTGCTTTATCAGGTAAGAAACGGTCTGTAATGTAACGATCTGAAAGTTTTACAGCCGCATCGATTGCATCGTCTGTAATAGATACACGGTGATGCGCCTCATAACGATCACGTAAACCTTTTAAAATTTGAATTGATTCTTCTAAGTTTGGTTCATCAACATGAATTGGTTGGAAACGTCTTTCTAATGCCGCATCTTTTTCAATATATTTACGATACTCATCTAAAGTTGTTGCACCAATACATTGTAATTCACCACGTGCTAAAGATGGTTTTAAAATATTTGATGCATCGATTGCACCTTCTGCTCCACCTGCACCAATTAATGTATGAAGCTCATCGATAAATAGAATAATGTTTCCAGCTTGACGGATTTCATCCATCACCTTCTTTAAACGATCTTCAAATTCACCGCGATATTTTGTTCCAGCTACAACTGTACCCATATCTAATGTCATAACACGCTTATCTCTTAAAGTTTCAGGAACTTCATTATTTACAATTTGCTGTGCTAATCCTTCCGCAATTGCCGTCTTACCTACACCAGGCTCTCCAATTAATACTGGATTGTTTTTTGTTCTACGGCTTAACACTTCAATTACACGTTGAATTTCTTTACTACGTCCAATAACAGGATCCAAACGATTTTCACGTGCAACGACTGTTAAATCACGTGCTAAACTATCAAGCGTCGGTGTATTTGCATTTGTTGATGAACCGCCTTGGTGGCCAGAACTAGCTTCGTTACTTCCAAGAAGTTGTAACACTTGTTGTCTTGCCTTATTTAGACTTACACCTAAATTATTTAAAACACGTGCCGCTACCCCTTCGCCTTCACGGATTAAACCAAGTAAAACATGTTCTGTTCCAACGTAGGAATGACCCAGTTTACGTGCTTCATCCATAGACAACTCAATAACCTTTTTAGCACGAGGTGTGTAATGTACTGTTTGTGAGGCTTCTGTCCCACGCCCGATTAATGCTTCTACCTCTTTTTGAACTTTCTCTGGGCTTAATCCAAGGGCAATTAACGCTTTTGCTGCAATTCCTTCGCCTTCGCGTACAAGCCCAAGTAAAATATGTTCTGTTCCAATATTATTATGCCCAATGCGAATTGCTTCCTCTTGAGATAAAGCTAATACTTTCTGTGCTCTTTCTGTAAATCTTCCAAACATCATAGAAATCGCCTCCTACTTGCGCTTAGTTTTTTTCAATACGTAATCGCTCACGGATCAAGGTTGCTCTTCGATAATCTCTTTCTTCTGGCCCTAAAGGTCCTCCTGCATATTGTTGTAAAATACCCGGCTGCGTAAGAACCATTAGCTCAGTCAAAATATTTCTCGATATACCTTTTATATAACCTAGATCAATACCAAGTCGTAAATCTGATAAGCAAGTAGCCGCCTCCGCAGATTGAATTAAACGACTGTTTGCTAGTGTGCCATAAGAGCGAAAAACTTTATCTTCAAGTCCAATACTTGAATTTTGTACAATTAATTCTCTAGCCATTTTTTCCTGTTGTATGATTTGTTGAATGACACTCTTTAAATCTACAATAATATCTTCTTCAGATTTCCCTAACGTCATTTGATTTGACACTTGAAATATATTACCTAACGCTTCGCTACCTTCACCGTATATTCCTCTTACTACTAACCCTAATTTTTGAATTACTTGTATAATACGGCTAATTCTTTTCGTTAAAACCAGTCCCGGTAAATGGATCATTACAGAAGCTCTTAATCCTGTACCAACGTTAGTAGGACAACTCGTAATATATCCAAGGGATTCATCAAAAGCATATTCAACCTCTTCCTCAATCCAATTATCTATTTGATTGGCACTTTGAAGCGCCTCTGATAACTGCAATCCTGAAAATAGGCACTGAATCCTAATATGATCTTCTTCATTAAGCATAACACTAATATGTTCGCTCTCTGACAATAGACATGCTCCATATTCTGTTCCTGCAAGATTGGGACTAATTAAATGTTTTTCGACCAAAACCCTCCTTTGAAGAGGAGTTAATTCATTCATTTTTAATAGTTCAAACTCTCCAAAAGGTTCTACCGTTTTATTTATAAATTCCTTTTTAAATAATTCATGAATCTGTTTAGCTTCTTCTTCGCTTTGCATAGTAGAGAATTGATATTTTTTAAAATTACGAGCCAAACGAATTCGACTACTTAAAACAATATCAGAATCAGGGCCATCCCCCTTCATCCATGGACTAATCGCTTCATTCATAATTTTGTCCAGTGACATAGAACTATTCCCCCTCTCTATGCTCACTAAGCTGATTTTCAAGACCTCGAATTTTATCTCTTATCTCAGCGGCTTTCTCAAATTCCTCATTCTGTACGTATTGTTTCAGAATGAGTTTTAGTTCATCTAATTCTTTCTTTAAGTGAACATTTCCTTCTATACATTCCGGAATTTTTCCACAATGATCTGTATGCCCACCGTGAAGACGTTTTAACAACGGCTTTAAATGCTCCTTAAATGTATCGTAACAAGAAGTACATCCAAAGCGCCCCACTTTTGTAAATTGCTCATATGTCATCTTACAATCTGGACATCTTAGTGTATTTGTATTCGAAAATCCATTTTTTCCTTCTTCAAACATTGTTGATTCACCGTGTAATAACCCAGCCAATAAATCATGGAATGAAAAGTTAGACTGCGATGATTGAAAGAAAGACGTATAGCCACTTTGTTCTGCACATTGCTCACAAAGATGAACTTCCGCCTTCTTTTCGTTGATTACTTTTGTATAATGTAAAGTTGCTGGTCTTATATTACAGTTTTGACAAGTCATCACTATCCCACCTTTACAACAGGAACGATCTATCTCATGGTTCTTTTCATACATTACTAGATTGTTCACTTTTCTTAATCCGCTTAGATAAAAGTGCATGTTCTTTTTTCAAAACCTCTACAATATTTAACTGCCTTATCTTAGTTATCATTCTTTTACAAAAGCTATATTTATTTGTATTTCAGTGTTCTTAACATTGCGCATAATATTCGAGCCCTAAGTTCATCTCGAGAAGGAACATCCATTGATAATACAGAACGATCTAGTACGCTTAACATAAGTTTTGCTTCACGATTTGTTATGATTCCCTCTTCTATTAAACGTATAATCATACTCTCTGCATTCCCTTGCGCAACACTATGATCAATCATATGAAGCATTTGATCAATAATGTCTATATCGTCATGCAGTTTGACTTTTATAATGCGAATGTAACCTCCTCCACCACGTTTACTTTCTACTACAAATCCTCTTTCTAACGTAAAACGGGTATTGATTACATAATTGATTTGAGATGGTACGCACTCGAATCGATCCGCAATCTCATTTCTCTTGATTTCAATCACATTATTATTGCTTAAGTCAATAACTTGCTTTAGATATTTCTCAATGATATCAGATATATTTCTCATTTATCCGCCACCTTTATTGACTTTGACTATCTTTGACTTTAATTATATACGTATTAATAATATTTGCAACTCTTTTGCTTATTCACTATCCTAGCCATATTTCCCTGTATTTAATCAAAATAATAATTCTTTAAACACATTTTTTGATTACTATAGATTATAAAAGAAAACACGAAAAAACACGAGTCAAATGACTCGTGTTTTTAGTTGCTTGGCGACGTCCTACTCTCACAGGGACAAGGTCCCAACTACCATCGGCGCTAGAGAGCTTAACTTCCGTGTTCGGTATGGGAACGGGTGTGACCTCTCTGCCATCATCACCAAACTATGAAGGCATATTCCTTCAAAACTAGATAACATTTGCTACATATTATATGGTTAAGTCCTCGATCTATTAGTATTCGTCAGCTCCACATGTCACCATGCTTCCACCTCGAACCTATCAACCTGATCATCT
>NZ_JAKUFP010000029.1:0-57027 GCF_022663495.1 Bacillus cereus group sp. BfR-BA-01383
CTTCAAATTGACGTTCTAATCGATGAGGAGCTACAACTGGTTCCGCACCATTGATATATTTCTTTTTCTTACGACGTACTTTCGAGAGTATGTGGTATTTGTTCATGATTCGTAATACTTTTTTATGATTGACACATAGCCCCATTTTTTGAAGAGTGGCGGTCACTCTTCGATACCCATATCGTAATTTATGCTTAAAACAGACAGTCTTTACTTTCTCTTCTATGTCGTCTTTAGGGCGTTCTGTTGTCTGTAACCAACGATAAAATGTGGAACGTGGTAATTCTAATATGTTACACAGTTCTTGTACGGTTACTTTTGTTTTTAATTCATTCCATAGAGTGATAACGGTATGTGGTTTCAGCTCCATTCGATTTCCAGATACTTTCCCCATACAAGTAATTTCGTTCTCAAGTGTTTATTTTCTAATCGTAGCTGTTCCAACTCACTTAGCTCTTCTGGCCCTTTTCCATAAGAATATTGTTTTCCTACAGGTTGTTGAAAACGATGCGTTTGATCTGTACGATACCATTTCATCCATGTCTTAATTTGGGAAACATTTTTAATTCCGAGTGTTTCCATAATGGTACGATTTGAATAACCATCCTTTTTCATCTCAATCACTTTCCACTTTATTTCTTCTGGGTAATGTACTCTTTCTTTCAAATGAAAAACACCTCCGTTGAATTTGCATACTTAGTATGCGAATTCAGGAGGTGTTTTTTTCATGTACCACTATTCGGGTTCACTTCACAGTTTGCTTGGTTTTTTCTGTTAAACAGTAGGAGATTCATTAGATACAAAGATGTCTTCATGTTTCTTAGTAGTACTTAAAACGAATTTATGTTGTAGCAATTGTAGTTTAAACAACGCTAAAGGATCATGATACGTTTCTGGATTGCTTCTTAGCGTTGCTAATGTTTGTTCATCTTCCTGTATCTCAAATTGAGCAGTTTCTACATTTTGTTTCAATATACTAAGTGGATCTTTAAAGAACATCATGATATCGCGTTCTAATGCCCCTTCAAATACTTCAAATTGAAGGAAGAATTGTTTTGAGATTGCTTGAGCAATTTCTGTATAGTCTTCCGTTTCAATATATTGTTTATATTTGTTGGCTAGCATAGATTGGTTTTTCTGCATATTACCAAATAGTTTTCCAGCACTTTTTAAGAAAAATTGTGTCGGTGTAAAGCGTAATAAAATATTGATGTTTGTTACTGTAATTCGATTCGTCATTCGTACAACATCTCGATTCCAATCATCTAATAATTTGAAATCACAAGGAAGTTTCATACGTTCTTCTTTATAGAGTTTATTGAAAGTTTCACTCATTTCATCTAAATAAGCTTGTGCTTGAATAAATTCAGTGTGTGCTGTTTCAATCCAATTTTGAATAGATCCAGTAAATTTAGGAAGAAGTACTTGTTGTACATGTTTTTGAATTCGTTCGTTCATTGCAGTGTTTAATTCTTCATGAACTAATTTGAAATCACTATCTTCTTGAACAAGGTCAGAGCAGCTCTGTAATAATTCCGGAATTTGAGAATGTATATCTTGTGTAATTTCTTCTTTCGTTAATAGATAAGATTCTGTAATCGAACGAATTTTATCTTTTTCAAGAGCAGTAAGATTGTTAATAAATCCATTAAGTTTTACTGATATATGTTTATTCCAGCGTACTGCTTTCACTAATGTATTTTCTAATTCTACACGCTCATTCACAAGGTATGCGATTGTCTTTTGAGTAAACCATATTAGTTTTTCTATACGTTCTTTTTCCATGTTGCGTTCTGCCAGATTAGAGAGAACAGACTCTGTTACATCTCCAAGTTGCTGGCTACTCTCTTGTGAAGGAGAGTATGGGAAGAATTGTGCATTTGGGAAATGAACTTTAATCTTACTAATTAGTTTTTCATTAGCAGTTGTATTATTTGTGTGTAATACGAAATGAATTTGTAAGTTTGGCACCTGTTCACGTAAATAAAGTAATGAATCAAGTTCTTCACCATGTAATGGTGAAGCGGAATTTAATACGTAAATGAGGCTATCTGATGCTTGTAAGTATTCAAAATATGAGCTGTTTTTATCCAACTGTCCCTGAATAGATGGTGTAACAAGAAATGCAAACTTATTTTTTCTTAAAAATCTACTTGGTAGCTTAATTTCTATACATTTTTTTTCAAGTTCTAACTGGGAAGATGTAGCCATTATTTGATGTAATTCATCAAAGTTCGGTATATTTCGTACATCTAACTCATTGAATTCTGTTATTTCAGTTTGGCTATCGTCTTTAAATAAAATAGGAGTTGTTAAAGTCTCAGTTAAGATGTTCTCTCCTAATATTGAATTGACGAATGACGCTTTATCATGGTCACTAGTTCCCGCTATTAGTAGTTGTGTAACATTTAAATCGCATAGTTCATGGACGAGTAGCGTAAATTGATGGCTTAAATCTACATCATTTTTCTCGGCCCACACAGCAATTGTTTCGAATAAATGAGAAACGGTTTCCATATTTACATTTGCTTCAGCTGATGAATTAGAAAGTAAGGCACCAGCACTTTTTACGAGTAATGATTCTAAAGTTGTAGGTGAAACTTCATTCCATGCTAACACTGCCGCAGAGACAATTAGAGAATCTTTTGCTTTCATTAAACTAAACCAATTTGTTAATAAATCAGGTACAAGTCCTTGTAATTCATGCATAAAATGTTCACCAGTAATTAATGCAAAGTAAGTCTCTTGATAGCGAGAAGAGATTTCATACCAATCATCATTATTATCTGTTTCAATATGTAAGAATAAGTGATTTATCGTTTGAATCCAAGGTAGATACAATGTGTCATCTTGATAGCTATTCCAAAGAGCAATAACAAGTTCTTTAAATTGTACTTGATCAATTGTATATAAAGCTTTTAAAGATTCATAGAAATATTCTGGTTTAATTTGTTTAGTAAATCCTTGGTTCACATAATTGATTAAAGTATCGAACCAGTGTAATGAGTTTGTTCGAATTCCTTCTTGAACTGCAAGTTCGATAGCGTTATTCCAATCTTCTTGTTTTTCATAGAAAGAGCGAGCAATTGCAGTAATATTTGGATAGTCAGGTTGAAATGCAACAGCCTCACTAATGGTTTTAAATGCTAGCCCTAAACGATCTTGTTCGATATAAAGAGAAAGGAGTTGTAAGGAAACTTCCATCGTAAGAGTTGTATCTTCTGTTTGAATGGATTGATAAATTTCTTCTGCTTTTGGTAAGAAGCCTAGTTCAAAATAAGCATCTGCAATATTTTTGGTTGCCCAAAGTGCAAGGCCGTTATTTACTTTTTCCCACTTAAATATGGCTGCTTCAAAATCTTTATTTTGGTAATAAAGTTCACCTTGAGCAAAGCGGATATTAGAAATGTTGGAGAATTCATTTTGGGATTCATTTATATATGCTTCACCGAGTACTTCCGATACTGGAGTAGAAGTTTCTTCTGTTAAAAATGTTTTATAATAAACTTTTTGTATAAATTGATTTTCAATGGTCATGTTCGTTCCCCCTGTATAATTTAGAAAAATGATGTTGTATGTAAAAGGGCGCATGTTCTTTTAATAGGTAGAAGTTGCATTATATAGACCAAACTATGTTTTTGCTAGATATATCATTTTTCCTGAGAGTTAAACCGTTGCTAAAAATAACTTTCCTTTATTGTAACAAAAAAACAAGCATATGAATTTTTATTTTTTAATCCCGCTATTTGCGGGCAGTAAACGCCCAATTGGTGAAGGCTAATAATCATTGGAGGATGAAGAAAATCCCCACTGATTAAAGTTTCACTTTATCTCTCCTAAAGGAATGAATAGAAGTAGAGTTCGTTATAAAAACAATGTATATTGAATATGTATACCATGTTTGTCTTAAAGATAGAACGGGCACAATATGGAATAACGATCGTGCATAGGATGTGTCTTCCGAATGGAACAACATATTGGCGAGTTAATCGCGCATTATGGGTATTTTGGAATTATTATAGCTTTGGCTGGTGGGATTGTCGGATTACCGATACCAGACGAGTTTTTATTGACCTTTGTTGGTTATAATATTTCAAAAGGAGTTATGTCAGGGGCAGCTGCGTTTCTAAGCGGGATGGCGGGTGCGATGTTAGGTATTACATTAAGTTACATATTAGGTTTAAAACTGGGTCTTCCTGTTTTAAAAAAATATGGACCGAAAATTAGAATTAAAGAACATCACATTGAAAAAACACATATTTTATTTGAAAAATACGGCCCATTTCTTTTAATGATTGGTTACTTTATACCAGGAGTACGTCATTTAACAGCATATTTTGCTGGAGTTTCGAATTTAACATGGTGGCGTTTTTGTTTATATGCTTACGGCGGTGCACTCATTTGGATAAGTGTTTTTATCGGACTTGGCTGGAAGCTAGGAGAGAAGTGGCGCTTCGTTGAGTATAGTTTACATCATTATGGAATATGGATTTTAATCATTTCAGCAATTGTTGCATGTATTGTATGGTTTTACATAAAGAAAAAGAAAAACCGCTATTAGCGGTTTTTTAGCTGAAAGCAATAAATAGTACACCAGCTGTAATAAAGACTACACCAATACCAGTCATAAAGTTTAACTTTTCACCTAATATAATCATAGCGAGAATAATGGAAAAGACGACACTTAATTTATCGACAGGGGCGACTTGTGAGACTTTTCCTGTTTTTAAGGCAAGAAAATAAAATAGCCATGAAGAAGCACCTGCAACCCCACTTAATGTGATAAATAGCAGTGCTTTTTTATTTAGGAGTACGTCGCCTATATTTTGGGATTTACCTTGAATAATAATAACTCCTATCATAAATAATGCCATAATAATAGATCGAATCGTGGTTGCAACATTGGCATCGATTCCATCTAAACCAATCTTTCCGAAAATAGATACAAAGGCAGCGGCGACTGCTGATAATAGTGCGAATAATAGCCAAGAACTCATAGTAAAATTCCTCCAATCGTACATTATTATACATGAAAATCATTCTCATGTATAAAGTGAAGCTTTAATCAGTGGGGGTGTGTTCATCCCCCACTGATTATTAGCCTTCATCAATCGGGCGCTTACGGGCAGTTGATCCCCTACCTAACTTCTTTGTTCCACCTGAATTTTGAGGTGGGAGTTTTACTTCCCACAAATAGCGGGATAAATAACGAAATAATCCCCACCTTATTTTTTTAATAAGGTGGGGATTAGTATACTACTCTGCAATTTCCTCATATAAAAAGTACGTTACATTATAAATATGCTCTACTTCATCGTCCGTCATAAATAATAATTCGTCACGTTCAATTCCTTTTTTCTTTTCAATAAACTCAATCATGTTTTTTCGTTCTTCTCTTTTCATCAATTTTATTTCCCCTCTCAATCTGTTTTAATACAGTTTATTTAAGTTACTGCTATTATATAACAGAATCTTTAGAAAGTTCCACCTATTTTATTGTTTTTTTAGTGGAACTTTTCGACAAAACAAGCCCACCTAAGGGGGCTTGTTTTCACTTTATAGTCGTAAAAACTCGGGCTCAGTCGTACCAGCACCATCGATGTAATAAATTGTGTCGGGATTGATTTTTATTAGTACGTAATTAGGGTCTTCGGCACCAAGTAACCATCGTTTTAAGCTGTTATTCCAAAACTTATTTTTTAATGTTGAGTCTTCTTCGATTGAAGCTAAGCCTTCAACTTCAATATAGTCTTCATCTAATTTTTTTCCTTCTCGTCCGAGTAGTACATGTACATTTGGATTGTTTTCAATATCTGTTATCTTTTTTGATTTTCGATCTGTTGCAACATATAACACAAAATCTTCGTGGAAAAACATCATAAAGGCGCTATGTGGTTTATCGTTACGTACAGTTGATAACACACCAGTTCTTTGTCCGTGAATAATCGTCGCGATTTTTTCTTTTAAGTGCATACTTTTAACCTCTTTTCATAATTTTCTTCGTTTAAACAAGATAATTTAAATATCTTTCATACTGTTTTCTTCAATCTGATTTTTTAAACGTAATTGTGATGAAATGGGACAAGTTAGGAGAAGAATAATAATAATAGCGAGGAGAACTACATACGATGAAAGGATGGAAAGCATGTTTAATAAAATATTTCTTACAGTAGCACTTATAGGTGTACCACTTTCTGTACTCGGAAAAACAATGCATTGGCCCCAAACAATTATGTTTGCTGTATATTGTATTACTATTATCGCATTAGCGGGCTTTATGGGGAGAGCAACAGAAAGTTTGGCAATTGTTTCTGGTCCTAGAATAGGGGGATTATTAAATGCTACTTTCGGTAATGCCGTCGAACTGATCATTTCAATTTTTGCACTTCAGGCAGGGTTAATTGAAGTGGTGTTAGCCTCTTTAACAGGTTCTGTACTTGGAAATTTATTACTAGTAGGAGGGCTATCTTTCTTTGTAGGAGGGCTTAAATACAAAAGACAAAGTTTTAATGTGTATGATGCAAGGCATAATTCAGCTTTATTAATATTTGCTGTTGTCGTAGCTTTTGTTATTCCAGAGATTTTTTCGATGAAGATGGATGCTGGAAAGACATATCAATTAAGTATCGGTGTTTCTATTATTATGATTATTATGTACCTTGCTGCGTTACTATTTAAGTTAGTTACGCACCGCGGTGTATATCAACATAAGAGTGATGAAGTAGCGCATGAGGAAGAACCAGAGTGGTCGAAAGGTAAAGCTTTACTCATTTTAGCAATAGCAACAATTGCAGTAGCTTATGTGTCAGAGGCACTTGTGCATACATTTGAGACAGTTGCAAAGTCGTTTGGCTGGTCAGAGTTATTTATAGGGGTTATTATCGTTGCAATTGTTGGGAACGCAGCAGAACATGCATCTGCAATTATTATGGCTTATAAAAATAAAGTAAATATTGCAGTTGAAATTGCAGTAGGTTCTACATTACAAATCGCTATGTTTGTTGCTCCGGTATTGGTACTGCTTTCCGTGTTTTTTGCACAAAAGATGCCTTTAGTATTTACAATACCAGAACTTGTTTCCATGATTACAGCCGTTTTCTTAACGATTGCGATTTCAAATGATGGAGATACAAACTGGTTTGAAGGAGGAACACTTTTAGCAGCGTATATCATTATGGGAATTGGTTTTTATTTATTATGAAAAATAGGCATAACAATTGTGTTGAGAGAAAACAATAAACAAAGTAGTATATATACCTATTTGTAGGAAGGAGCCAGACAGGTGAAACGAGTATACAGCATATGTCTCTCAACTATGGTCTCGTTTATTTTATTATTTCCTAACAGTAGTTTTGCAAAGACAACGGTAGAAACAAAAATGCCTTCATCTGTTTTAAATATTTCAAAAGACAATACGTTTCCAAACGATGCGCAAGATATGCCTCGTTTGCAGCCAAGTAAGTTTGCTCAAGAACTGCTGAAAACAGCCAATATTAAAATTGAAAATCCTGATTTAATTCGAATGTTTAATGAAACAACAATTTCAAATGCGCCGCTTGCGGTAGGGTACCGTGCGAAAATTTATTTAGGCCAATGGGCTTTAAATTATGAATCGATAGATACATCAATTAATTGGGAATATAAGCAAGTGAATCGCAATGTGTATGATAATCGCGGAGGAGACCGTTTATATCCACTTCGTTATAAGCAAGAAACGCAAAGGACAGTTGAGGGTGATTTAACAGCAGACATGAAAGATGCCACAGATGTGAAAAAAATGATGCTCCTAAAAGCACTTGAAAAGGTACAATTGCCCCTTTCGTTTAAAACGACTATTGGTTATGGAACGGGACATGAGCGTGTGTACAATATTAGTCCGAGTCAACTCGGGTATTTATACGCTTATACACCAGCGGTAAATGAAAAAGGAAAAGTGACATTTGGAGAAGTGTACCTTGTGTTAAAGGGAAATCAAAAAAGGCTTGTTGTAAAAAATATTACTTCTCAAGGAATTGGAGCAGCAATTCCAATTCATGATCATTTATATTTTAAATTCATTTCTTCTTCTCACTCGCAATAACATGAAAAACGTCAGCTTATAAGCTGACGTTTGTTATTTATAATGTAATGTGTGATTTTTTTGATAAGAAATCTTCTGTTGGATAGTAGCTGTTTTTTACAAGAACATTTGGTCCAAGGCATTTTACTGCAGGACAGTGACAGCTTAATGATTTTGCTGTTTTTGAAGCACTCCATTTGTCATAAGCTTCTTGTAGTGTGTGTGTTTGTATGTTACCTAGAAGCGGAACGTCACCGAAATCGGTCACGATAATGTTTCCATCAAAAATATTGACGTTTAAACGAGAACGACCGTCTGGATCATTACGGACAGTTACATTTTTGCTTTCTTGTAATTTTTTAAATGTAGCTACGTCTCGCTCGTCATCGCTGCAAGCGTAAAAAGGTAATGTCCCGAATAACATCCATACATTTTCATCGCGAATTTCTAGCAAATGCTCAATTGCATCACGAATTTCAGCTTTTGTTAAAATTTCTAAATTGCTCGCGAAGTCACTTGGATACATTGGATGTACTTCGTGACGTTTACAGCCCATCTCTTCAACAATTTGACGATGGATATGTTCAATATGTGGTAGAGTTCTTTTGTTTAACATCGTTTCGGCTGATACGAGTACACCTGCATCTGATAATGCTTTACTATTTGTAATCATTCTTTCAAATAATTTTGCACGTTGTTCATACGTAGGTTTACGCTCCATCATTGCAAATCCGCCTTCAACGAAGTCATCAATTGTTCCCCAGTTATGAGAAATATGCAGTACATCTAAATAAGGAATAATTTGTTCGTAACGTGCTAAATCTATAGTTAAGTTTGAGTTGATTTGAGTGCGAACGCCTCGGTCATGAGCGTATTTTAAGAGTGGTGTTACATAGTTGTCGACGGATTTTTTTGAAAGCATAGGTTCTCCGCCAGTAATACTTAAAGAACGTAAATGAGGAATCTCATCTAATCGTTTTAATAAAAGATCCATCGGAAGCGGATTTGGGTCTTTCGGCTGTAACGTGTAACCAACAGCGCAATGCTCACAGCGCATATTGCATAACGTTGTCGTTGTAAACTCAACATTTGTTAATAGTAGTTTGCCGTACTCTTCAAGGTCCATATACGCTTCCCATGGATCGTAAGAAGGAGTAATCGGCTTCATTTTTTGTGATATCGTCATATGAAATACTCCTTTGACTATTGAAATAACAATTTGTCCATTCTCTATAATAGAAGAATATGTACTTTTTATAAAGTGAAACTTTTTAGCGGAAAAAGAGAGAGGGCTTACATTATAGCGGATGACCGTGACAAAATTGATAAAATTTCATGCCCATAGCAATCATTTTTGCGGTATAATAAAAGCAACTCGAATTAAAAGGAGAGTGCCTTTATGGGAAAAGCAATTCAAGATAAAGATTCACAATTAGTATATTTAAAAGAGCGTTTAAATATGTTCATTGAAGTAATTGATACAATTGAACCTGAGGAAGTAGAGTTAGAAGATGTAGATCGTCTTCTTGCGATGTTAGATGAATTAGAACTGAAATGTGAGCAATTTAAAAAAGACGAATAATATATTAAAAGGGCTGCCAATACAAATTTGGTAGCCTTTTTCTGTACGGATAATAGAAGGACGATAGAAAAAAAGGTATAATCAAGTTGTGAAAAATTTCATTTAACCTTTAATGGCGTGAAATAAATAAAAAGCTGAAGAGTGTAATAATGGAATTTTTATCTCATAACGTTTTGGTAGCGTTCACAATTGAGGGGGAAGTAACAATGGAAAAGCTTCAAGAAAGCATGTATCAACTAATTGTTGAAACGTCAACGAACTTACCGAAAGATGTTCGTCGTGCAATTCAACAAGCAAAGGAACGAGAGAATGCAGGGACTCGTTCTGCGATGGCACTTGGCACAATTACAAATAATATTAAAATGGCAGATGATAATATCTCGCCGATTTGCCAAGATACAGGGATGCCAACGTTTAAAATTTATACACCAGTTGGTGTGAATCAATTAAAACTGAAGGAAGCTATCTATAGTGCGCTTGAGCGGGCGACAAAAGATGGTAAACTTCGTCCCAACTCTGTTGATTCTCTTTTTGGAGACAATAGTGGAAATAATTTAGGACCAGGTACACCAGTTATTAAGTTTGAGCAATGGGAAAAAGATTATATTGATGCACGTTTAATTTTAAAGGGCGGCGGTTGTGAGAATAAAAATATTCAATATAGCTTACCGTGTGAATTAGAAGGACTTGGACGCGCAGGTCGTGATTTAGAAGGAATTCGTAAATGCCTTCTTCATGCAGTATATCAAGCGCAAGGTCAAGGCTGTAGCGCGGGGGTAATCGGCGTCGGTATCGGGGGAGACCGCACATCAGGTTACGAATTAGCAAAAAATCAATTATTCCGTACATTAGATGATGTCAATCCGGTACCAGAGTTACAAAAACTTGAAGAGTACGTATTAGAGAATGCAAATAAGCTTGGCATTGGTACGATGGGATTCGGCGGAGAAACAACTTTACTTGGTTGTAAAATTGGCGTATATAATCGCCTGCCAGCTAGCTTCTATGTATCTGTTGCGTATAATTGTTGGGCATACCGACGTCTTGGCGTAACGATCCATCCTGAAACAGGAGAAATTATGGATTGGTTATATCAAGAAGGTGACGATACACTTCAGCACGAAGCACAAGAAAAAACAGAGCAACGTGAGATTGTACTGCAAGCACCAATTACAGAAGAGCAAATTCGTGAACTTCGCGTTGGTGATGTTGTAACAATTAATGGCATGATGTATACAGGGCGTGATGCAATCCATAAGCACTTAATGGATAACGATTGTCCAGTAGACTTAAATGGACAAGTTATTTATCACTGTGGTCCAGTTGTAGTGAAAGACGAGAATGACAATTGGCAAATTAAAGCAGCAGGCCCAACGACAAGTATTCGTGAAGAGCCATACCAAGGTGATATTATGAAGAAGTTCGGTATTCGTGCTGTAATTGGTAAAGGCGGTATGGGTGCAAAAACATTAGCTGCTTTAGAAGAACACGGTGGTGTTTACTTAAATGCCATTGGTGGCGCAGCACAGTATTATGCGGAATGTATTAAAGAAGTGAAAAATGTTGACTTCTTACAATTCGGTATTCCAGAAGCAATGTGGCATTTGCGTATTGAAGGCTTTAAAGCAGTTGTAACGATGGACTCTCATGGGAATAGTTTGCATGCTGATGTTGATAAAACATCACTTGAAAAATTAGCGAGCTTTAAAGAGCCAGTATTTAAGTAAATAAAAATGCATCTCGAATGATTCGAGGTGCATTTTTTGGCATATATAGAAAAACATGTTCAGCATGAAAGAAAGTAAGGAAACAGAAACTACAGGTACGATTATATATGGAAAGGAGACTATTTATGAAATATAAATGGTTATATATAGGTCTCATTTTTTCAATTATGATGGCACTTGTTCCAGTTTCAACATTTGCTTATACGAATACCCCACATAACTGGGGAATCCCGCGTCCTAAAAATGAAACAGTACCAGATGCAGGGAAGTTATATACAGAATTACTACAAAAAAATGGTGGTTTTTACTTAGGAGATACGAAGAAGAAAGACATTTATTTAACATTTGATAATGGATATGAAAATGGCTACACAGGACAGATTTTAGATGTATTAAAAGAGAAGAAAGTGCCAGCTACTTTCTTTGTAACAGGGCATTATATTAAAACGCAAAAAGATTTATTATTACGAATGAAAGATGAAGGACATATTATTGGAAATCATTCTTGGAGTCATCCTGATTTCACAGCAGTCAATGATGCAAAACTTCGTGAAGAATTAACGAGTGTAACGGAAGAAATTAAAAAAGTAACGGGTCAAAAAGAAGTGAAATATGTACGTCCTCCGCGCGGCGTATTTAGTGAAAGAACATTAGCTCTTACGAAAGAAATGGGCTATTATAATGTATTTTGGTCACTCGCATTTCTGGATTGGAAAGTAGATCAGCAAAGAGGATGGCAATATGCGCATAATAATGTAATGACGATGATTCATCCAGGATCTGTTTTATTACTTCATGCGATTTCAAAAGATAATGCAGAAGCACTTGCAAAAATCATTGATGATTTGCGCGAGAAAGGGTATCATTTTAAAAGTCTAGATGACTTAGTAAAAAGCAATCAACCGTAAGCATGTATGCTTGCGGTTTTCTCATGCTATAATGATGTGTAAAAAGGATGGGGAAACGTATGTGGAGCGAACATGTTACATTAGAGTATCCGTACCACTTTGAAGAAGTGCTAAAGCGTTTATCTTTTGACCCATTAAACGTTATTCAATTAGATGAGAAAGTCATGTATATTCCGCTTTGTATAGACGAAGAACAGATTGTTGTTCGTTTGCAAGGGATTGGTACCGTTCAAAATCCACAGTTTTGGATTTCTAGTCAGACAGGAGATCCAGAGAAAGTAATGAAACGAATGAGGTCTATCTTTCATTGGAATGATTCGTTTCAAGATATACAAAATCATTTTTTAAACACATCATTACGTCCACTATTTGAAATGTATGCCTATACTCCAATTATTTTAGAATTCGATTATTTTGCGTGTTTACTTCGCTGTATCATTCATCAACAAATAAATTTGAAATTTGCTACTGTGTTAACAGAAAAATTTGTAAAACGATATGGAACAGAGAAGAACGGTGTATTCTTTTTCCCCACTCCGGAAATAGTAGCAAATATTTCAATAGAAGAATTGAGAGAGCAGAAGTTTAGTCAGCGGAAGGCTGAATATATAGTAGGATTAGCAAAACATATTGTTCGCGGTAAATTAGATTTAGCGAGTATAGAAACCAGGGCGGAAGAAGAGGTTTCGGCACAATTGTTACCAATTAGGGGGATTGGTGCATGGACAGTGCAAAACTTTTTAATGTTTGGGCTTGGACGGAAAAATATGTTTCCAAAAGCAGACATCGGAATTCAGCGCGCAGTGCAAAGTATATTTCAATTAGATGATAAACCAGATGATGCATTTTTAGAAAACGTGAAACAAGAGTGTGAACCATACTGCAGTTATGCAGCGTTATATTTATGGAAAAGTATAGAGTAGAGGTGTAATAATGATACAAAAGCAACATGAGAGTAAGTTGGAAGTTGGTCAAACGTTTCCTGTGACAATTAAACGTCTTGGGATTAACGGAGAAGGCGTTGGTTATTTTAAGAGACAAGTTGTTTTCATTCCAGGGGCATTACCAGGAGAAGAAGTTGTTGCTGAAACAACGAAAATTCAGCGTGGTTTCGCTGAAGCAAAAGTGAAAAAAGTTCGTAAATCGTCACCACATCGTGTGAAAGCACCATGTCCAGTATATGAGGAGTGTGGTGGCTGTCAGCTGCAACATTTAGATTATAAAGAACAATTAAATCAAAAGCGTGATATCGTTGTACAAGCATTTGAGAAGTACATGAATAACACTTTGGAAGAGAAAATTCGTCCGACACTTGGCATGGAAAATCCATGGCATTATCGTAATAAGAGTCAATTACAAGTGGGGCGTAAAGACGAGAAGGTTATTACAGGATTATATAAACAAAACTCACATCAGTTAATTGATATCGCCCATTGTATGATTCAACATAAAGCAACGAATGAAGCGACAAAAGTTGTGAGACGTATATTAGAAAAATTAAATGTTTCTATTTACAATGAGAAAAAACAAAAAGGTTTAGTACGCACAATTGTAACACGTACGGCAGTTCAAACAGGGGAAGTGCAAGTTACACTTATTACAACAAAAGAAGAGTTGCCAAATAAAGAACAATTTATTGCAGAAGTACAAAAACAGATGCCAGCTGTTAAATCAATTATGCAAAACGTAAACTGGCGTAAAACATCTGTTATTTTTGGTGATAAAACATTTAAATTAGCTGGAAAAGAAGTAATTCAAGAAACACTTGGTGATTTATCATTTGAATTATCAGCACGTGCATTCTTCCAGTTGAATCCAGAACAAACAGTTGTGTTATATGATGAAGCGAAAAAAGCAGCGGCTTTAACAGGTAATGAGAAAATTGTAGATGCGTATTGTGGTGTCGGTACAATTGGTCTTTGGCTTGCGAATGATGCAGCGGAAGTACGCGGTATGGATGTAATTCCAGAAGCGATTGAAGATGCAAAGAAAAATGCAAAACGCCACGGATTTACTAATACGAAATATGAGGCTGGTAAAGCGGAACAATGGTTACCAAAGTGGGTAAAAGAAGGATGGCGTCCAGATGTAATTGTTGTCGATCCACCACGTACAGGTTGCGACGATAAATTATTGGAAACAATTTTAAAGGTACAGCCGAAGCGAGTTGTATACGTATCGTGTAATCCTTCATCGTTAGCACGTGATGTGAAGGCATTAATGAAGAGCTATGAAGTGGAATATGTACAACCTGTTGATATGTTCCCGCATACAGCTCATGTAGAAAATGTAGTGAGACTTGTTAAAAAGTAAAGTTTATTTATATTCCCTCATGATATGAGGGAATATTTTCTATGAAGGAGAATACGATGAACAATTATAAATTAACGATTCAGTATGACGGTGCACGTTTTAAAGGATGGCAACGTCTTGGTAATAACGATAATACGATTCAGGGGAAAATCGAAAGTGTAATATCTGAAATGGTCGGGAAAGAAACTGAAATTATCGGTTGTAGTAGAACAGATGCTGGTGTACATGCTTTGAATCAAGTGGCTAACTTTAAGAGTGATGAGAAGTTAGTGGAACATAAATTGAAAAAGTATTTAAATCAATATTTACCAAATGATATTAGTATTACGAACGTAGAAGAAGTTTCAGATCGCTTCCATGCTCGTTACAACTCTAAGGCGAAAACATATCTTTATAAAATTTGGAATGAAGAGCATACGAATCCATTTATGCGTAAATACAGCATGCATGTGAATAAGAAATTAAATGTAGAAAACATGAAACAAGCTGCGAAACATTTAATTGGTTCACATGATTTTACTGCTTTTTCAAATGCGAAATCAAAGAAAAAGTCTATGGTTCGTGAAGTGTATACACTGGATGTAATGGAAGAGGCAGGATTTGTACTAATTAGAGTAAGTGGTAACGGCTTCCTTCATAATATGGTGAGAAAAATTGTTGGGGCATTAATTGAGGTGGGATTAGGACAATTAGATGCTGAAACAATTCCACACATTTTAGAGGGAAAACAGCGCAATCAAATTAATTGTCTTGCTGAGGCGAGTGGATTGTATTTGGAGAGTGTTGAATTTTAATAATAAGTAAAAATCGAGCTGATTAGGCTCGATTTTTTTAGCATTTTGGAATTAAGAAGACTTCTCCTTTTTCATACGCAACTTCAAATTCCAAAAAGCAGCAAGCATAATAGCTGCAAAGGAACCGCTAATTGTTCCTAATAGCTTTGCATAAGGGAAGCTACTCATATCACCATTAATGAATAACATCATACATAGAACGGCAGGGAGAAGGTATAAGTAGTATAATAACTTTAATTTTTTATCATTACTCATATATATAGCCCCTTTCTAGCAAGGTATATGTTTATCATAATATATTTTGCCATTTTTTTACACTTAGAGAGAGGTTCATTTCATATGTGTAAATGCAATTTTTTAATTCGATATTGTAAGTTTTGTCTACTCAATCCTAAAAATTTTGCGGCTTGTGAGATATTTCCTTTATTTTCTTTAAGAATTTGATTGATGTATTTCTTTTCCATTTCCTCTATTGTGTGCTTTAAAGTTTTAGGTGTATCAGTATTGTAATTAGTTAGGGAAGGGTGCATATTGAATTCTTTTTTTATTAGTTCGCGAAAGCGAGTTGGTATATGAAAAGCTGTAATGATATTCTCATCTTCTATTAAGTTCATTGAACCTTCAATGATATGTTCCAATTCTCGTACGTTTCCAGGCCAATCGTATGCATAAAAGAATTCTCTTACATTTACATCTACATCCGTTACGCCGAGCCCAAATTGAATGTTATACTTCTCGATAAAGTGTTGAACAAGAGCTGGAATATCTTTTTTTCGTTCCCGTAAGGGTGGAAGACATAAAGTAACGACGCTTAATCGGTAATATAAGTCTTCTCTTAATCGATCATGTGTAATGGCTTCGAAGGGATCTTCATTGATAGTTGCTATAATACGAACATCAATTTCTTTTTCTTGTGTGCCTCCGATTCTTCGTATTGTTTTTTCTTGTATAGCTCGCAGTAACTTAGCTTGAAGTGTTGGACTTAATGAGTTGATTTCATCTAATAACAAAGTTCCTCCATTTGCTTCTTCAAATAGACCTGCTTTATCTATAGCTCCTGTAAATGCACCTCGGTTCGTACCAAATAATAAGCTTTCCATTAGGGTATCAGGTATAGCTGCACAGTTTTGTGAAATAAATGGTTTTGTTGAACGTTGACTTTCATTATGGATGCTTTGTGCAAATAGTTCTTTACCAGTCCCTGTTTCTCCTACGAGAAGTATGGATGAGGATGTACGAATTACCCTCTTTGCTTCTGTAATGACCGATTGAATAGCTCTAGAATCACCGATTATGTGATCAAAGGTAAACTTAGTATTTTGTTTTCGAGAAAGGTTCGTTTTCATTGTTTGTTTTAAATGACTAATCTCTTTTGAAATTTCAATAGCGCCTTTAATTTTTCCGTTTTCTATTATAGGGAAAGTATTGTTAATTGTCGTAATTTCTTGCCCTTTATTGTTAAAATACGTTTGTTTTATATTTTTGTTTGTTTTTCCAAGTTTTAATGCCTCTATAAGAGTACTATTTTTATTTTCTTCAAATGCAAATACTTCTAAAGGATTTTTATATAGCACATCCGAACGATCCATTGATTCAATTTCCATCATTTTACGGTTATAGATAATCGTTTTACTTTCCTCATTAATAATATGAATCCCGATATCGAGTTCATTGAGTAAAGTTTCATATAGCATATTCATTTCAAGAATTTTTTTGAAATTGATTTCTTCTGTATGCATGTAGTATCTTCCCCTCGTTTCACCCTATGAAGACTGACTTTTTATAATTTTATTAAAATTCTTATAAAATCGCAAAATTTTTTTGCTATTTTTCTTTTAAAACTTTTCAAATGATAGAAAAATTTTGCGGTTAGGCAGGTTTTTTTGTACAAAACTCTTATTTTATATACGAATTAGAGGTTGGTACGTATTTTGCATAAATAATATTCAAAATCTCTAGAGGGGAGAATATGAATCTTTACAGGATATGCAACGTTCCAGTGTCAATTAATAAGAAGGAGGAGTTTATAAAGTGAAGACAGTTATAGAAGGCGTGTATAGTCCTTGTTACGGGAAAGTAGAGAAGTTATACGTTATGGAAAGTTCTTACGTATACGAGTGGGAGAAATTAGCGGTAATTGAAACAATAGATAAACAGAAAGTAGAAATTAAGATAGGAATCAGTGGTTATATCGAATCATTAGAAGTAGTAGAGGGACAAGCTATCGCTGATCAAAAATTATTAATAACAGTGAGGGATGACCTTTTAATAACAGGCAGTGATTAATATAAGTGATATGTATTTGTGCTCTTTTAAATCATTATTTTTACTATGAAGAAATTTAAAAGCGCTTACATTAAATGGGTTTTAAAAATGAAAAGGGGGGGATTTATATGATGGATCAAAGCCAAGGATTAAAAAGGGAATTGAAAAGCAGGCACATATTTATGATTGCACTTGGAGGAGTTATTGGTACTGGTCTATTTTTAGGATCTGGTTATACAATTCATGAAGCTGGGCCTGGAGGAGCGATTGTAGCATATCTTGTCGGAGGATTTGTTATGTATTTAACGATGCTCTGTCTAGGAGAATTAGCGGTTGCGATGCCTGACGCAGGATCTTATCAAACGTATGCTACAAAGCATATTTCCCCTGCAGCGGGTTATGTAGTCGGATGGATGTCGTGGCTAAACTGGTCTGCTACGATAGGTATTGAATTAATTGCAGTTAGTATTTTGATGAAACGCTGGTTTCCTGATGTACCGTCATGGATTTGGTGTGTAGCGTTTGCAGTGTTGCTCTTTGCTATTAATGCGTTATCTTCAAGAAGTTTTGCGGAAGTTGAATTCTGGTTTGCAAGTATTAAAGTAATTACAATTATTGCATTTATTATTTTGGGCGGGGCGGCGATGTTTGGCTTTCTAGATATGAAAGGAAATGAGCCAGTACCAATGTTTTCTAGCTTTACTGATTATGGTGGATTGTTTCCAAATGGATTATCAGCCATTTTAATTACAATGATTGCAGTTAATTTTTCCTTCCAAGGAACAGAACTAGTTGGTATTGCAGCGGGAGAGAGCGAAAATCCAGAGAAAACGATCCCGAAGGCAATTAATAATACAGTTTGGCGCATACTTGTGTTCTTTGTATTATCTATTTTTATTCTTGCTGGACTATTTCCTTGGCAGCAAGCTGGCGTGATAGAAAGTCCATTCGTAGTTGTATTTGATAAGATTGGTATTCCTTATGCGGCTGATATTATAAATTTTGTTATTATTACAGCAGTTCTATCAGTTGCGAATTCAGGATTATATGCAACTTCCCGTATGCTATGGTCTATGTCTAATCAAGGAATGATCAGCCCGATTTTTGGTAAGTTATCTAAAAACGGCGTTCCTATCTATGCATTGATTGTAAGTACAATTGTAGGCTGCCTCTCATTACTATCAGGTATTTATGCGGAAGATACAGTGTATTTATGGCTTCTGTCTATTGCTGGATTTGGCGCAATATTAGTATGGGCGTCTATCGCTTTGTCTAACCTATTGGCTCGAAGAACATATGTAAAGCAGGGCGGGGATGTGAAGGACTTGAAATTTAAAACACCATTGTATCCATTTGTTCCACTTCTTGCGCTAGTATTAAATTTAACGGTAATCGTTGGTATGGCTTTTATTCCAGAACAAAGAATGGCATTGTATTGTGGTATTCCATTTATGATTGTTTGTTTACTGTTTTATCGTGCGACAAAGAATAAGGGAAGAAAAATAGAACAAATTGAAAAAGTAAATACAACAGAAGCAGAAAGTTTATAAATATATTCGAAACTTGCAAGTAATTTAGAGACTGTAAAATTGTAAACAGTCTCTTTTTTTGTGAAAATAAAGCTGGAAACATACTGTATGCAAAGGGGAGTTATTGATGAATCCAGAAGTTTCGCAGTTGTTAGAACAAATAGATTCAAGGAAAGAAGAATTACTAGAACTTACAAAAACATTAATTCGTTTTGAAACACCGGCACCACCGGCGAGAAATACAAATGAGGCACAAGAATTTGTTGCAGATTTTCTAAGAAAACGAAATTTTAGTGTTGATAAATGGGATGTATATCCGAATGATCCGAACGTTGTTGGGATAAAAAAAGGAATAGAAAGTGACATACATAAAAGTCTTATTATTAATGGACATATGGATGTAGCTGAAGTGTCAGCAGATGAGGCGTGGGAAACAAATCCGTTTGAGCCATTTATAAAAGATGGTTGGTTAGTTGGCCGTGGTGCAGCTGATATGAAAGGTGGGCTAGCTGGAGCGCTATTTGCTATTCAGCTTTTACAAGAAGCTGGCATTGAACTACCTGGAGATTTAATCTTTCAATCAGTAATTGGGGAAGAAGTTGGAGAAGCCGGCACGCTTCAATGTTGTAAGCGTGGTTACGATGCTGATTTTGCAGTAGTAGTGGATACGAGCGATTTACATATGCAAGGACAGGGCGGCGTAATTACTGGATGGATTACAGTAAAAAGCCCACAAACTTTTCATGATGCAACACGTAGACAAATGATTCATGCGGGCGGACGTTTATTTGGAGCGAGTGCGATTGAAAAAATGATGAAAATTGTGCAAAGCTTACAAGAATTAGAGCGTCATTGGGCAGTCATGAAAACATATGAAGGCTATCCATCTGGAACAACAACAATTAATCCGGCTGTTATTGAAGGTGGGCGTCATGCAGCGTTTATTGCGGATGAGTGCAGGTTATGGATAACAGTACATTTTTATCCGAATGAAACGCATGAACAAATAATAAAGGAAATTGAAGAGTATATTGGGAAAGTGGCAGCTGCTGATCCATGGTTAAGTGAAAATCCACCACAATTTAAGTGGGGCGGAGAATCGATGATTGTGGATCGTGGTGAAATTTTCCCTTCTTTAGAAGTAGATAGTGAACATGTAGCTGTAAAAACTCTTAGCTCAGTACATGAATCCATTCTATCTAAAAATGCAATTTTAGATATGTCTGCTACAGTAACGGATGGTGGGTGGTTTAGTGAGTTTCATATTCCAGCTATTATTTATGGACCAGGTACACTAGAAGAAGCCCATTCTGTAAATGAGAAAGTTGAAGTAGAACAGTTAATTGAATTTACAAAAGTGATAACGGCATTCATATATGAATGGTGTCATACAAAAAAATAGATTAGTATGTTGAAATCGTACAGGTATGTATACTTGTACGATTTTTTAGTGAACTATTTCAGAGTTGAACGTAAACAGCTGAAATAGTTCTTTATTTTTCTATGTTTTTCGTCGTATTTCAATTAATTTTTCTTTCGCTAATTCAACGGCAATTGCATCATCTAAATAGCCAATTGGAAAGAGATAATCAGGGATAATATCTGTTGATAAAATGAAATACAGTAATGCGCCTCCAAGAACTGCACGTTCTTCTTTTGAAATGGTTTCATTGCAAAATTGTTGATACATATCTGTTAATTGTTCAATGAAAGGGCCCGCACTATCAATCTGTTCTAATTTGCTTGCGAAACTTTCATGAATACGTTTTTCACCTTCTGTTGTTTGAGCATAACGTTCATAATTTTCAAGTTCTTGTTCTACGCGAGTTGTCGTGTAATCAAAATCGAATAAGTTAGAGGATTGTAAAGTTTGTTGAATTGTATCAAGAGATGTATACATATCCGTCTTTTCTTTATTTATATGGGGAGAGTCAGGATACATTTCATCAAATAGCAATTGAGGTGGAACTTGCAGACATTCCGCAAATTTTTGTAGATGTTTTTGCTTTGGTTGTTGTTTGCCGTTCATAATTCTTGAGATTGTTGCAGGGTCAATATTTGTAAGTATTCCTAGTTGGCGCATGGATAAGGCACGTTCTTTTAAAAGTTTTTTTATTAATTTACCAAGTCGCTCGTTTGGATTTTCTTTAGGCATATTGTTGGCACTCCTTTATATTGTTGAAAAAATGTTGAGCATTTATTACAAGTATATGAAACAGACAGGCACAGTTGCTCAACATTTTCATAATATGCATTGAAAAGTGAGAAAAGGGGTGAATGTTGATGAGTACGGCAGGTTTATTTTCAATTTTTTTAATTGGAATTGCTTCTAATTTAGATAATGCAGGTGTTGGGATTGCGTATGGCATTCGTAAAATTCGAATTTCGTGGTTTAACAATCTTATCATTGCACTTTTGGGATTTTTATTTACTTTATTAGCTGGATTTTTTGGGAATTGGATTGCGTTATTTATTTCGGAGTTTACAGCAAGCCTGATTGGGGCAATCGTTTTAGGGATAATCGGGGTGGTTATTTTATGTCAGCCTTTCTTGAGTCAAAGAGACACTGTAGGATCTAAAGATGGTAGTGTATTTATGGGAATTTTACGTGATCCGGAAAAAGCTGATTTTGATGGTTCTAAAACAATTAGTTTTTCGGAAGCTATTGTTTTAGGAGTGGCATTATCTATTAATAATATTGCAGGTGGATTTGATGCTGGAGTAACAAATTTAAACCTTTGGCTTACAGCATGTATTTCTGGGGCGTTTAGTTTCATTTGTATTAGTGGTTTTGCCTATGTGGGAAAACGATTTTTAGCTGAATACTTAGGAAAATGGGCGACGATAATTGCAGGAGTGTTATTAATTCTTATTGGGATCGATCAGTTGTTGTAAGGAGAAGAGAAAACAAGATTCGAGTATTTCCTTGGAAATACAGCAAGGGGTTGCATATATCGACGTACTTTTCTCCATACTAATACGGATTTCTTTTAAAGAAAGGGGGGATCCGTATGGGACGCGGGAAAGCATTTGATCATAAGAAAAAAGGGCATGATCATCAACCACCTAAAGGTGCGTTCATTCATAAAGATGTAAATGAACATACTTTAGAAGAGGAAGAGCTACCAGTAAATATTGAAACGTATAAAAATAGTTTGAAAAAACATTAAAAGCACCTATATAGGTGCTTTTTAGCGTATATCTTCAATTAATTGTTCCGATTCTTCATGCATACTGTATTCACTTAACACTTGAATGCAAAGCCATTTTAATTCCTCGATAGTATGCTCAAGTTCTTCAGGAAGCACATGATGAATGTCTTCAAGTCCCATCCCGAAATGAATAAGTTCAAGTACTTGATCATCGATGTTTCGATCCATTAATAGTTCAAGTACTTCTAAATTGAATATGTATCGGTGAGCTTCGTCGAGTGAAACAACTTTTAGCTTTAAGCTTTCTACAATACTCAATATAAAAAGAAGAATTGTTTTTTCAAGAACAGGTTGTTTCGCCATTTGAAATATCAGTTTCATCTTTTACACCTCCACACATAGCGCTAGGTTGTACTATATTATTCAGGGAGGGGGAGCAAATATGCATAATAAAGAGAAACTTTCAGTACTGTTTTTGTAAGGTTCTTGATGAGCAGTAATAATGAATTTTTCGCAAAAAAAATCCTGCTATATTAGCAGGAGAACGCTCAATTAAAAAATGCTCCAACCTTCTTGCGCAGAAAGAAGTTCAAGAATTTTAAAACCAGCGATACTATTTCCGTTTGCGTCTAAAGCCGGTCCGAAAATGCCAATCCCCATCTCGCCTTTTACGCAGCCAAAAATACCACCAGCTACACCACTTTTTGCAGGGATACCAACACGAATTGCAAATTCACCAGATTCGTTATACATACCGCATGTAACCATAAATGTTTTACAGATTTTTGTAATATGCTTAGGGATAATTTGTTTTTTCTTATATGGATCATATCCATCCATTGCAAAAATTAAGCCAATACGTGCTAAATCGATACAGTTTACTTCAACTGCACATTGACGAGTGTATAAATCCATAAGTTCCTCAATATCACAATCGATAATGCCATTTTGTTTCATATAATAACAAAGAGAACGGTTTAAGTAAGCAGTCTCTAATTCTGAATTGGCAACTTTGGAAGAATAATTAATAGTAGGATTATCTGTTATTTCACGTACAAAATGAAGAATACGCTCCATTTTTTCTTCGTTATCTTTTCCTGCTAACATGCTTGTAATAGCTAATGCTCCTGCATTTATCATGGGATTAAGTGGTTTGGAAGGACTTGTCGTTTCTAACTTAATAATAGAATTAAATGGATCACCAGTTGGTTCCATTCCAACTTTAGAAAATACATATTCTTCACCACGATCTAAAAGGGCAAGTGCCAGTGTAATCACTTTGGAAATACTTTGAAGAGTAAATAGTGTTTGTGAGTTGCCAGCATGGATATATTCTGTTTCTTTATGGAAAATAGCAATCCCTAAATCATCTGGATTTGCATTTCCTAGTTCGGGGATATAAGTAGCAAGCTTTCCTTTTTTCGTATATGGTTTTACTTGTTCTAACAACTGTTGTAAGTTGTTTGTTTCAATGCACTGCATAGTACCAACGCTCCTATTTCGAATTAACTAAGTTTACTGTTCCCGATATGCTCGGAAATAAATAATAACATGAAAAAGTGGAATGATAAAACGAAAGTTACAAGCTTTATAGTGGACATTTAGTTTCGATTATTTTGTATTGGAAAAGGAGAATTTTCCTTTTATATAACAGTCTAGAAATAGAAAACTTATCCATAAAAAATTCAAAAATAAAAACTACACATCTATACAACTATATGTTATTATGGTTATGTATTAGAAAGCGTTTTCTAAAGCGTACTTATAATGATAACGATTTCATAAATTTGATAGGGGGAACTAAAATGTTGCAGTTTTTACAACGTATTGGTAAAGCATTAATGCTGCCAATCGCCGTACTACCAGCAGCAGGATTATTACTTCGTTTAGGGCAAGATGATGTATTTAACATTCCTGTTATGGCACAGGCCGGTGCAGCAATTTTTGATAATTTAGCACTTATTTTTGCAATTGGTGTTGCAATCGGTTTGTCTGTCGATGGTAGTGGAGCAGCTGGACTTGCTGGGGCAATTGGATATCTTGTTTTACAAAATACAACGAATGCTCTAAGTAAGACATATTCAGCAGCAGAGCTAAATGATAAATTAAAAAGTGTTCAAGATTTAGTTGGTTCAGTAGATCCAACTAAATTAGCAGATACAATGACAAAGGTTTCAAAAGCAGCGGCGTTAACGCCGAAAATTAATATGGCCATACTCGGTGGTATTATCGCTGGGGTTGTTGCTGGATTACTGTACAACAAATTCTATAAGATTAAATTACCAGAGTGGTTAGGATTCTTTGCAGGAAAACGTTTCGTACCAATCATTACTTCAATTGTAATGCTTCTTTTAGGATTAGTATTTGGTCAAATTTGGCCAACAATTCAAAGTGGTATTGATGCAGTAGCACACGGTATCGTGAACTTAGGTTCAATTGGTGCTGGTTTATTTGGATTATTAAACCGTTTATTAATTCCAATTGGTTTACACCACGTAATGAACACATACTTCTGGTTCGTACTTGGGGACTTTACAAACGCAGCTGGCGATATCGTTCATGGTGATATTGCACGCTTCTTTGCGAAAGATCCATCAGCGGGTATGTTTATGACTGGTTTCTTCCCGATCATGATGTTCGGTTTACCAGCAGCGTGTTTCGCAATGATTGCGGCGGCTAAACCAGAAAAACGTAAAATGGTTACAGGTATGTTAGGTGGTCTAGCATTAACTTCATTCTTAACTGGTATTACAGAACCAATTGAATTCTCATTCATGTTCTTATCACCAGTATTATACGGTATTCATGCTGTATTAACAGGTCTGTCTCTATTCATTACAACAACACTTGGCATTCACGATGGTTTCTCATTTAGTGCCGGGGCAATCGATTATTTCTTAAACTTCGGTATTGCAACAAAACCATTGTTATTAGCAGGAATCGGTTTAATATACGCAGCAATTTACTTTGTAGTATTCTACTTCTTAATTAAGAAGTTCGACCTAAAAACCCCTGGTCGTGAAGATGAAGATGAAGAGGAAGTAGCTGAAGGCGAAGAAGCTCCAGTTGCAGGTTCAATTGGTGAAATTTACGTAGCAGCTTTAGGTGGAAAAGAAAACTTAGCAGTTATTGATAACTGTGCAACACGTCTACGTTTACAAGTGAAAGATGCTGGTCAAGTAAATGAAGCAGCATTAAAGCGTGCTGGTGCAAAAGGTGTTATGAAATTAAGTAACACAAGTGTACAAGTTATCGTAGGTACAAATGTTGAATCTGTTGCCGATGATATGAAAAAACACGTATAAATAATGAAATAAGAGGATATCCAAAAAGATTGATAACATCAGTTTTTTTAGAGGATATCCTCTTTTTTTTGTTGGAAATTTAACGGGAATCTTACTTTTGTAAATTTTCTTTTTCTTTTTTGAACATATAGGTTGGTAATATGTTCAGTGCGTGATAAAGTAGGGATGATATAGAATAGAGTGTCACGAATCTATGAAAAAGATCCGGAATGAATCTTGTGTAGTGGAATTAAATTATCGGTAAATAAGGGGAAAAAAGTAATCATGGATCAGGAAAAAAATAATACGAATGGAAAAGCACGTCGGCCGATTGTATACATAAAAAGAACAATCATTTTCGTCTTACTATTTTCAATTGTATATTTCATGTATACAAAAATTGTTGCGCATAATAAGAAAGAAGAAACTTTAAAAGCTGCAGCAGAAATGAAAAAACAAGAAGAGCTAGAAAAGAAAGAAGAAGAAAAAAAGAAGCAAGAAGCACAAAAACAAAAAGAGCAGGAAGAACAATTGAAGCAAGCGCAAGCTATAGAGGAGCCTGCTGAGGGACCACCTCAAGAAATTAATGAAAACGCTCAATTGGATCAATATTTACAAAACACAGGATTTAGTGGGACAGCAGTTATTGTGAAGAACGGAAAAGTTCTTTTGAATAAAGGATACGGTATGGCAAATAAAGAGAAGCAAGTACCGAATAATTCAGAGACAACTTTTTATATTGGTTCTATTTCTAAGGCATTTGTAGCGACTGCTATTATGCAATTGAAAGATCAAAATAAATTACAAGTAGAAGATACGATTGCAAAGTATATTCCAGATTTCCCTCAAGGTAGTAGTATCCAGTTAAAACATTTACTAACACATACATCAGGAATTCCTGAATATGAGCAAGGAACAGAGGATATTCCTCATGAAGAATTGATAAAGCGGATAGGAAACCAAAAGCGTATTGGGAGTCCAGGAGAGAAATGGAAGTATTCCGATTCGAACTATTCTATACTCGCTTACATTGCTGAGAAAGTAAGTGGACAACCGTTAGAAGAATATATTAAACAGCATATTTTTGCTACTGCGGGTATGAAACATTCTGGCTTTGGTAAAGAGTTAGAACAAACTAGGTTCCCATCAACGGGTTATAAAATAGTAAATAACAATATGACAACACCTAATATTCCGAGCATGTCACAACTATATGGTTGTGGTGATATATATACGAGTGCGCATGATTTATATTTATTTAATGAAGCGTTGTACTCTGGAAAGCTAATTTCTAAAGAAAGTTATGATCAAATGTTTACAGCTGTGAAAAAAGATTACGGGTTCGGATGGTATGTCGATCCGGGAAGTTATTCGAATCACGGTGTAATGCCAGGTTGGAATTGTTTAAATGGATTTAGTAAAAATGGAAGTGTATATGTTGTTTTATTATCTAATATTCAAAACAACATTAAATCATTTGGTAAAGTGAATAACGACATCTATACGATGTTGCGAAATATAGAAGTGTAGAAGGCTGTCCTTTTGGATAGCCTTTTTTTCGTGCTGAGGAAATACATCCAAGATTATTAATTAATGTAATACAAAAATAATGAATATGTTCTAGAAAATGTATGCCTTACCTATCACAAAAAAAGTGTACAACATATGTACACTTTTTTGTTCTGTTATAAAAAATATAACAGATTAGGAGATAAGAGTATTACAGCTCTACAATGGATATTATTCTTATATTACAAAATAGGACTCGTATATAAGGGTACCCCAAAAATACAATTAAGAAAAGGGTTAATTTTCAAGACTTTTAAATGAAGTTAACACTATGTATATAGTAGTTTGCTCAACGTTTCACAAACATGTCACAACTATTTCGTTCACTTTCGTAAAAAAGTAGTATTCTAAGTGTGTAAGCTGTTATATAAAAAATCTTAGTCCTGTACTAATCAAAAATGGAGGAGATTAGGATGACTCAAGTATTAGAAAATGTTAAAAACGCATGGGAAAACTTTAAAGGTGAAAAATGGAAAGCAGAGATTGATGTTCGCGATTTCATTTTAAATAATGTAAACGTTTTTGAAGGAGACGAATCTTTCTTAGCGGGAGCAACTGAAGCAACGAAACAACTTTGGGATCAAGTAATGGATTTAACAACGAAAGAACGTGAAAACGGTGGCGTTCTTGATATGGATACAAAAATTGTTTCTTCTATTACATCACATGAACCAGGATATTTAAATAAAGATATTGAAAAAGTAGTCGGTTTCCAAACTGATAAACCATTTAAACGTTCTTTACAACCATATGGTGGTATTCGTATGGCGGAACAAGCTTGTGAATCTTATGGATACGAAATGGATAAAGAACTTAGTAAGATTTTCAGAGACTGGCGTAAAACTCATAACCAAGGTGTATTTGATGCATATACACCAGAAATGAAAGCGGCTCGTAAATCAGGCGTTATTACTGGTCTACCAGATGCATACGGACGTGGACGTATTATCGGTGATTATCGCCGCGTAGCATTATATGGTATAGATCATTTAATTGAAGCGAAAAAAGCTGATTTTAATTTAACTGGCGGTGTAATGAGCGAAGAGACAATGCGTTTACGCGAAGAATTATCTGAGCAAATGCGTGCACTTCAAGAGTTAAAACAGATGGCCGCTTCTCATGGATTCGATATTTCTAAGCCAGCTACAAATACACAAGAAGCATTCCAATGGTTATACTTCGCATACCTGGCAGCGATTAAAGAGCAAAACGGAGCTGCAATGAGTCTTGGACGTACTTCTACATTCTTAGATATTTACATTGAAAGAGATTTAGCAAATGGTACTTTAACAGAAGAAGAAGTACAAGAAATTGTGGATCACTTCATTATGAAACTACGTCTTGTGAAATTCGCAAGAACACCTGATTATAATGAATTATTCTCTGGTGATCCAACTTGGGTAACTGAATCTATCGGTGGTATGGCGTTAGATGGTCGTCCGTTAGTAACGAAGAACTCATTCCGTTTCTTGCATACATTAGATAATTTAGGACCAGCACCAGAACCAAACTTAACAGTTCTTTGGTCTAAACAATTACCGCAAAACTTTAAAAACTACTGTGCGAAAATGTCTATTAAAACATCAGCAATTCAATACGAAAATGATGACATTATGCGTCCAGACTATGGTGATGACTACGGTATTGCTTGTTGTGTATCTGCAATGAGAATCGGTAAACAAATGCAGTTCTTCGGGGCACGTGCAAACTTAGCAAAAGCATTACTATATGCGGTTAACGGTGGTAAAGATGAAAAGTCAAAAGCACAAGTTGGTCCTGAATACGCACCAATTACTTCTGAAGTATTAGATTATGAAGAAGTTATGCACAAGTTTGATATGACAATGGAATGGTTAGCAGGTCTATATTTAAACACATTAAATGTTATCCACTACATGCACGATAAATATAGCTATGAACGTATTGAAATGGCACTTCATGATACAAATGTTCTTCGTACAATGGCAACAGGTATCGCGGGTCTATCTGTAGTAGCAGACTCTTTAAGTGCAATTAAATACGCAAAAGTAAAACCAATTCGTGATGAAAATGGTATTGCAGTGGACTTTGAAATCGAAGGAGATTTCCCTAAATACGGTAACAACGATGATCGTGTAGATGAAATCGCAGTAAATCTTGTGAAAACATTTATGAATAAACTTCGTAAACATAAAACATATAGAAATTCTGTTCATACAATGTCAATCTTAACGATTACTTCTAACGTTGTATACGGTAAGAAAACTGGTAACACTCCAGATGGTCGCCGTACTGGAGAACCATTTGCACCAGGTGCAAACCCAATGCATGGCCGTGATACGAAAGGTGCATTAGCATCATTATTATCTGTAGCTAAATTACCATACGAAGATGCACAAGATGGTATTTCTAATACATTCTCTATTATTCCAAAAGCACTTGGTAAAGAAGATGATGTACAAGTACGCAACTTAGTATCTATGCTTGATGGGTATGCAATAAAAGAAGGACATCACTTAAATATTAACGTATTTAATCGTGAAACTTTAATGGATGCAATGGAGCACCCTGAAAAATATCCACAATTAACAATTCGTGTATCTGGTTACGCTGTTAACTTTATTAAATTAACTCGTGAACAACAAATTGATGTAATTAACCGTACAATGCATGAAAGCATGTAAGTAAAAAAAGTGTTCCTCCGCTTTTAATATATAGCGGAGGGAGGCTGTTTCAATAAAGGAGGAAGTAACATGGTAAAAGGAAGAATACATTCTGTAGAGTCTTGTGGTACTGTTGATGGCCCAGGTATTCGTTATGTCATATTTACACAAGGGTGTTTATTACGTTGTCAATATTGTCATAATGCTGATACATGGGAGATCGGTAAAGGTAAAGAAATAACAGTTGAAGAAGTGATGCAGGATGTGACATGTTACCTTCCATTTATTGAAGCTTCTGGAGGCGGTATAACAGTTAGCGGTGGAGAGCCACTATTACAGCTAGATTTCTTAATTGAGTTGTTTAAAAAGTGTAAAGAAGCTGGTATCCATACAACAATCGATTCTTCTGGTGGTTGTTATTCTGAGGAACCAGAATTCCAAAATAAGCTAGATATTTTAATGGATTATACAGATTTAGTTTTATTGGATTTGAAACATATCGATTCCAAAAAGCATCGTAAATTAACAGGAAAACCAAATGAACATATTTTACAATTTGCTCGTTATTTATCGGATAAAAATAAACCGATTTGGGTACGACACGTATTAGTTCCTGGTATTACTGATAATGAAGAGGATTTACAAAAATTATCTAGCTTTATTCAAAGTCTGTCTAATGTTCAGAAAGTTGAAGTGCTACCATATCATAAGCTTGGTGTATATAAATGGGAGGCGCTTGGACATAAATATCCACTTGCAAATGTAGAACCACCTACTGAAAAAAATATAGAACAAGCGAGACATATTTTACAGGCAGTCTAATCCAAATATTGGATTAGGCTTTTTGTTTTCTTTACAATAAAACCTAGAGTATATATTGAGAAAAGAGTATACTGAAAATAGAATATACATATTTTTGTAAGGAATAAGTGGAGAAATTTACATAAATGTAAAGGGAAATCAAAATAGTAAAAAGAATTAAGAAGTAAAAGAGTGAGTATCATGGAATAGAGAACATTTGTAAGTTATTGCGAAAGCTCTTATAGGAAAGTATAATGTAAAGATATGAGCACAGATAGGATTAAGGGGTCAATCTTATATGCTTTGCATATCCACGACAGGTACATAGCTGAAAGTGAAATATTAGAATCTGTTTATGTAGTTTTTAAGGAAAATGTTTTTCCTATTGTCGTATATGCAATATGGAGAGACAATAAGCTAGGAGTGGATTTGTTTGATAAAAAACCCCAAGGTTTTAATATTAACTGCACATTACGGTAACGGTCATGTGCAAGTAGCGAAAACATTAGAGCAAACATTTCGCCAAAAAGGAATCGAAGATGTAATTGTATGTGATTTGTTTGGAGAATCACATCCAGTTATAACCGATATTACAAAATACTTATATTTAAAAAGTTATACAATAGGAAAAGAATTATATCGCTTGTTTTATTACGGTGTAGAAAAAATTTATGATAAGAAAATAGCATCTTGGTATGCGAATTTTGGAAGAAAACGTTTGAAATCGCTTTTGCAAGCTGAGAAACCAGACATTGTTATTAATACTTTTCCAATTATCGCTGTACCAGAACTAAAAAAACAAATAGGTATTTCAATTCCTGTTTATAATGTATTAACAGATTTTTGCGTGCACAAAATATGGATTCATCGGGAAGTAGATCGTTATTTTGTAGCAACTGATCATGTGAAAAAAGTTATGATTGATATTGGTGTGCCTGCTGAGCAAATTGTTGAAACTGGAATTCCGATTCGTAGTAGTTTTGAGCTAAAGATAAGTCCAGACATTATATATAATAAATATCAGTTATGTAAGAATAAAAAGATTTTACTAATTGTAGCAGGTGCTCATGGGGTATTAGGAAGTGTAAAAGAACTATGCCAGTCATTTATGTCAGTGCCTAATTTACAAGTAGTTGTCGTTTGTGGGAAAAATGAAGCTTTAAAACAGGATTTATTAGGGATACAGGAAAAAAATTCTGATTCATTAAAAGTATTTGGTTATGTTGAAAATATTGATGAATTATTCCGTGTTACTTCTTGTATGATCACGAAGCCAGGCGGTATTACGTTAAGCGAAGCAGCAGCGTTGCAAGTACCTGTCATTTTATATAAGCCTGTTCCAGGACAAGAAAATGAAAATGCGATGTACTTTGAAAGAAAAGGAGCAGCAGTTGTAATTCGTGATGATAGTGAGGTTTTTGCAAAAACAGAGGCGTTATTACAAGATGATATGAAGCTTCTCCAAATGAAAGAAGCAATGAAAAGTATTTATCATCCGGAGCCAGCCGGTCATATTGTAGATGCAATTTTGGCAGAAAATCATGCAGAACCGAATCATATACCTATTAAATCACCTGCTCTTGCAGAATCGTTTACTTAATATGAAACCCTCTTTTATATGTTTAAAGAGGGTTTTTTAGATACAATAGTAACTTATCCACAAAAGAGATTGCGCTTTCATTAAACGGTAAAGTCGGAATATTAACAACTATATCCACATTGTCCACAATTTTTAGAAAAATATCCACAATTCTAACGTTTGATATCCATTGCAATATATAAACCTGTGAGTAATTCACAGAATTTATCAACAATTATATAAAATGTGTGGATAAAGTTATCCACACAAAAAGGTTCCTTATTTATAAGGAACCTTTTTGTGTATCCTATCAATTAGAAAAATATGTAATGAGAATGAAGAATTAGGGGGGAAAACTTCTAATTCTTCATTCTCACTTTAAATACTTTTCGAGCGATAACCCGCTGCACGATCTGCTTTTCGAAATTCTCGTTGGTAGAGAACCTCTTGTGTACTAGATAATGTGTTTTTTGCTTTATCACGTTTCTTTTTATCCATTACAAATCACCTCGTGTCTTAAAGTCACTATCTATCGTTTCCAAAGACATAGGGTGATATACATGTATGTCAAAATGTTAATGATTAATTATTATTTCTAAAAATTTAGATTATGCCTCTTTTAATTGATGTGCATCTTGGAATGTTGTATCTCGCATTGTAGCAAGTGTATATTGATCTTTTGGAATTTCGTATAAGTTATATACTTCTTCATTCGCGTTAATTTCATCATAAACGGCTTTTCTTGTTTCGTTTGCTAGATTTACATATTGTAGTTTTTCTGCAGCTTTAATAGAACGAATATTTATTTTACGAATGCGCATAAAAATTGTTTCAATATCTAATTCATAGAAAAGTTCGCTAAAGAATGAATCTTTTGCTAATTTATTATATCCTTTTCCATGATAAGGTTTACCAAGCCATGTTCCAAGGAATCCGGCTTTTTCTTGCACATCAAATAAAGTAATTGTTCCGATAGGGTTACCCCATTCATCTAAAATTGTGCGTGAAATCAATTCCCCACGCTCTTCAGCTTCAATTGTTTGTTTTGTTAAAAATAAATATTCTTCATAAGAATAAGCCTTTTGACGCACAAAAGGGAAGACAGCTGGATCCACCATTAACTCGTATAGAACGTGGCTGTCGTGTAAGTCGCGTTTTTTCAACATTCTAACTCCTCCTCACACGAGGGTAGCATGACGAAAAAACACCCCACCCTCGAAATTTTTATATAAATCTTTAAAAAATTTCGGGGTGGGAATCGAACCCACTAGAACCAGTTTATAACGCTGGTGGCGCACCATTTGCCTTCCCCATTCATCAATTTGAAAATGATAATCACGACACAAATTGATTATGGTTTCATTCAGTTTATAATCGTATAATACTTTATCTAGTCAAAAAAATAAACTAGTTTTTTTTATTTTTTTTGTAAATTATTTTTCCATCAATCATAGTTAGTACAGGCTTGGCTAAATAATGGAAAGGATGATGAGTCCATAACACGAGATCAGCGTCTTTCCCAACCTCAATGCTTCCAATTCTATCCTCTAAGCGCAAATTTCGCGCCGGAAATATAGTAATGCCTTCTAATGCAGTTTTCTCGTCTAATCCTTCTCTTACTGCGACAGCAGCACAAACATTTAAATATTGAATTGGTGTATAAGGATGATCTGTTGTTATCGAAACTTCCACTCCATTTTTTGATAATATATGGTAAGTATCCCATGTTTTGTTTTTTAGTTCGATTTTAGAACGGCGTGTAAGAGTGGGGCCAACGGAAACCTTCAAATTGTGTTTCGAAAGCTCTTCAACAATAAAGTGTCCTTCTGTACAATGTTCAATACGTAAATCAAGATTGAATTCTGTTGCAAAGCGTAGAGCAGAGCTAATATCATCTGCCCGATGAGCGTGGATACGTACGGGTATTTCGCGGCGAAGTGCTTTTAAAATAGGGAGCATTCGAAAATCAGCTTCATGCCCGTAGTGCTGTGCTTCATAGAATGATTCCCGAAGTAATCCCATAATCCCCATACGTGTTATGGATTCTTTTGTACCATTACTATGGACCTTTTTAGGATTTTCTCCAAAGGCAATCTTTAAACCAGCAGGTTCTTGAATAATCATATGATCAATACAAGTTCCAGCTGTTTTTATTACACAAGTAGTACCCCCGATAATATTTTGACTTCCAGGCATAACGTGAACAGTTGTAATTCCATTTTGTACAGCGTCCTGAAACGCAATATCAAAAGGGTGGATTCCGTCTAAAGAACGGATATGTGGTGTTGAAACTTCAGATGTTTCATTTGCATCATTGCCAGCCCAACCAGTGCCTTCATCATAGAGACCAAGGTGAGTATGGACATCAATAAATCCAGGTAAGAGATGAAGAGCTCGCGCATCTATAACGGTCATATCTTGAGTAGGCTGAATAAAAGGTTTGACCTCGGTGATTCGTTCTCCTGTAACGAGTACATCCCCTTGGAACTTTTGGGAGGTAATAGGATATACAATGGCTTGTTTGAGCAATGTTTTCATAGGTACCTCATTTCTGTTACTTCGAAATGCTAATGTTAAGACAAAGCAACTGGAAGGTTATTCGTATAGCGATGCTCCGAATCCTAGAAAATGAAAATTTTGGAGAGGATAAACTCCCCGTAAAACTGTATTTTAGAGGTACTACATTGTATGCGAAAGTATATTTTGTAATGCATGGTTTACTGTCGGAAATGTGTATTGATACCCATGTTCAATCGCCTTAATAGGTAATACATGTTGCCCTTCTAGTACAAGTATACTCATCTCACCAAATAAAGCTTGAAGCATAAATGAAGGGACAGGTAGCCAATGAGGTTTTCCTATGACATTGGCAATGTTTTCTCCAAACTCCTTCATTCTTATAGGTGTTGGGGCTGTAATATTAAGAGGTCCGTCAATTTCTTCTTTGTGTATGATGAAATCAAACATACGAACGACATCGTCTATATGAATCCATGACAACCACTGGTTTCCAGATCCAATTGTACCTCCGATATAAAATTGATAAGGGAGTAGCATTTTTGGAAAGGCTCCTCCGTCTGCACCTAATACGACTCCAAATCTGGAATAGATTGTTCTTATTCCAAGAGAACGTGCTTTAGATGCTTCTTGCTCCCATAAAAATACTGTTTCTGCTAAAAAATCATTTCCGGGAGTTTCTTGCTGCTCGGTAAAAGATTCTGTTTCAGATGTTCCGTAGTATCCAATAGCACTTGCGTTAATAAATGTATGTGGTTTTGTGTCGAGTGCTTGGAATTGTTTAATGAGACCTTTTGTTGTTTGAATTCTACTGTTTAAAATTTCTTCTTTTTGTTTCTTTGTCCATCTACTATTAATAGACTCTCCAGCTAGATTAATGACTATATCGATTGAGGAGAGGGGGAAGGTAGGTAAATCTGGTGTCCAGTATACGTATTGCAGATTTGAGGTTGAAGTTCCAGTAGCTCTTTTTCGAGTAAGAATGTAGACATTATATCCTTTTTCGATAAAAAAAGTAGAAAGGTATTTACCAATAAAACCAGTGCCACCAGAAATTGCAATTTTCACAATCATTTCCTCCTTCTTATATATATTCTTGAAAAGAAAAAATGTTCCTCGACTATGTTAAAATAATAGAGAGGTGAGAGTATGGCTGTCATTACAAAAATAGAAGTACAAAAACGATCGAAAGAACGATTTAATATTTATATTGATAAAGGTCAAGGTCAAGGTGAAGAGTACGGATTTAGTGTGAATCAAGTAATCTTAATAAAACACGGGTTACAAAAGGGCTTAGAAATTGATGAAATAGAGTTAGGAAATATTTTGTACAATGAAGAGGTGCAAAAAGCATATTTACAAGCAATTTCCTATTTATCCTATCAAATGAGAACGAAACAAGAAATAGAAGATTTTTTACGAAAAAAAGAAGTGGGACAGGCCATCATCTCTGAAGTCGTTTCGAAATTATTACATGACCGATATATTAATGATAAAGAGTACGCTATTTTATATACGCGAACGCAAAGTAATGTGAATCGAAAAGGTCCAACTGTTATCAGAAGAGAGCTGTTAAGTAAAGGTGTTCAAGATGTAGTCATTACACATAGTTTACAAGAGTATCCAAAAGAAAAGCAATTTGAAAATGCTTCGATTCTTATAGAAAAGAAGAAAAGATCTTATCAAAAGCATTCATTTTTACAAATGAAGCTAAAGTTAGATGAAATGCTGGTTCGTAAAGGATATTCTAGAGATGTGATTCAAATTTGTCTGGAAGAATTGAAAGACGAAAAAGATGACGAACAGCAACAAGAAGCGTTACACTATCATGGGAATAAATATTATGAGAAATATAAGAAGTATGATGGATGGACATTCGAAAGTAAGATGAAACAAGCGTTATATCGAAAAGGATTCTCTATTGATGAGATAGAGATATTTTTGCAACTGAAACGTGAAGAGGGATGAGGGAATAGGATGAATATGCCAAAACGCTACAGTGAAATGACACCACATGAGTTAAGGGAAGAAATTGGGGTTTTGAAGGAGCAAGCAATAAAGGCTGAGCAACTTGGAATTGTGAATGAGTTCGATGTATTAATGAGAAAAATGGCAATGGCTCGTGCCTATATGACTGATATAAACAAATTCCATATTGGTGAGACATATGAATTAGTAGAAGAACCTGGTATATTATTTAAAATTACGTATTTCAATGGGGTATTTGCTTGGGGACATAAGCAAAATGATAATGAAGAGATTGGAATACCAATTTCTTTATTGCAAGAAAAATAAAAACCAGAGAGCGAATATCTCTCTGGTTTTCATCTTTGGTAGGCGTTAAAGGAGATAGGAGAACCTAAAATTGGCGTTTTTTACATTCGTTTGCCAATATAATGAGAGACTGGGTCTGTTGCGTCTGTCCGTTAACTTGCGCTTTTGCATGTTTCGGACGAGTCCACGTATGGTTAAATAATTCAGAACGACTATCTAAGCGATCACGGTAGCTCATCTTTATCACCTCGTGTAGGAAGTTAATTTAATTTGTACTACTCTTCCTGCTGATTTGCAGCACGCATACGTTCTTGTGGGTGCGTGTTAATTGTGCCGTTAGGTCGTTTCGAAGCGAAGCGTGATTTCGCTTTCGGCTGACCATCGATTTTGCTGTTGTTTTTTGACTCAGACCAAAATTCGGCTTGTTTACCCATTACGAACGCCCTCCTCATCATCAGTTGATACCTCTTTAAGAAGTATCAATTATAGAATGTGCAAAATAGAAGAAACTATCCTTTAGAAACGAAGGAATAAATAGGTAAAAGGAGATTACAACATGAACGATATTTATGAAACATTAGCGAAAGAATTATTAGATAAGAATGACAACCTTTCTTATGCACAAGCTCGTGCATGGGTTGAATTATTGTGGGAGGACTTTCAAACAACTTATGCGAAATCAGGTCGTTATCAAGGGGATGAAATGACTGAACAAGTGGTACGAACTTGGATTAATAATCATGGAGTACGCCTTCATGAAATGCGTACAAATAATCCGAAATATAGCCACTTGATTAATCAGGAAGATCATTTGAAACATTAAAAAAAGCGACTTAAGTCGCTTTTTTTAATGTGGAAGTAATTCCAGTTTTTTTCGAAGTTTTTCTTCACTAAAAATCCACCCTGTATAGGAACTAATAATATTAAAATTTTGATCGAGCTGAACGATTGCGACGAATGGATAATAATCTTTACTTCGATACCGCAAATCAATGAACCGAACCTCATAATAGTTATCATAATCGAAAATATCCCAGCGATATACAGGTGAGAAAGATAAGAAAGCGGATATATTCTCATCTCGCACAGCAGCTTGCATAATGGGAGTATTTGGGAACGGTACGCGATCAAATTTATCGTATACAAGGATGTTACCACGGTGCCATCTTGCGACGTAGTAATGTTCAGTTGTAACGACGGCTAAATGGTAATGATAAAATTTATAAGAAGGAGAAATAATTACTTTCTCTACATTTTTGAACCGTTTGTTTACTACACTTTTAATATTTCGATGCATCATAACGCGGCCGATATAGTAAACAATCATTAATATATAAGCTGCTAAAGCGGTATACCCTTTATGGGAACCTACAAGCATACAAGCAATCGCAAGCATATGAATAAAGAAAATGACAGTATCAAATGTATTAATTATGCCGAGTGCGACCCATTTTTTTGTGAAGGGCCGTAATGCCTGTGTACCGTAGGCATTGAAAATATCGACAAAGACGTGAAGAAAGACGGCGATAAATGACCAAAGTAGTAGATGGAGATATGGAGCATCTGAAAAGAAGATGAAAGAGATGCCACTTATAAGGAACGACCAAAGAATCACTGCAGGAATGGAATGAGTAATCCCGCGATGATTTCTTATATATTTAGCGTTATTACGCAATTTTAAAACTGTATCGATGTCAGGAATGTTGGAACCGGCAATTGTAGCAAGCATAACTGCTTGTGGTCCAATATCACTTTGTGCTATGGCTGGATCTAACGTCGCCAAACTGCCTAGAGTAACGCCCATAACAAGGTGAGTGGCTGTGTCCATAGAAATCCACCTCCGTTTTTTATTAATGTAACTCTTTTTATTCGATATCTCAAGTCCTTTGCCTTCTATTTCCTATGTCGTCTTACTTAAATTTTTTCCTAAAATCTTTATAATAGTACTTATATGCAAAAAAATGAGGGGGATCAAGTTTGACACTTGAAATATTAAATAATTTTAACATAGAGCAGTTTCAAAATGATTTAATTGGTTGGTTTGAAAAAGAGCAACGCGACTTACCGTGGCGAAAAAATAAAGATCCATACCGCGTTTGGGTTTCGGAAATTATGTTACAGCAAACAAGGGTAGAAGCTGTAAAACCATATTACGCAAATTTTATGGGGAAGTTTCCTACACTTGAAGTGTTAGCGAATGCTGCTGATGAAGAAGTATTAAAGGCGTGGGAAGGCTTAGGGTATTATTCTAGAGCAAGAAATTTACATGCAGCAGTAAAAGAAGTAAAAGAAGTATACGGCGGGAAAGTACCAAGCGATGTAAAGAAAATTGAAAAATTAAAAGGAGTGGGACCATATACAAAAGGTGCCATTTTAAGCATTGCATATGGTATACCAGAGCCGGCAGTTGATGGGAATGTTATGCGTGTATTATCTCGCATTTTATCGGTGTGGGATGATATCGCAAAACCAAAGACTAGAAAAGTGTTTGAAGAGATTGTGCGTGAAATTATTTCGGTAGAAAACCCATCTTATTTTAATCAAGGTTTGATGGAATTAGGGGCATTGATTTGTATTCCGAAAAATCCATCTTGCTTACTGTGTCCTGTACGTGAGCATTGCCGAGGATATGCTGAGGGTGTTCAAAAGGAATTACCAGTAAAAAGTAAAGCAAAAGCGCCTACAATGGTACCTCTTGTTGCGGGGGTACTTCAAACTGAAGATGGTCGCTATGTAATTAATCAACGTCCAAGTACAGGGTTATTAGCTAATATGTGGGAATTCCCGAATGTTGAACTTGGCGAAGGGATTCGAAATCAAAAGGAGCAGCTTACAGATTATATGAAAGAAAAATTTGAGCTCTCGGTTTCCATTGATGAATACGCAATGAATGTACAGCATACTTTTACGCATCGTACTTGGGATATATTCATATTTTACGGAAAAGTAACCGGTGATATTGTGGAAACAGATACATTGAAATTTGTATCGAAAGAAGCATTTGAACAATTACCTTTCTCGAAGTCACATCGTACTATTTATGAGAATTGTGTTGAGAAAATTACAATGCAATAAATAGAAAAAACGTGTTCTAGAATTTTGGAACACGTTTTTTTATTGAAAATAATTTTGTACTCTGAGTTTAAAAAATCGCGCTTTTATAATCCGCCCCGTGACTCAATTTCTTTCACAATTTCTTTATAGATTGTTTGTCCCTCTACGTTTAAGTAAGGCATAATTTGCTGAAATGAATGATGAAAATGAGCTAATTCATCCTTGTTCCATTCATTTTTGGAAATCATAGTTAGCTCAGTCATATCACGTCCAGTATACATATTTCCACCTCCATCATATGTAGTTTGAATGAGTGATAAGAGATATATGCGGAAATTATAAAAAAGAAAATTACGGATAGTTTCTAGATAGATTGGTTACATTATTTATTGTGGAGGTGAGAAAGATGAGTAAAAAACAACAAGGTTATAATAAGGCAACTTCTGGTGCTAGCATTCAAAGTACAAATGCTAACTATGGTACAGAATTTGCAACTGAAACGAATGTACAAGCAGTAAAACAAGCAAACGCACAATCAGAGGCACAGAAAGCACAAGCTTCTGCGGCTCAAAGTGCAAATGCTAGTTATGGTACAGAGTTTGCAACTGAAACAGATGTGCATTCTGTGCAAAAACAAAATGCAAAATCAGCTGCAAAAAATTCACAATCTTCTAGCTCAAATCAGTAATGAAAGAAAAACACTTCTCTAATTCAAGAGAAGTGTTTTCTTTGTGTGCGGGTCATTGTAATGAAAAGAAAGTGAACGACATAACTTCTAATAAGTCAACAAATGTAGTCAAAGGAGAAATAAGTTCACGATTAGAAATATGTAATAGGAATTTAAAAGGGGGTAAGTGATGAACGATTTTGATAAGTTGGTAGGGGAGCAATTGGAAACGATGGATGAGTTGTTAAAGTTACAATCACATCTAGAGAAGTATCAGCAAATCGAAATGAGTGAAAGAGATATGTGCGATAAAAAAGAATTACATTTTATTCGCCAAGAAATATATAGAACAGAAATAGCATTGAAGTTGCTGCATGAAAAATTCGAAAAGCAAACGAATAGCGTAATTAAATCTTTTGAAACTGAAAAAATGATTTCAAATTTAGGATAAGATATACTGTTGTCTTCAGGTGAAAGGTCCTTCTTTACGTGGAAATAAGGAAGGGCTTTTTCTATTATCCTGATTGGTGTGTACCAATAACCATTGGAGCTGGAACTACCTTTGATTAAAGGTTCACTTTACAAGTAATATAGCGGAAGTTCGCATCTCCTAAGAGGATGGGTTATTCATTGTGAAAATAGAGCCTTGTCACTTTAGTTTTAAAATTTCGACAAAAAAGTTATAATAGAAAAAAAGTGAATGCAGTTCAAAAAGTAGTTGAGGCAACTTAAGGAGGGCATTTACAGTTGAAAGAAGGGAGCATATATGGGATTTCCCAAAGAAGGAGAAAAAGTACAAATACATAGTTATAAACATAACGGCTCCATTCATAGAATGTGGGAAGAGACAACGATTTTAAAAGGGACACAGAGTCTTGTGATCGGAGCGAATGATCGTACAGTAGTGACAGAATCAGATGGCCGAACATGGGTTACTCGTGAACCAGCGATTTGTTACTTTCATGCCAATTATTGGTTTAATGTGATTGGGATGCTAAGGGAAGAGGGAGTATATTATTATTGTAATTTAAGCTCACCTTTTGCATATGATTCTGAAGCATTGAAGTACATTGATTATGATTTAGATATTAAAGTGTATCCAGATATGACATATACGCTTTTAGATGAAGATGAGTATGAAAAACATAGTCAAATTATGCAGTATCCACCTGTTATTGATACCATTTTAAAACGGAATGTAGCACATTTAACACAGTGGATTCATCAAAGAAAAGGTCCATTCGCACCGGATTTCGTAGATATGTGGTACGAAAGATATTTAATGTACAGAAATTAAAACAAACCTGCAGGGGATTTCCCGGCAGGTTTGTCCTATTAGAGGGGGGATTATGTGCAAGGTATAAAAAGATATTTACAATTTGTTAAACCATATCGATGGCTTATTGCTATTACGATTATGATTGGTCTAGTAAAGTTTGGTATCCCGCTTATTATGCCGTGGTTATTAAAATATATTATCGATGATGTAATTCAAGGCGGAGGGTCACTTCAAGATAAAACATCCCAATTAGTAACAGCCGTTGGGATTGCTTTTTTTATTTTTGCAGTCTTAAGACCGCCAATTGAATATTATCGTCAATATTTCGCACAGCGCATCGCAAATACAATACTATATGATTTGCGAAAGCATATTTTTGGTCATTTACAAAAGTTGAGTTTACGCTATTATTCGAATACGAAAACAGGGGAGATTATTTCACGTGTCATTCATGATGTAGAACAAACGAAGGACTTTGTAATTACTGGTTTGATGAATGTTTGGTTAGATACAGCAACAATTGCTATTGCTATTATTGTTATGTTTTCTATGAATGTAAAATTAACATTTGTTGCGCTATTAATTTTACCTATTTATGTAGTGGCAGTGAAATATTTTTTCGGGCGTCTTCGAAAATTGACGAAAGAGCGTTCACAAGCATTAGCAACGATGCAAGGGTATTTACATGAACGTATTCAAGGGATGCAAGTGACACGTAGTTTTGCATTAGAAGAGTATGAGGGTAAGCAGTTTGAAAAAAGAAATAATGAATTTTTAACGAAAGCGTTAACGCATACGAGTTGGACTGCAAGGACATTTTCGGCAGTAAATACGTTAACAGATTTAGGTCCGTTACTTGTGATCGGTTTTGCAGCATATGAAGTGATTCAGGGGCAGTTAACGCTAGGGACTATGGTGGCCTTTGTCGGATATATGGATAGTTTATATAGTCCGCTCCGTCGTCTTGTTAATTCATCTACAACATTAACGCAGTCTTTCGCATCGATGGATCGAGTTTTTGAACTGTTAGATGAAAAGTACGATATTGTTAATGTACCAAGTGCGGTACAAACGAAAAAATTAAATGGGGAAGTTATATTTGATAATGTTTCTTTTCGTTATAATGCAGATGAAAAAGAGATACTACATAACCTGTCATTAACTATGCAGGCAGGAGAGAAGATAGCGCTTGTCGGAGCGAGCGGAGGAGGAAAGTCATCTCTTGCTAGTTTAATTCCACGTTTCTATGATGTTTCTTCGGGCTCAGTTTATGTAGATGGGATAGATGTAAGAGAGTATGATATGAGAAATTTACGTAGTCATATTGGAATTGTACTGCAAGATAATTTATTATTTAGCGATACAATCGGCGCTAATATTTTATATGGAAATCCTGAAGCTAAAGAGGAAGAAGTGATCTCAGCTGCCAAAGCTGCGCAAATTCATGATTTTATTATAGAGTTACCAGATGGTTATAATACTGTCGTTGGGGAACGTGGTGTAAAGTTATCAGGCGGGCAAAGGCAACGTGTAGCGATTGCACGAGTGTTTCTGAAGAATCCATCATTACTTATATTAGATGAAGCAACTTCTGCTTTAGATTTAGAAAATGAACGGTATATTCAAGAGGCACTTCAAACGTTAGCCGCTGATCGGACGACGATTATAATTGCACATCGATTAGCGACCATTACACATGTCGATACAATTATTTACATTGAAGATGGCGAAATTAAAGAAACGGGTTCTCATGAAGAGTTAATGAAAAAAAGAGGATTTTATTACAATTTGTATCAGCTTCAGCACATAACAGAAACAGCTCCTTTAGCGTAAAAGGAGCTGTTTTTTATTCGTCTTCTTTTTTATCGTCGATTTTGAGTTCTGTTTCTGGTTTATGGTATGTGTAGAAGCTATCCACAAGTAAATCTAAATGCTCTACTTCTTCACTATAGTTAATAATTGAAGAAATAAGAGGGAAGAGATGCAGCCATGTTTTATATGCTTCCTCATCATCTTTGTTTTGATAATCCATAAAGATATCAATTAATTCTTGTTTACCTGTTTCAACTTCATCAAGCATTTCAACGGATTGTTGTTTCTTTGCTTTACCAATAAATTTTAATAAAACTTGTTCATGATAATGCGTTAATGAGTCAAGTTCATTTTGGATAGATTCCTGAAATTCTTCTGGCATATAGCGCAGTTCATTTTCAGTACGATGTAATGATTTTAACGTACTTAAAGCACGGCTTGTTGTCGCTAACATTTGTCTGAATAAAACGAGCTTACGAATTTTTGCGAATTTTACTTTTTTCGTGTAGCTTCTTTCTTCTTTATACAGCAAATAGTAATGGTTTAGTTTAATCATTTTTTCTTTCATACGATCAATATCAGTTTTTAACGTTGTAAAATCAGAAGCTTGCCTGCTATTCATTCGAATCCATTTCACAATCTCTTCTGTATTATCAACGATACGATGATAAAGCTTTGTTTCGTATTTTGGCGGCATAAATACTAAATTTACAAGTGAAGCCGCAATAATTCCCGTCATAATCGTCGCAAAGCGAAGTAAGGCAAAATTAAAGAAATCTTCGCCTTGATACTCCATAATGGCGATAACTGTTACTAAAGCGATTGATATTGTGTTTTCTAAACGTAATTGTAGTGTAAGAGCAATTACTAATATACATGTTAATCCAATAATAAAAGGATTATGTCCAAAAGCAGTAGCAAATACGATAGCGAATACGGCACCAATTACGTTTGCTTGAATTTGTTCAAGTGCCGTTAAATACGAACGGTATACAGACGGCTGAACAGCGAAGATAGCTGAGATTCCAGCAAATACTGGACTCGGTAATTGAAGTAAAATACAAGCAAATAAAGCTAATGTAATGGCAATACCCGTTTTTAAAATGCGAGCACCAAGTTTCATACCCTTATTGATATCCTTTCTCTTGTCATAATGAATGTACAACATGATACTATACATTCATTACAATATGTTAGCAAGTGATATTTTAGTGACGTTAAAAAGTTTAATAAAGAAATTAAGATTAATTTATAATTTATCCAAGTTCTCTTTAAACATCTATTCTTTAATAAAAAAACCTGCTGAAATTCAGCAGGTTTCAAATTGTTATTATAGATTACTATGCGGTGCTTGCTTCGTCAATTTTTTTATGAAAACAAATATTTTATTTATCATTCAGTTGAGATAGACGGATCAGCCTGTTCTTTTTTCGGGATAATTTCATAGAAGTGAACCTGGATATCATCTAATAGTGGTGTTAACAAAGCGACTTCTTCATATTGTTCATGCTCATTTAATACACGAATGTAGTCTAACAATAATTCATTCACATCTTGCAAACCATGTTTACTAATTGGTTGCAATGTTACATTTGCTCCTTTAGCGATTCTTCGTTTTAAGGCATGCTCTGTTAAACCTAAGTTTGGCTCATGACGTAAATAAACAACACCACCAGTCATGCCGGCACAAATCCATGGACCAGGATCTCCTAAAACAAGTGCCCGCCCATTTGTCATATATTCAAAAGCAAAACCTTTAATATTAGAGTATGCTCCTATATTTCCTTGCTCTTTTTCACGGAGTGGTTTTGTCATTCTACCCCCAATTATCATGTCTGCACCAGAAAGGCGAATACCAGCGCGAGCATCGGCGTTACCTTGCACATATAGCGCTCCTTTTTGTGCGCCGTATCCAAATCCTTTTCCGACAGAGCCATTATAATAGCCTCCGTCTTTTCCTTTTGCTTTCGTGATATAAATACCACCACCAAAGGAAGTTTTGCCAATTCCATCTTGCGCACCGCCATTTACGTGTATAAATAAGTTCTCGCTATTGTAAGCACCTAATCCGTTTCCAGGAACGGAACCGTTTGTATACTTTAATGTAAGTGGTTCAAGTTGAGTGTTTTCATATAGTTTACTACGAACACGATAACAAGATTCTAAACCACCCATAACTCGTTGATCTACGCCAACGCCTACTAATTCTTTTGAGTGAGGAGAAAGAACTGTGTCAAACTGATTTTTTTGTACAGATTCTGTTGTTGTAACAGATGGAATTTCTATCGTTTGTAGTAAATTACATAAGTCTAATAAATCTTCGCCTCGAATTTGTTCTAATAAATCGGAACGCCCGACAATTTCTTGTAAATTTGTATAACCGAGCTGTCCTGTTAATCGTTTTAGTTCTACACCAAAAGTGGTGAATAAATTTAATAAACCAGCAACTGCGCTTTCTAATTCGCGCGGGACAAAGCGGCGTAATCCATGTTCTTTCGCTTGCGCTTCAGATTCAATTTGTGTCGCAATTCCAACATGGCAAGTATCTAAATGACAACCACGGCAAGTAGTACAGCCAATTGCAATCATTGATAATGTGCCAAACCCAATACGGTTTGCTCCAAGGAGCATAATTTTTAAGGCATCCTTTACACTTCGAATACCACCATCTGCCCAAATTTCTACGTTATGTCTCATCCCTGCTTCTAGTAGGGCGTTATGAGCAGCTTTCACACCGATTTCTACTGGAAGACCTACATGTTGCAGTGCATGAATACGTGCAGCACCTGTGCCACCATCAAATCCGCTAATGTTAATAAAATCAGCACCAGCCTTTGCGATACCGACAGCGATTGTTCCGATGTTAGGAACGACAGGGACTTTTACGGCTACTTTTGCAAGTTGATTAGCCGTTTTAATTTCGGTAATCATTTGAGCTAAGTCTTCAATTGAATAAATATCATGGTTGTTAGAAGGTGAAATTAAGTCTGAGCCGATTGTAGCATTACGTGCTTCAGCGATTTTGGCAGTTACTTTGGAACCTGGTAAATGTCCACCTTCACCAGGCTTTGCACCTTGCCCGATTTTTATTTCAATTAAGTTTGATGAATTTAGTAGTTCAGCATTTACTCCAAATCGGCCAGATGCAATTTGTTGTCCGCGTGTATGTGGATATTTACCAATCATATCTTTAATCTCGCCGCCTTCACCGTTCAAACTAATCATATTTAGCTGATTGGCAGCTTCTGCATATGCACGGAAGGCTATTTCATTTTGGGAACCGAATGACATGGAACTAATAATAAATGGTAGATCATGATTCCGGATACTAATGGATACGTCTTCAGTTAGAACGATATGTTTTACATGTTTTGTTTGAACAAGGTGTCTGATTGCAATAGGGTTATTTTCTTCTAATTCATTTAACTTATCGCGGTAATCATCATAAGGATTTCCCTTTGCAACATCGCCAATGGCTTTCCAAATCCGCGGGAATATATGAAATGATTTTCTCATTCTAACTTTTGGATTGTTATAATCAATCGCTCGGATTTTTGCATCTTCAGCAAGTGATTCAAGTGAAAACGCTAAATCATTTGAACCGAAGAAGTTTGTAATTTGTAATATGTTTGCGATTTCCTCATGTAATCCAATAGAGGAGAAGAGGCGACCGTAACCGCGTAATTCATGAATTCCAATCGTTGAAATGACTTTCTCTAGTCCTTTATTAAGTGCGGTATACAAATTAGTAATTGGTGCTTTTGTTCCATCATTTACAGTTGCGAATAATAAATATGGATTAATACCATCTGCTCCTAATCCATATAGCGTGACGATATCGTGTAAGGAGCGAAGGGCACCGGAACGTATAACGAGAGAGCAGTTTCGGCGGAATTTATTTTCACTTAATACTTGATGTACTTTAGCAGTAACTAAATGGGGATCAATCCATAACCGTTCATTTTGATGAGCTTTTGCGTCATCTAATAATAGTAGGGAAGCGCCATCGTTAACGGCAGCTATCGCTTCAGAACTAATTCGATTTAATGCGCATTGTAAAGATTCTGATGGACTGAATGTAGCAGAGATTGTAGCGATAGAGCTATGTGTAAGGAACAGTTGTATAAGTTGTTCGTACGTAATTGTGTGCAATTCCTCTGCAATAGATTGTGCCGTGCTTCCTTCTAAAATAATTGGTGAAAGCATCTCGACTACAAATGGTCGTTTCGCATCGCTTGATAAACTTGGACGCTCTCCGAGTACAGTACGTGTGGAGAAGTGTTCGACTTCTCGGTCACGATCGATTGCTGGATTTGTAACAACGGCTACACTTTCCTTGATAAAATCAGCAATATTTCGTCTATCTGTATCAAGTGCGGCAAGTGGTGAGTCATGCCCAAGTGAACGGATTGGCTCAACGCCTTTTGTTGCCATCTGTTCAAGGAGCTGAATATGTTCTCGATCCCAGCCAAAAGCGACGTATTGCTGCGTTTCAATTTGAACAGAATCACATAATCCTTGAGTTTCTTTCGTTTCAGGGATAGATAAGTTTAAATGATACTCGGTAACATCAACTCGCTTTTTAAAACGGTTATATACTTCACTTTGGTATTTGTCATATTCGTAAAGAACAAGCTCATTTTGTTTATTCCATTTAAGGCCGACTTTTTCTCCAGGAGCGAGTGGTTTTGGTTCTGCTACATATTCAGTTGGTGATACAACGCCAGGTTCAGAAGAGAAAATATAAGAGCTCTCTGTCTCTACTTTCCATACTGGTCGTAGTCCAAGGGAATCAACGCTGAAAACAGCTTCATCTTTAAAACGGGAAATGATGCCAGCTGGCCCTTGTGCAAAATGACCCCATGCTTCACGTATATACGTATATAAATCTTGTAAATGTGTTTCATAAAGTTTAATTTCATTAATAATTGGTGGGAATAGTATATCCATCGCTTCAAATAAACTGTAGTCATATTGAACAAGTAGAGTTTCTAAGGTGCGGTTTAAATCTTGGGAGTCACTGCCCCCAACAGTAAGTGGTACATCAATCATTTCAGCTTGATCGCGTAATTTTGCAATTGTGTTAATTTCACCATTATGTCCGAGAATGCTAAATGGTTGTACACGAAAAAAATTAGATAATGTATTAGTAGAATAGCGGTTATGTCCTAGTGTCATAGTTGAAGCGATAAGTGGATGTTGTAAATCATTGTAATAGGCAACAAGTGTATCGCCAGCACCTAGAACTTTATATACAACATGGTCACGGCTTAATGAAGCGACATGAATTGCTTCATTTTCCTCTATTTTTATTGTCACTGAAAATAATGTTTGTTCAATATTTGTAACTGTATTTTCAGCGATAAGGGCAACTTGCCAAAATAGAGGTTCTTCCTGTTTACCAAGCGGACCGAGCGCATCTGAGTTTACTACCTCATCACTTTCGAAAACAATAGTAAAGTTTTCGTTGCTTAGTTGCGTACGAATATAATTTTTTAAAGCAGCAATGTTTTCTTTTTTATTTAGAAAAAAATGTCCAACGATAAAGTGGGGATGATCCACAATCGTTGGATTATATCCGCTACTTTTTAGTTTTTCATTCCAAAGAGCTTTTGGTACATCAATGTGAATGCCGATGCCATCGCCTTCGCCATTAATGAAACCAGCTCTATGATTCATTTTGACGAGTGATTGTATACAAAGATCAATGTTTTCTTTTGTAGGAATTTTTCGTTTCTCCATAACGGAAACGATTCCACACGCATCATGTTCTGCATTTCTATAATCTCGAAATAAAGACGGTGTCCATGTATTTTTTTTATTGAGCATCCGTCAATCCCCCCTCTTATTAAAGATTGAATAATCTTACTATTTAAGGCGTGAGCAGCCTTGTATACAAGGATAGTAAGGATGTGAAATGAAAAATAAAACAGATAATTATGAATAATTATACTATTAATAAGGAATTTATGAAATAGAAAAAAGGAAAAAAGAAAGATGTGCTTTCTTTTTTCCTGTTAATGATGGGATTATTTATTGTTTGCTAAGGCAGCAAATGCTCTGCCAACAGCTTCAATTGTATATTCAATATCTTCTTTTGTATGTTCTGTCGTTAAGAACCATGCTTCATATTTAGAAGGGGCTAAGTTAATTCCTTCTTGAAGCATAAGCTTGAAGAATCTACCGAACATTTCACCATCTGTATCTTGTGCTGCATCGTAGTCTTCGATTGTATTTGTTGTGAAGTATACAGTTAAAGCACCTTTTAGACGGTTTAATGTAATATCGATATTATGTTTATTCGCTTGTTCTAAAATTCCTTTTTCAAGCATTGCACCAAGTTCATCTAATTTTTCGTATAAGCCTTCTTGCTGAAGAACTTCTAGACAAGCGATACCTGATGCCATAGAGGCAGGGTTTCCTGCCATTGTACCAGCTTGGTATGCAGGTCCAAGCGGGGCAACTTGTTCCATAATTTCTTTCTTACCACCGTAAGCGCCAATTGGAAGTCCGCCGCCGATAACTTTACCAAGGGCTGTTAAGTCTGGTGTCACACCAAGTAAGTCTTGAGCACCACCATACATAAAGCGGAAAGCAGTAATAACTTCATCATAAATTACTAGTGCACCAGCTTCGTGAACAAGTTCATTTACTTTTTCAAGGAATCCTGGTTTCGGCTCTACAATACCGAAGTTTCCGACGATCGGTTCTACAAGGATAGCTGCTACTTCGTGACCCCATTTATCTAATGCCTCTTTTAAAGTGTCTACATTATTAAATGGAACCGTAATAACTTCTTGAGCGATACTTTGTGGTACGCCAGCTGAGTCTGGAGTCCCTAGAGTAGAAGGACCAGATCCAGCTGCTACAAGTACTAAATCAGAATGTCCGTGGTAACAACCAGCAAATTTCATAATCTTTGTGCGACCTGTATAAGCACGAGCAACACGAATTGTTGTCATAACTGCTTCTGTACCAGAGTTTACAAAGCGTACTTTATCCAAAGCAGGCATTGCTTCTTTTAACATTTTTGCGAATTTTACTTCTAATGCTGTTGGTGTTCCGTATAGCACACCGTTTTCAGCAGCTGTTGTAATCGCTTTTGTTATATGCGGATGAGCATGTCCCGTAATAATAGGACCGTATGCAGCTAAATAATCGATATATTTATTTCCGTCTACATCCCAGAAATAAGCACCTTTACCGCGTTCCATAGCAACAGGAGCGCCGCCGCCAACTGCTTTAAAAGAGCGAGAAGGGCTATTAACACCGCCAACGATATGTTCTAAAGCTTCTTTATGTAATGCTTCTGATTTTGTGAATTTCACTACCATTCATCTCCTTACAAAAATCTATGTATTATTCTAACATGTTTTTCGAAAAGACGTATTGTTTGTGATAGGGAGTGCAGTTGGGTAAACTATTCGTTGTGACATTTAGGAAGGGGGTCCGATTATGAAATCGGTAATTGAGGTACAAGGGTTACGTAAAGAGTTTACAGCCTATTCAAGTCGTCCGGGTTTAAAGGGTGCATTTCGCGATTTATTAAATCGTAATTATAAAATAGTACCAGCAGTAAATGATGTGTCTTTTACTGTGAAGCAAGGAGAAATGGTTGGTTATATTGGTGAAAATGGTGCTGGTAAATCAACAACGATTAAAATGCTTACAGGGATTTTGACTCCGACATCAGGGCAAATCACGGTGAACGGAATGAACCCACATAAACAAAGAGAAGAATTTGTAAGAACAATTGGTGTTGTATTTGGTCAGCGTTCTCAGCTTTGGTGGGACATTGCGGTACAAGAGTCGTTTCGTTTATTAAAGAAAGTGTACGGTGTATCGGACGCGCAGTATAAGGAACATATGGAGCACGTAATTGAAACGTTAGATATTGGTCCTTTATTAGATAAGCCGGTCCGAAAGTTATCTCTTGGACAAAGAATGCGTTGTGAATTAGCGGCAGCATTAATTCATAATCCGCCGTTATTATTTTTAGACGAACCAACGATAGGATTAGATGTTCTTGTGAAGTTGAAAATAAGAGAATTTTTAAAAGAAATGAATGAACGTTATAAAACAACGATTTTATTAACAACACATGATATTACTGATATTGAAGCTTTATGTGAACGCGTTATCATGCTTGATGAAGGAAATATTATGTATGACGGTTCTTTAAATAATCTTCGCACACAGTGGGGAGCGGAGAAGGAAATACATTTTCAGTTTGTTGCCCCAGTTTCGTATGAGGCATTAGCGATGGTTATACCGGACACTAATGTAATTTGGTCTAAGGCGAAAGAAGAAAACGCATGGGTTGCAAAAATCCCAAATGAAGAAGTAATTATTTCAATGCTCATTTCTAAAGTAGTACAAGCTTACCAAATTAAAGACTTAAAAATTAATGAAGTTTCTACAGAGGAAATTATTCGTAACATTTATGAAGAAGGTATTATGCATGGGTAAGTATATTGAAATGATTCGTATTCGCTTTTTAATGATGCTTGCTTATCGTACAAACTATTATAGTGGGATTTTAATTTATACAATTAATATCGGTGCGTATTATTTTTTATGGCAAGCAATTTATAGCGGGAAAGAGAATATTGAAAGTTTATCTATTTCGCAAATGACTACGTATATTGCGATCGCATGGATGGCACGTGCCTTTTATTTTAATAATATAGATAGGGAAATTGCGATGGAAATTCAAGAAGGACGTGTAGCCGTAGAACTAATTCGTCCATATAACTATTTAGGAATGAAAGTTATGCAAGGTCTTGGCGAAGGGATATTTCGTTTTGCTTTCTTTTCAATTCCAGGTATGGTCATCGTTACGTTATTATTTTCATTACAAATTACAACGAATTTTCAAACGTGGTTATATTTCTTCTTATCTTTAATATTTAGTTTCATCATTAATACACAAATAAATTTAATGACAGGGATGCTTACATTTTTCTTATTTAACAATAGTGGAATTATGTATGCGAAGCGTGTTGTGATTGATCTGTTTTCAGGGTTATTATTACCGATTAGTTTTTATCCGTTATGGGCCCAAAAAGCAATGATGTTTTTACCGTTTCAAGCAATTAGTTATATTCCGAGTATGATTTTCTCTGAAGGTATACAAGGAAATAAGTTATATGAAGCTTTGTTATTTCAAGTGATTTGGGCAATTATACTTATTATTCCAATTGTGCTGATGTGGAAAACGGCGAGAAAACGTCTAATTGTACAAGGGGGATAACGAGATGCTATATATAAAATTATTTTTGCAATATGCAAGCCAATATATAAAAACAAAATTAGAGTATCGAGGCGACTTTATCGTCGGATTACTTTCGGATCTATCATTACAAGCGGTTAATTTAATCTTCATTCTCGTTGTGTTTGGGCATACACAAGCATTAAAAGGGTGGAGCCGAGAAGAAGTAATCTTTATTTATGGTTTCTTTTTAGTACCGTTTGCCATTTTTTCAGCCTTTTTTAACATATGGGACTTTAATGATCGTTACATTATTAAAGGGGAAATGGATCGTGTACTAACGAGACCGATTCATAGTTTATTTCAAATTATATTAGAAAGAATGGAACTTGAATCTTTAATTGGAGCGATTACGGGAATTATTGTGATGGGGTATGCAGCGATAGAACTGCAATTATCTTTTTATTGGTATGATTTTTTCTTATTCCTACTCATGGTAGGGGGAGGAGCGCTTGTGTACGGCGGAATATTTGTTACACTTGCGAGTCTTGGTTTTTGGTCAGATGCGAAAAGTTCGATTATGCCACTTATGTATAACATAGGGAATTATGGGCGCTATCCTATTGATATTTATAATCGTGTTATTCGTTTTATTTTAACGTTTGTTTTACCGTTTGCGTTTGTTGGGGTATATCCAGCAGCGTACTTTTTAAGAAAAACAGAGTGGAATAGTTATGCATTCGCAACACCATTTGTTGGTGTTATCTGTTTTACTATTGCAATTACCCTTTGGAATCAAGGGGTAAAACGATATCGTGGTGCTGGGAATTAATTATAGGAGCTTGTTCGTTTCTAAGGGATAAATCTGCCGTCCATCTCATACATATAAAATGAGGTGGAGGACATGTTATGGGGATTTATTCTATTAATTGCAGCAATCGCTATTTTAAGAAGTGTCCAATTGTTATGGAGTTCCTATTCAGATTCAACACGTTTCTTTTCGCTGTATAATTTAGCCTCGTTATTTTTAATTTATACAACAGTACTAATTGCGTTTGGATTAAGTTATGTTGTATTAGAGGAAATGGGTTTTACAGTTTTGAAAGAAGATGGTGAAATATTAACTGCTCATTCTTTTCAGCTTGTTGAAATTTGTTTATATTTTAGTGCAGTCACTTTATTGTCCGTTGGATATGGTGATATAGCTCCGATTGGAATAGGAAGATGGATTGCAATCGGAGAAGCGCTAATTGGATATACATTACCGTTTGCTTTTGTGATGAGGTCTGTAATAGACAATGAAAAATAAGAGGGTATTTGATATAGTAAAAGAAAAGAGTAGGAGTGATAACAATGATGACAGTAGGAGAAATGGCACCGGAATTTACATTAGAGGGAAGTAACGGGGAACAGGTTCGCTTAGCTGATTACCGAGGGAAAAATGTAGTTCTCTATTTTTATCCAAAAGATATGACCCCGGGGTGTACAACTGAAGCGTGTGATTTTCGTGATGCTTATGGATTATTTCAAGAGAAGGATACGGTTATCCTTGGGGTAAGTCCTGATTCAGCAAATAGGCACCTGAAATTCATTGAGAAGCATGAACTTCCATTTGTACTTTTAGTAGATGAGGATCATAAGGTGGCAGAATTGTATGATGTTTGGAAACTGAAAAAGAACTTTGGGAAAGAGTATATGGGAATTGAGCGTTCTACATTCCTTATTAATAAAGATGGTGAGCTTGTAAAAGAATGGCGTAAAGTGAAAGTGAAAGGACATATTGAAGATGTTCTTTCTTATATAAAATAAATCTATAAATGAGGAGAAAAAATAAACAAGTAAGGCATGTGTCTATACATATTTTCTCGCGATACATACAGTGAAAGTGTAGGGCATACCTCCTCAGATGATAGTATTCCAAGTGCGATTATGTCGCACTTTTTTCTATGTAAATGTATAAAGAATGGGGAAAGATACATAAGAATAAGGCTATATATAAAAATAAACCACATACTTATAGTAGAAATATTGACGATTTATAAGAAAAGGAGTACACTCTTTATAAGAATTATAAAATAATAATCCGTATAGAATCGGGGTGCATGACGGTGGTCAAAGAAGAATTAAAAGAAGCGCTAGAAATGCTGAAAAATACGGGTGTACGCATTACTCCACAGCGTCATGCTATTTTAGAGTACCTTGTGGAATCTATGACGCACCCAACAGCGGATGACATTTATAAAGCATTAGAAGGTAAGTTTCCAAATATGAGTGTTGCAACTGTCTATAATAACTTACGTGTGTTTAAAGAAGTTGGACTTGTAAAGGAATTAACTTATGGAGACGCTTCAAGTAGATTTGATTATGTTACAAGTCAACATTATCATGTGATTTGCGAAAAGTGTGGTAAAATTGTTGATTTTCCTTATGGAGGTTTGGAACAGCTTGAAGAGGAAGCTGCGAAAACGACAGGCTTCGTTATTAATAGTCATCGCTTAGAAATTTATGGCGTTTGTCCAGAGTGTCATAAGGCGTAATATATAATAAAGAAAGAGGCTGACGGCTATACGTCAGCCTCTTTCTTTATTTATTATATAAGAGTAGCACCAGGCTAATACGGGTTTACAGCGTTAAGTTAGTAAGAGGATTATATAAAAATGTGTCGAAATTACTTTAGATTGGTGAAAATGGAGTCTGGAGGATACATTGTGAAGGAATATGATATTAAAAATAACATTCCAACATTGGGAGAATACAAATATTTATGTGACTCTGTAGGGTGGACTAATTATATGAATTTTGAAGTGGTGGAAACATCACTTCAAAATTCTATTTACTGCATCACGGTCAATGATAATAATCGAATTATCGGTATGGGGAGAATTGTTGGCGATGGGGCTATCTATTTCTATATTCAAGATATAGTAGTGCATCCAGATTATCAAAGGAATGGTATTGGAAAGAAAATAATGAATGCTTTAGTTGAATACTTAAATCGGAATGCTCCCGATAAAGCATTTATTGGTTTGTTTGCATCACAAGGTAAAACGTCATTCTACGAAAAATATGATTTTAAAGATTACTCGCCCAACATGACAGGGATGTTTACTGTAATATCGAAAAAATAGACATAATGAATTTTAGGAGAAGACAGTAATCAAAACAAGGCGATTTCTTAACTAAGAAATCGCCTTGTTTAAGGACTTAAATTCACGCCCCTCACTATACTTCTATATACCTATGATTTATAGCTTTTCTTATTATACTTCTCATCAAATTCTTTTCCTTCTAGATTTCGATCCATTGTTAAAGGTTGATTGCAGTGCATACATGCGTCGACACGACCGAGCATTTTCGTTGGTTTATCGCAGCTTGGACAAATAATTTGTACAGTCTTCGTAGATAACATACCAATCCAAAAGTAAACGACAGTACTAGCGATAACAGCTAAAAAGCCAACCATCATAAATGTTGTCATAATAATAATGTTGTCGCGGAAAAAGACTCCTAAGTATGCAATGAAGAGGCCGATAAATACTAAACTTAATGCAAAGGTCCGGATTTTATTGATTTTGTTTGAATACTTAATGCTCATTCTCACCAACTCCTATAACAATAATATAACATAAAATTTAGAATTTTCACTTATGTGTAGACGTGATAAAGAGATAAGATATGAATAAGAGGAAAATCGATAAAGAAATGAATGGAAGATATAATGATTTTTAAAATATGTTTTAAGGTTTTAACGGGATGTGAAATTTTTTTATGAAAAGTATTGACCCTACATATACTGCGTGATATATTAATAAACGTCGCCGATGCGGAAACGCAGAAAACGACAAAAAAGAAATTGAAAAACTTAGTTGACATCGAAAAACGAAGATGTTAACATAAGGAAGTCGCAAATGAGCGACTAAGTAGTTCTTTGAAAACTGAACGAAACAAACAACGTGAAACGTCAATTTTTATTTTTAGATGCTAGACAAACTAACTTTATTGGAGAGTT
>NZ_JAKUFP010000030.1:0-55274 GCF_022663495.1 Bacillus cereus group sp. BfR-BA-01383
TCAAACTCTCCAATAAAGTTAGTTTGTCTAGCATCTAAAAATAAAAATTGACGTTTCACGTTGTTTGTTTCGTTCAGTTTTCAAAGAACTAAAAGCGGGTGAAGAGAATCGAACTCTCGACCAGAGCTTGGAAGGCTCTTGTTTTACCACTAAACTACACCCGCGTGGTCGGGAAGACAGGATTTGAACCTGCGACCCCCTGGTCCCAAACCAGGTGCTCTACCAAGCTGAGCCACTTCCCGTTATGGCGCGCCCGAGAGGAGTCGAACCCCTAACCTCTTGATCCGTAGTCAAACGCTCTATCCAATTGAGCTACGGGCGCTTATTCATGATGTTTTGTCGTTGTTGTATTTCAGCGACTCAATTATCTTACCATACTGCATTTTCAAATGCAAGTACTTTTTTTAAAAAAATCTTTGATGCGGCCGAGAGGACTTGAACCTCCACGGGGTTTCCCCCACTAGGCCCTCAACCTAGCGCGTCTGCCGTTCCGCCACGACCGCGCGGAATTAACAAAGAGTGAGCCATGAAGGATTCGAACCTTCGACCCTCTGATTAAAAGTCAGATGCTCTACCAACTGAGCTAATGGCTCGTGAATGGCTGGGCTAGCTGGATTCGAACCAGCGCATGACGGAGTCAAAGTCCGTTGCCTTACCGCTTGGCTATAGCCCATCGAAAAATTCATCTTCTTTTTGAAGACAAAAGTTATTGTACCATAATGTCCAATAAAAAACAACTGCTATATAGCAGAAGTTAAAATGGCGGTCCCGACCGGGGTCGAACCGGCGATCTCCTGCGTGACAGGCAGGCATGTTAACCACTACACCACGGGACCATTTGGTTGCGGGGACAGGATTTGAACCTGCGACCTTCGGGTTATGAGCCCGACGAGCTACCGTACTGCTCCACCCCGCGATAATATTATTTATATAGTTTATATGGTGGAGGATGACGGGATCGAACCGCCGACCCCCTGCTTGTAAGGCAGGTGCTCTCCCAGCTGAGCTAATCCTCCGAAGTGGTGACCCGTACGGGATTCGAACCCGTGTTACCGCCGTGAAAGGGCGGTGTCTTAACCACTTGACCAACGGGCCAGTATGTATGGCAGAGAAGAAGGGATTCGAACCCTCGCACCGCGTTAGCGATCTACTCCCTTAGCAGGGGAGCCCCTTGAGCCACTTGGGTACTTCTCTGTATGGCTCCGCAGGTAGGACTCGAACCTACGACCGATCGGTTAACAGCCGATAGCTCTACCACTGAGCTACTGCGGAATAATAAAGACAATTTGTATCTTATAAAAATTCTCATCGTAAGTCAAGAAGTTTTTTCACAACATCTTGCGCAAACGTGACATGTTTATAATATACTGGATTGCGTTTTCACTGTCAAGATGTTTTCACTACCAGTTTTAGTTGCCCTTTACACTTTCCACATACATATCTTTGTGTATTTATTTGACGTCTTCTTACATATTGAAGTGCGCATTCCGTACATTCATACGTATAAACTTTTGTTTCCTTCTTCTCCTCATTAATCATTCGTTTACAAAAACGGGGTGCCCCTACTTTCTTTAATAACTCACGAAAATCCCTATCTCGGTGTTTATACCCTTTTCCTGTGATATGCAAGTGATAATGACAAAGTTCGTGTTTAATAATCCCGACCAATTCTTCTTTACCATACATTTCGTAATATCGATAATTCAATTCTATATTATGATTCTTCAGTAGATAGCGCCCACCAGTTGTACGTAACCTTCCATTAAACATCGCTTTATGTAAAAATGGCATCCCGAAGCATTGTAACGATACCTCTTCCACTAATCTCTGAATGTCTTGCTCATCCATTTCCATTCCTCCTAAACAAAAAAATATTTTTACACTTTTCTCCCTTCCTATACATATATTAAATAGTACATATACCCATCCTCATTCAAGAAGCGTGATTTCTAAAAATAAAGCATTGATAGAAATCCACTCACCCACCTCTCAACAATATCCCTTTACCTAAAAGGAGAGATTTTTGAGAGCAGGATTAAACAAGGAGGGATTCCTATGCCTACGTGGCTAAAGAAACAGATGCAACGTGCATATTTCGAAAAAAACCGGTATCAAATCAAATTACTAAATGAATGCTGGTTTTATTATAGCAAAACACATCAAAGCTCATAATCAACGAAACTTTCCTATCCATAAAAAGAGAGCAGTTTCATCTGCTCCCTTTACTTACTATTCAATTGGTAACATAGATAATGCAACACGACCTTTTTTCGTATCAATATCATCTACCCATACCTTTACAATTTGCCCTACGGATACAACATCTAATGGATGCTTTACAAACTGTTTGCTAAGTTTAGAAATATGTACTAAACCATCTTGCTTCACACCAATATCAACAAAGGCACCGAAATCAACAACATTACGAACTGTCCCCTCTAATTCCATACCACGCTTTAAATCTTCTAGTTTCAAAATCCCTTTTTTCAGAAGTGGTTTTGGCAACTCATCTCTCATATCTCGTTCCGGACTAATTAAAGCATCGATAATATCAATCAAAGTTGGCTCGCCAATCTCTGTCTCTTGAGATAATTTAGAAACATCCACTCCCTCTAAACTCTTCTGCAAGTTCGATTTTCCTACATCATTCTTTGATAATCCTAGGCTTTTTAATAGCAATTCAACATTTTTATATTGTTCTGGATGAATCCCTGTGCGATCTAACGGATTCCCCCCTTCTAATATACGTAAAAATCCAATACATTGTTCATATGTTTTCGCACCTAAACGAGGAATTTTCTTTAATTCAGTACGCTTCGTAAATTTCCCATCTTCCTCACGCTTAGCTACAATATTTTTCGCAACTGTTTTTGATAGCCCTGAAACATATTGTAACAACGCAACTGAAGCTGTATTTACATTAACACCAACTTGGTTAACTGCTGTCTCTACTACAAATGTTAACGATTCATTTAATCTTTTTTGTGATACATCATGTTGATATTGTCCTACCCCTACAGATTTAGGGTCAATTTTCACAAGCTCAGCAAGCGGATCTTGTAGACGTCTCCCAATGGAAACGGCACTTCTTTCTTCAACTTGTAAATCCGGGAACTCCTCACGAGCTAAATCAGATGCTGAATATACACTAGCACCCGCTTCATTTACAATAATATAAAATACATCTCGTTCTATATTTTGCAAGACATCTACTATAAATTCTTCCGTTTCCCTGGAGGCTGTACCATTTCCGATTGCTATCATTTCAACTTGATATTTATCTATAATTGAAAGAACTTTCTTTTTTGCATCTTCATATTTACGAACAGGTGGATGTGGATAAATAACACCTATGTGAAGAACTTTCCCTGTATCATCTACTACTGATAATTTACAACCGGTTCTATAGGCCGGGTCTACCGCTAGCACAACTTTCCCTTTCATCGGAGGCTGTAATAATAAATTACGTAAGTTCTCAGAGAAAATATGAATCGCTTGTTCTTCAGCTGTTTCTGTTAATTCTTTACGAATTTCTCTTTCTATTGAAGGTTGAATTAATCGTTTATATCCATCTTCTATCGCTAATTGTACATAGTGCGCACTTTTAGAAGCTTCATCACGAATTATTTTTTTATGTAAAAACTGATTGATTTCCTCAGTCGGCGTAACAATAGAAACTCTTAGTACATCTTCCTTTTCACCACGATTCATCGCTAACACTCGATGCGGCACTACTTTTTGCAACGGTTCTTCATAGCCGTAATACATTTCGTATATGTTCTTTTCATCTTTTTCTTTATCTTTTACAGATGAAGACATAATCCCTTTTCGGAAAGTAGTATTGCGAATCCAACTACGATATGCCGCATTATCCGAAACAAGTTCCGCAATAATATCTTGCGCACCTTGTAACGCCTCTTCTGCAGATTCCACTTCTTTTTCTGCATTAACAAATTCCATAGCCTTCTCTGCTGGATTTTCTTTTTTATATAACAATAGCCACTCAGCTAATGGCTCTAATCCCTTTTCTTTAGCGATCGTAGCTTTCGTTCTTCTTTTTTCCTTATAAGGACGATATAAATCTTCTACTTCCTGAAGCTTTGTTGCAGCAACAATATGACGACGCAACTCTTCGGTTAGTTTACCCTTTTCACCAATAAGACGAAGAACCTCTTCTTTCCTATCTTCTAGTTGCATCATATATTGCCATCTTTCTAAGATTGCACGAATTTGCACCTCATCTAAGGATCCTGTCCATTCTTTTCGGTAACGAGCGATAAATGGAACTGTGTTACCTTCTTCTGTTAATTGAATAACATGACGAACTTGCTTTTCTGTAAAGCCTAATTCTTTCACTAACATTTTCATTAACCCTTGTCGATTATCTACCATTTCCATATCCAACCGTAACCTCCTCTATAATAAAAAAAAGTTGCCCTGTAAAGAGAGCAACTTAAACTGCCGATTTAAAAATCTATTAGTCCTAAACTAATTTGTAACGCTTCATCTACACGACTCATCATCACTTCATCCAAATGAGTGATTTTGTCTGTTAAGCGTTGCTTATCGATTGTTCGAATCTGCTCAAGTAAAATAACAGAATCTCTCTCAAAACCGTACTTTTTCGCATCAATTTCCACATGAGTGGGTAATTTCGCTTTTTGAATCTGTGCAGTAATAGCCGCTACAATCACAGTCGGACTAAAACGATTTCCGATGTCATTTTGAATGACAAGAACCGGACGAACGCCTCCTTGCTCAGAACCAACAACTGGGGAAAGGTCTGCAAAATACACGTCGCCGCGTTTTACAATCAAAATATTACCCCCCGCTAACTAAGCGTTCTACTGTATGAGCTGCTTCATACTCTGCTAAGAAAGCTTCAGATGCAATACCAAGATTAATTTTTCCCATTTCAATGTACCCACGTCGCATTGATTCATGTTGGTAGCGTTTCTTCGTCTTATGTTGACGCAATAACAGTTGTGTTGCCTGGCAAATTAGTTCATGGCGATTCTTATTCTCTTGTTTTCCAATTCCGTCCAATTCCGTTACCATTTGCTTTGGCAACCGAACCACGATTTCAGTAGTTACACTTGATTCGGACACAAAAATACACCTCCACCGTCAACTACACACCCATATATATATGACACCTATTGTAATAATACCATTGTATGGAGCCTGTTGCAAAGACTTCCTTATTCCTTGCTTATGTTTTCCAATTCACAAGAAAAACATTCATCTTCTATTATTTTTATCTCATTTTAAATAAGAAACAAAAGAATCGCTCTGCAAAACTTATATTAAAAGTGATTATAAGTAAAAAGCTTTTCATCAAAAAAGAGCTTATTCTCCATCAGCGAAAAATCCCCTCAAATGACAAAAAGCAAATCATACTACCGTCTATATATCGTTTAAATAATTGATTACTTCTACAACCTTACCATGCCGTATAAATATTCTCGGCACACGGAAACTTATCGTTGCGATAATTTCATAATTAATAGTCCCAGAATATTCAGCAACCTCAGTAGCGCTAATATACTCATCACCTTGTCTTCCGATGAGTGTAACTTTCGTACCAAGCGGCACTTCACAAGGAAGATGTATCATGAATTGATCCATTGTTACTCGACCTACAATAGGTACTCTTTTACCATTTACAAGTACTTTAAATCCTTGTAATCTTCTAAGCCAACCATCTGCATAGCCAATCGCAACGGTTGCAATCCATTCTTCAGTTTTTGTTCGGTAAGTGACATTATAACTAATCCCATCTCCTTTAATCACCTGTTTAATATGAGCGACCTTCGTATGAAGCGACAACGCCGGTTCTAATTTAAACGGTAAAAAAGGACGTATTTCTACAGAAGGGGATAATCCATACATCGCAATACCAACTCGCACCGCATTAAATGTAATCCCTTGAAAACGTAACGTTGCAGCGCTATTAGCCGTATGGACAAATTTCGGATCCACTCCGAATTCTTTCAACCAACTTAACTGCTCCAAGAATGTGTTATATTGCTTATCGAAGTAAGAAGTTTCCACTTCATCTGCTGTTGCAAAATGTGTATAAACTCCTTCTAACTCTAAAAATGGTGCACCTTCTAAACTCTTCAAGAATCCTTTTAATTCTTTGCGTTCTCGTATTCCGATTCTCCCCATACCACTATCAAAATTAATATGGAATTTCATTATAGACGAACCATCCCAAAGTTTTATCGCTTCGTCCACCCATTCTTTTTGAAAAACAGTTAGTGCTACATCATTTTCAGCAGCTACATTTACATCACGAGGCGGGGAAGGACCTAACACTAAAATCGGTGCAGTAATACCAGCCCTCCGAAGCACTAAAGCTTCATCTAAAAAGGCAACTGCCAACCTTGTCGCCCCTGCTTCTAATGCGATTTTAGCCACCGGTACATAATCGTGTCCATATGCATTCGCTTTAACTACAGCAAAAATCTCTACATCACTTGGAATGAATTCTTTAATGTGCGTAATATTGTTATAGATCGCGTCTAAATCCACTTCTACCCAAGTGTCACGGTAAAATGGTGCTTCTTCCATAAATACACTTCCTTATACACGATATGCGAAGCTTATTCTTTTATATGCTTCTTTTATGAAATCCAGCCTTCAAACTAAGAAAAGACGTGGTGCATATATATCACCACGTCTAAGAAGTTTACTTCACCTGCTTCGCTGTAACTGAACGAGCAACCATTAACAGCTCCTTCGGCTCTAAACCTTTAGACACGAGCATATATTCTACTCCGTTATGCGACCACGTTAAAGAGTCTTTCGTCAATGCCCCAATCGTGAAACCAAGATCAACCAATTCCCCACTTACACTTATCGCCGACGAAGCCTCTGCAACTTTTTCCTTTTCTTGTATTAAAGTAAAAGATTTCTTATTTCCAGTGTATGTGAGTATCGCACGCTTGCCACTGTCTGTCTTCAACTCTTTTTCATCTTTCAACACCATACCTTGTGGCGTATCACGCGGGTACAAAATAGCAAATGGTTTTTCTTCCTTAGCCGTTGTTTGAACATCTACTTGCGCTCTAGACATATTTTGTTTCGTATCAAATGCGCCTTTATCAAATTTCGCATCGAATTTCACTTTAGAGAAATCTACTTTCACAAGAACATTTTGATCATTATCCATTAACTTCACCGAAACTGGTGTTAAATCACTTTTCTTCAATGTAATCTCTTGTTTCGGCAACATATTTTGATGTTGATAGTTTGTTTTTGTTTTGAAAATATAATACTTATCTGTTTTCTCAAAAGTAAGGTTTTTCTTGTCCTGCAAAATATCTCTTACAAGTGATTCATATAAATAAGCCTGGCTACTATTTTGCGGCCAATCGCTTTGAAAACGGAAACTCTTATTAAGCGCCGGCGTTAATACAAATACACCTTCTTCATTTCTTAAAATAATTTGGCTTTGATCTTTTTTGGCATTCTGCAAATTCACACGATAAAAAGAAGGTTCTTTATGCCAAATTTCTACGTTATACTCCTGAGGCTCATTTCCTGTTTTAATAGATAATTTCGCTTCAGCTTGATAACTTTTCATTCCTTTCACTTTCGCCTCTAAATCTCTCACGACATCATCTTGTTTTTTCTCCATACAACCCGCCAACACAAAAACGGTTAATAAACCGACAAGAACTAAAAACAGACGCCTTTTCATCACTTCAGCCCCTTTGCCCCTATAAATGAATGGAAGATGTGCCTTCCTTATCGCTACCTCAAATATATGAGACAAAGATATAAAATATGCAGACTAGCGTGACGAGCTTTCCAAAACAACTTGAGCGACAGCAAATTCCTTACTATGACTAATCGATAAATGAACAATATGTTCTGTACTTGTAATAAGAATCGGCTTACCTCTATCATCATTTCTTACTTCAATATCTAAAAAACTCACTTCTTTCCCGATACCAGTCCCTACTGCTTTTGAATACGCCTCTTTCGCTGCAAATCTTCCAGCTACAAACTCTGTAAGACGACTTCCTTTCAACTCCTTGGCAATATTACGTTCACTTTCAGTTAAAATACGTTCCATAAATTTAAGCTTTCCATCTAACATTTTTTCAATTCTATTCAATTCAATAATATCGATTCCAATCCCTACAATCATTTCAAAATCCCCTTCTTCTATTTAGCTTTCTACATTCATATTGTAAGAATAACAGAGAATCTTTCTGATGCAAAAGGAGTGATACTAACAACATGCTGATACCATCTTTTCGTATGCCATTACAACCAGTCATCCTCACTTTACTTCTTATACAATTAGTCATGATTATGTTAGGTGACATTTTTCTCTTCCCTATGGCATCCTATAATGAATATATCGCTAAAGGGGAATGGTGGCGTCTCATAACTTCCCTACTTGTACATGTAGACTTACAACATTTCCTTTCCAATAGTATTTGTTTATTTGCGCTTGGTTCTGCTATCGAAAAACAACTAGGACACTTTTCTTTCATCATTATTTTTTTCCTTTCTGGCATTCTCGGAAATATTTCTTCTTATATTATTATGCCCCTTGAATACATTCATGCCGGAGCATCTGGCGGTATTTTCGGATTACTAGGTGCACAATTATTTCTATTATATAGTCGCTATCGTTCTTCCAATCCAGGAGACATCGCTATTTTTTCAATAATGATATTTATATTACTACTGCTTACTTTCTTTGATCCCTCTGCCAATCCTATAAGCCATTTAACAGGTTTGATAATCGGTGGTATTTGCACCCCTTTTTTAACAAAAAAATTCGATGGTGCAGAGCTCATTTAATATAGAAGCTCGCACCATCGATAATTTCTACCTCTGCTTGTTTACTTAAATCTCTCATTAATTGAAATAAAGACTCATCCTTCTCCTTCGCCTCAATCATACAATCAATTTGCGAAACACTCCCCTTTATCTTTTTTAAAAAAGATAAAAAGGTATCTACATCAATAAAGTCCGCATGTGCTCTCGGGTCTTTTCCCTCTCTAGGACTAGAAATGTGCATTTTAACCGGCAACAAAGACGATTCCCACGTATGTATAACACGTGCCCAATCTTCATACCAATCTTCTTGATCATTATTCATCATATGGTGATGCAAATCAAACACGACCGGAATGTCCAATTTTTCTCCTAAATACAATGTTTCCTCTAGAGTAAAGGTTGTATCATCATTTTCCAATATAATCATTTCTTGAATACCTCTTGGAACATTAGACCAATTTTCGATAAAGCGTTCTAATGCAAGTTCTTTATCCTTATATCCTCCGCCCACATGTAGTACACATCGTTGCTTGTGTTCAATTCCCATACCCGCAAGCACTTTTTTGTGCATCTGCAATGTCTTTACAGATTGCTTAAAGATACTTTCCTCAGGTGAATTTAGTACAACAAAATGATCTGGATGGAAATCAATTCGCATATTCATACGAATAGCGTATTCACCTAACTCTTTCAGATTTTCTTTTAAAGGCCGAATATAGTTCCACTCCTTTAGTTCCTCATGATTTGCTAAAGGAATAAGCTTAGAACTAAGCCGAAAGAAAGATATATCGTGCCCTTTATTATGCTTTAATAACCGCAAACAATTTTCCAAATTCGAATTAGCAATTCTTTCAAGCTTACGAATCGCAGCCTCACGGTCATCAATTCGCTGAAACTGTGCATATGTCATCGTTTGAGATGGAGATGCATTCTTCAAATGTACACTCATCGCGACATACCCGAGTCTTACAAGCATATGGCACCCCTTTTCTATACGAGTTATTATGTAGTATGCACAATTACAAAAATAAAAAAAGAGAATGCCAGCAAAGGGCATTCTCTTTTTTTATTAAGCTTGTGGACGGCTATGATGTTTTCTTTCGCCGCGTCCATTTGAAGATCCTGGGCGACCTTGACCTTCACCTCTACGACCACGACTGCCACCATCACGATTACGATCACGGTTACGGCCATCGCCACCGCCGCGTCCATCACGATTGCGGTCACGGTTACGACCATCGCCACCGCCGCGTCCATCACGACTACGGTTACGGTTACCATCACGGTATCCGCCTCCGTTACCACCGCGTTTTTTAGAACCGCCACCTCTTGAAACAACTGGTGGTTCTGATGTTAAAGCGATTGGTGTTGTATCTGGCTCTTTTGTCATCATTTTTAAAGCAGCAGCTACTACTGTTACAGAGTCATTCTCTTCTAACATTTCTTCTGCAATACGCTTGTAGTATGATAAGTTATCACTTTCAATTGTGCTTTGAAGTTTTTCAGCGATTAAACGTTGTTGACCTTCTAATGCCTCGTCAAGTGTCGGTGCTTCCATACGATCAACTTTACGTTTTGTTGTACGCTCGATATTTTTTAATTGTCCTGATTCACGTGGTGTTACAAATAGCATTGCAATACCTTTTTTACCTGCACGGCCAGTACGACCGATACGGTGAACGTATGATTCTGGATCTTGTGGAATATCGAAGTTGTATACGTGAGTTACGCCTGAAATATCAAGACCACGTGCAGCAACGTCTGTTGCAACAAGAACTTCGATAGCACCTTCTTTAAATTTACGTAATACAGACATACGCTTCGCTTGTGTTAAGTCACCATGGATACCTTCTGCTGCATATCCACGTAAGTTTAATGCCTCTGATAATTCATCAACACGACGCTTTGTACGACCGAATACAATCGCAAGCTCTGGAGATTGAATATCTAGTAAGCGTGTTAATACGTCAAACTTTTTCTTTTCTTGCACTTCTAAATAGAACTGCTGAATGTTTGGCATTGTTACTTCTTTTGCTTTTACTTTAATGTGTTGAGGCTCAGTCATGAAACGCTCAGCAATGCGACGGATTGGATCTGGCATTGTCGCTGAGAATAATAATGTTTGATGTGTTTCTGGCACATCTGTTAAAATCGCTTCAATATCTTCAATGAAGCCCATGTTTAACATTTCATCCGCTTCGTCAAGAACAACTGTCTCTACGTTTTGCAGGCGAAGTGTTTTACGGTTAATGTGATCTAAAATACGACCCGGCGTACCAACAATAATGTGTGGGTGTTTTTTTAGAGCACGAATTTGGCGGTTAATATCTTGGCCACCGTAGATTGGTAAAATACGAACACGTTTATGTTTACCAATTTTGTATAGTTCTTCTCCAACTTGAATTGCTAATTCACGCGTTGGCGCGATAACAATCCCTTGAACTGCTTCTTTATTTGTATCCACTTTATCTAATAGTGGTAATCCGAATGCTGCTGTTTTCCCTGTACCTGTTTGCGCTTGTCCAATAATATCCTTACCTTGCAATGCATGTGGAATTGTTTCAGCTTGAATTGGCGTAGCCTCTTCAAAGCCCATACTTTCAACAGATTGCAGTAAAGACTCACTTAATCCTAATTCTCGAAATGTTGTCAATGTTACTTCTCCTTTTCTATCCTATACTTATCATTTAAAAAAAGGCGTTTTCCGAATTTGCGGAAAAGCCCTTTTCCTGAATGCTCACGTATATAAACGGGCGTATATTCTTCGCGAAAATACTTCTAAACGTTATTACACTTTATCAATTATAAGTTTTGTATGTGCAAAAAGCAAACCCAACTGTTACCTTATTTCATATTCAGGGTCTTTTTCTTTACTTTTATTTTTTTATCATTTACTGTAAGCGCTTATTATAAGTTTCTTCTATTTTCGTAACTATCATCCCTATTTATATACACCAATTATTTCAACATAGTAATTACTTCTTCTAATTTCATACCGCGAGATGCTTTTACTAATACAACATCTTTCGTATCAACTACTGCTTGTAGCTCTTTTACTAGCTCTTCTTTATTATCATACGCCATTACACGTTCATTAGGGAAATTAATTTTTGCTCCTTCAGCAATTTGAGCCCCTAATCTACCATACGTGAATACATATGAAATTTTTGCTGGGTCAATTAATTTACCTACCTCATAATGAAATTGCACTTCTTGATCTCCAAGTTCTAACATATCACCAAGTACAACAATTTTTTTAGCAAATCCATCTAAACCATTCATTAGGTGAAACGCTGCTTCCATAGCTGTTGGGCTTGCATTATAAGCATCATTGATAATTGTTAAACCACTATTTGTTTTTACAATCTCCATACGCATACCTGTCATTTGAAGTGTTACTAAACCTTGTTTCATTTCTTCCCATGTCACACCAAAATGCTTCGCAATTGCCATTGAAGCAAGCGTATTATACACATTATGTTTCCCTAAAACTGGTAGGTAAAATGAAATATTTTCATCTCTATTCATTTTAAAATGTGTGCCAGTCGCCTGTAATGTTACAGTAGTTGGATAATAATCATTTGCTCTCGCATCACCAAATGTAACTGTTTCAGCTACTAAATTCATTTCTGGAACACGATTCGTTAATAATGGCTCATCTCCGTTATATACAAATACTCCACCTTCTTGTAATCCTGTAACAATTTCTAACTTCGCTTCTGCAATTGCCTCACGAGAGCCTAAATCCATTAAATGTGCCTCACCAATATTCGTGATAATAGCCGCATTAGGACGAGCTAACTTGGATAGGAATTCAATTTCCCCTAGGCTTGACATACCCATTTCTAATACTGCTACTTCTGTATTTTCTTCTAGATTTAAAATAGTAAGAGGTAAACCGATATGGTTATTGAAATTCCCTTCTGTTTTTTGAACTTTAAATTTAGTCGCAAGAAGACTTGTTACAATATCCTTAGTAGATGTTTTACCGTTACTACCTGTCACACCAACAACTTTAACATCCAGCTGATCGCGATAGTTTTTCGCTAACATTTGTAATGCCGATAGTGTGTCTTCTACAAAAATAACTGGAAGATTTTCAGGCGGATTTGCTACATCTTTCATCCATAATGTAGCAACAGCTCCACTTTCAACAGCTTTATCTACAAAAGCATGTCCATCAAAACGTTCACCTTGAATTGGAACATATAAATTTCCTTTTTCAATTTTCCTCGTATCAATAGACACTCCTTGTATAGTAATTCCCTCATACTGCTCTGCTAATCCAGTACCATTTACCATCTCTTCTACTTGTTTTAACGTTCGATTTATCATGAAAACACTCCTTACATAGAGGAAGCACTATTCCTGCGAATAGTGCCTCCTCCTTTTTTGTTAGATTGTATATTTAATTTTTTGTTTTTCTTCGTGACGCTCAATCGCTAAATGAATTAGCTCTTCAATTAATTTTGGATACGGTAATCCAGTATGTTGCCATAATAGAGGGAACATACTGAACGGCGTAAATCCTGGCATTGTGTTTACTTCGTTAATATATACTTCTCCATCTTTCGTTAAGAAGAAATCAGCTCTTGTTAAGCCAGCACCATCTAACGACTGGAAAGCAATAATTGCATCTCGCTTAATTACATTAGACTCTTCTTCTGTCATTTCAGCTGGAATAATTAATGCTGTATCGCCATCGATGTATTTTGACTTGTAATCATAGAAGTCTTTTTTCGGTACAATTTCACCTACAACCGAACATTTCGGCTCATCATTACCTAGTACCCCAACTTCTACTTCACGTCCAACAATATTTTCTTCCACAATAATTTTGCGGTCAAATTGGAATGCCTCTTCAAATGCATTCTCAAGCTCTTCACGATCTTTACACTTATTAATACCAACACTTGAACCAAGGTTTGCTGGTTTTACGAAGCAAGGATATCCCAATACTTCTTCTACTTTTTCATATGCTGTTTCACGATCTTTTTCCCATGCACTACGAATGAAAGATGCATATTTCGCTTGTTTCAATCCAGCTTCTGCAAAGATGTTTTTCATAACAACTTTATCCATACCAGCAGCTGATGCTAGAACACCGTTTCCTACATAAGGAATGTTCATTAATTCTAATAATCCTTGAACCGTTCCGTCTTCACCGTTTGGTCCATGTAGTAATGGGAAAATAACGTCGATAGCATTTTCCTCAGAAGCTGCAGATGGAATAATTTCCGTGCTTAATGATAACGGAGAAATCGCATTTTCTGCACCGCTCATTTTTAAAGCTTCTACGTCTGTTACTTCGCCTTCAATACGCTCACCGCGTACCCATTGACCTTGCTCTGTAATATAAATTGGATGAATCTCGAATTTATCTTGATTTAACGCTTTAATAGCAGCAAGAGCCGTTTGTAGCGAAACTTGATGCTCAGCTGATTTTCCACCATATAATAAACCTAATTTAATTTTCGTCACTGAAATCACCCTAACCAATTGTTTTCATTTTTCTATTTTAGCACTTTTTATAAAAATAGGTAGTTCCTATTTGAAATAAAATGCAACTTCCACAAATAATTAAATGACACCACTTATTGGTTTTCTACACTTTTTCTATTTCACTTTCTTCATAACTATACAGAAGTGAATTCTAAAATAAAATCGTAATCCAATCTAGTTATGTACCTAAAATATGTAGAAATCCCCTTTTTGTGTATGTCATCTACTCATTAAGAAGATTGTTTGGTTAGTGTGTCTTTTTGCCTTTGTTCAACGAGACGATCTAAAGAAACATATACAATACCTGCAACTACACATCCTACAGCTAAAATTGTAAATAGAAAGTGACCAAGTAATCGATCTAATAAAAATCCTCCTAGAAGTGGGCCGAATGCACTTCCTGTAATCCACTGCAAACTTGCAGCTCCCATATAAGTTCCTCTCAAATGTTCAGGGGCCAAATTCGCTACAAACGTCATCTGTACAGGCGACATAATCATCTCACCTAACGTATATATGGCATAAACGAATAGCAACGTGATTAAAATAACTGTAGCATTTGTATCAAATTCTCCAAACCACTTCGGTAACCACCCTATAAAAAACAATCCAATCCCGAATAAACATGCACCATATAACATCGTTTTTCCGACAGGTTTATCTGCGGCCCATTTTGAAATTTGAAATTGGAACAACACAACTAATAGTCCATTTAGTGCCATTAAATATGGATATGGATTGTTAGTTCCAAAAATCCCATTCATTTCGTTATCAAAGTGCAGCGGCAACATGCCTTCCGTTTGAGAGAATCCCATCGAAATAATGATACCTGCTAATAAGTAAATCATTAATGCCTTATCCTTCATGACAATTTTCCAAACTGCCCCAGATTCCTTTTCTATATCCTCTTCCTTATTTGTACCCTTCGGCATTGTCTCTTGAATAAGAAATAATACTAGTAATGCATAAAACAGCATCGTAGAAGAAGCAATAATAAACACAAGGTTCTTTGACAACACAACTACTGATGCTCCCATTATCGGACCAATCGCAGCACCTATATTGTGTCCCATTCGCAATAAACCATATGCCTCTGTTCTTTTTTCTGGTGCCGTTACATCCGCAACCATCGCTGATGCAGCTGGATGAAATAGCGAATTACTTAATCCTAAAAAAATAGATAAAATGGCATATGGAATAAATCCTTCTATAAATAAAAAGCCGAGCATCAATAATGCATTACTCACCATCGAAAATATCATAATTGGCTTTCTTCCATATATATCAGCAATTCTTCCCCCTATAATTGCTCCAAAGCTTGCAGCAATTGGAGAAAGCGCCATAATAACTCCAACCTGTAATAATGAATCTACCTTATCTTTTAAATATAATGCAAAAAAAGGCATTAACATCATCATCGCAATTCCATTTAACGTCTCCCCAATAAACCGAATCCATACGTTACGGTCCATCTCCCTTAACTCACGCCACGTATTTTTCATAATTTCACCCCTTTAGTTCACCAACAATTATCTTATATTATATTCAGAAGAATGTAAATTTTCAAAAATAAAAATCCATCCTAAAATAATTAGAATGGATTTTTTCACTTATAAATTTGCTACATCATCTTCTTTATTACTATTATTTAAAGCGCTATGCTTCCGGCTATATAAGAAGTAAACTGCTATACCAATAACCATCCATACCCCAAAACTAATCCATGCTGTTCCGGATAACTGAAGCATTAAGTATAAACAAAAAACTACCGTTAACGCTGGTAAAAATGGTACAAGTGGCGCCTTAAATGCCCTCGGTAAGTCGGGATGAGTTCTTCTCATGACAATAACCGCAACCGCTACAAGTGCAAAGGCTGACAATGTCCCCATATTTACAAGATGCGCTAAAACATTTAAATCTATTAATCCTGAAATAAGTGCTGCAATAATACCTGTTGTCCATGTATTTAAAAATGGTGTTTTAAATTTCGGATGGACTTTAGCAAGGCGCTTTGGCAACAACCCATCACGGCTCATCGCGTATGAAACACGAACCTGCCCGTACATCATAACTAGCATTACAGTTGTAATTCCTGTAATCGCTCCTACTGAAATTACCCCTGCTAAACTATCTTGTCCAATAAATTGAAGTGCAAAAGCAACCGGATCTGATATATTTAGCTGTCCGTATGGAACAATTCCTGTCAAAATAAGCGAAACAACAATATAAAGTATAGTACAAATTAATAACGATGCAATAATACCGATTGGTAAATCACGTTGCGGACGTTTCACCTCTTCTGCAGCTGTTGAAACTGCATCAAATCCTATAAATGCGAAGAATACTGTAGCGGCTCCAGCCATTACACCATCTAAACCAAATGGCATAAAAGGCGTCCAATTTTCAGGTTTCACATAATTAAAACCAGCAAAAATAAAAATAAGAACAACTGCTAATTTAATAAATACCATAATATTATTTATACGTGCACTTTCACGAACACCTCTAGATAAAAGAACCGTCATCACTAAAATAATAAGAACTGCGGGTAAATCAATTATTCCGCCCTTTCCTGTACCTGGGGCCGAGGAGAGAATGGTAGGAATATGGATTCCAAATCCGTTTAATAAAGATTGAAAATACGCAGACCAACCGTTTGCTACAGCAGATGTAGCGAGTAAATACTCTAGCATTAAGTCCCATCCAATTAAAAATGCGAATACCTCTCCCATCGTCGCATATGTGTACGTATACACACTGCCTGAGACAGGAACTGAAGAAGCAAATTCAGCATAACAAAATGCAGCAAAGGCACAAGCTAACGCGGCTATTGCAAATGATAATATAATAGCTGGTCCAGAATGTTTTGCTGCTACCACGCCCGTTAGAACAAAAATACCTGTTCCAACAATTGCCCCGATTCCAAGCATAGTTAAATCTAGTGCACCCAATGTTCTTGCTAACGTCTTTTGCTTGCTTTCTTGCATTAACTTTGCAATAGGCTTCTTTTGAAATATTTGCTTCATAGCCTGCTCCTCCAAGTTTTAAATTTTCTGAAAATTTTTAATTCGCTTTTTTATTGTACTCACAACACTTTTGTCAGTCAATACTTTTGTCGAAATAAGTAGAAATTCTTCTGAATATGCACTATCTTTAGCGTTCATTCTATATATCTTTCTATATATTTTTTTGGTATTATTATACATGTCGATTCCAAAAAGAGGCATGCTCACTTATTGAGCATGCCTCTTTTCACTTATTTCACAGTATATGAACCCTCTTCAATCCAGCTATACATATACTTTTCATCTTCCGTTTCACGTGCTTGTTTTACGATACGAAGCGGACGGAATGTATCTATCATAACAGCTAATTCAAGCGTTTCTTTCTTTCCTATACTTGCCTCTGTTTTCCCAGGATGCGGACCATGCGGAATGCCGCTCGGATGAAGTGTAATAGACCCTTCTTCCACACCTTTTCGGCTCATAAAGTTTCCTTCCACATAGTACAGTACTTCATCACTATTCACGTTACTATGATAATATGGTGCCGGAATAGATTCTGGGTGATAATCGTATAAACGTGGTACGAACGAACAGATGACGAAATTGTGACCCTCAAACGTTTGATGTACTGGCGGTGGCTGATGAATACGACCTGTAATTGGTTCAAAATCCTCTACATTAAAGACCCAAGGATATAAATAACCATCCCATCCAACGACATCTAACGGATGATGCCCTAAAACATGCTTATGCATGTACCCTCTCGACTTTGTCATTACGACAAACTCACCTTTTTCATCATACGTCTCTAATTTTTCTGGGCCACGAATATCTCTTTCGCAAAACGGGCTATGCTCTAACAATTGCCCATATTCATTACGATAACGACGTGGCGTTGTAATTTGGCTATTCGCCTCTACAACAAGAAACTTAGTCTCTCCCGCATCTGGAATAACACGATAAATCGTTCCAATTGGGATCGTTACATAGTCACCTTTTCTATAGTGAATCGTTCCAAACATCGTTTCAATTTTCCCTGTCCCATAATGAACAAATAGCATTTCATCGCCATCACCATTACGGTAGAAATAATCCATTTTTTCTGTTGGACTCACTACTCCAATTAATACATCTTCATTTCCAAGTATGAAATTTCTCCCACTTATTGCGTCGCCAGTTTTTTTATTTTCTTTCGTGCGAAAATGACGATGAGCAAGAAAGGCATCCTCTTCATACTGTAACTGACAAGAATGCGATAATGCTGCATGCCCTACTTCCGTTGGCATATAATGGTGGTACAAAATAGACTGCGTACCAGAAAAACCTTTCGTTCCCATTACCTGTTCACGATAAAGTGATCCATCTTTTTTACGGAATTGCACATGCCGTTTATGAGGTAGCTCCCCCATGTGACGATAAAACATGCCCATCACCTGCTTCCATTTCTTTTTTGATCGTATTACGTAGTGTACCTAGACCAGTAATTGCAAGCTCTACAACATCACCATCTTGTAGCCACTCTTCCGTGCCAAGCTCTAAAATGCAACCTGTCCCTACTGTCCCAGAACCAATCACATCACCTGGATATAACGTAACGTCTTCCGAAGCACGTTCAATCATTTCAGCGAATGTATAGTGAATATCTTGGAAATTCCCCTTTGATAACAGTCTTCCATTTACATGAGCAGTCATCTCTAAATCATATCGATTACCATTACGATAAATGTCTAATTCTTCTTTTGTAACAAGATGCGCCCCTAATGAAGTCGCAAAGTCTTTTCCTTTTGCTGGACCAAGCCCTACTTTCATTTCTGTTGCTTGTAAGTCCCTTGCACTCCAGTCGTTCATAATACAATAACCAAAAATATATTCCTCTGCTTGCTCACGAGAAATATTTCGCCCTTCTTTTCCAATTACGCAAGCAATCTCTAACTCATAATCAAGCTTTTTAGATTTCTTCGGACCCATTACAAAATCATCTGGACCAATAACAGCACGATGATTAGTAAAATAAAAAACCGGGATATCATACCATTCAGGTACAACATCTAGCCCTCTTCGGCCGCGAGCTGTTTTTACATGCTGTTCAAATGCGTAAAAATCTCGAATGCTACTCGGATTAGGAATTGCTGCTGCTAATTGTACTTTTTCTAAAGAATATACACCCTTGTTTCGATTCTTAATATTACGTACTACCTCTACATACTCATCAGCTTTCTCTAAAAAGGCAAGCATAGAAGAAGGTAATTTCCCATCACTCGCAAGATTCATATCGATTACTTTGTCACCTTCAAGCCATCCAGCTCGCATTTCTTTCGAAGGGAGACGAAATGTAACAAATTTCATCATGATTCCTCCCTATGAAAAATGAAATTTCCACCAACAAAGGAATTTTTGCTGGTGGATACAAATTTTATAAGTTTCCGCGACGTTCTTGTTCTCTTTCAATTGATTCGAATAACGCTTTAAAGTTCCCTTCACCAAATCCACGAGAACCTTTACGTTGAATGATTTCAACAAATAAAGTTGGACGATCTACAATTGGTTTTGTAAAGATTTGTAGTAAGTAGCCCTCATCATCGCGATCTACTAAAATCTTTAATTCTTTTAACTTATCAATTTCTTCATCAATTTTTCCAACTCGCGCAGTTAACTCATCGTAATAAGTATCAGGTGTATCTAAAAACTCCACACCATTTGCACGAAGCGCTTCAACTGTTTTAACAATATCATTTGTTAATAAAGCAAGATGTTGTACACCTGCTCCATTATAGAATTCTAGATATTCTTGAATTTGTGATTTTCTCTTTCCATCTGCTGGTTCGTTAATAGGAAACTTAATACGACTGCCATTCGTCATAACTTTTGACATTAACGCCGAATACTCTGTACTAATATCATCGTCATCGAAATGGATCATTTGTTTAAAGCCCATAACGTTCTCGTAATAACTAACCCATTCTTCCATTTTCTCAACGTTACCAACTACATGGTCTACAGCAATTAAACCAGACTCTTCAAACGGAATATTAAACTCCACCTTTTGGAATCCTGGCATAAATGTCCCTTTATAATTTTTACGCTCTACAAGCGTGTGAATTGTATCACCATACGTACCAATAACTGCTTTTTTCAATGTACCGTTCTCATCTGTTAACTCCTCAGGCGGAGCAATTGTAACGGCACCACGTTTCACTGCTTCCGAGTATGCTTTATCAACGTCATCAACAAGTAAAGCCACATCTTTCACTCCGTCACCATGAGTCTTTACAAACTCTGCGATACGATTATCGCTACCTAGGGCTCCAGACACAACAAAACGCATATTTTTTTGCACAAGAACATAAGATACCTTTTCACGATTTCCAGTTTCTAATCCAGAGTAAGCCACAATTTTGAATCCGAACGCTCTCGCAAGATAATAGCTTGATTGCTTTGCATTTCCTACGTAAAATTCCAAATGATCTACATCACGTACCGGAAAAAAGTCCTCCATTTGTGCAGCTAGCGTATCCATAGATTTTTGTTTCATAAAATCCTCATCCCCCTGTAAATAGATTAAATGGTCCATGTTTAAACCCAACCGAAAACGCTTCCAATATTCATTAATAAAATTAGTTAGCAAGCTAACGAATTCTGACTTTTAAAATTTTCTATCTTTTCTGCCAAATCCCTCTTTTTTTCTTACATATAAAATTCGACTTTTTTCTCTTTTGAATAAGGGGATGCCATCGCTACTTGTGGGAATATATGAGAGGAAAATAAAAAAGACCCCAACATATTAACTATTTACTAATATGCTAGAGTCTTTATTTTTTTTGAATGATTGTATTTATATTTCTCATACTAATATATTTGCAAGGAATAGAATAAATGATGTTAATACTACTGCTCCACCTAATGATCCTAATAAATCTGTTTTTGTTACTTGTAACACTTGTTCACTGTTCATATTCCTCATTCTCCCTTCGCTAATCTTTTATTACAAAACTTCTATTATACTAATACGCTTGATAGAAATACGATTAACGCTGTTAATACTACTGCTCCACTTGCTGATCCTACGAAATCACCTTTTGTCACTTGTAATACTTGCTCGTTGTTCATAATTTTCATTCTCCCTTCTCCTATTTTTGTTACAAAACTTCTATTATACTAATACGCTTGATAGAAATACGATTAATGCTGTTAATACTACTGCTCCACTTGCTGATCCTACGAAATCACCTTTTGTTACTTGTAATACTTGCTCGTTGTTCATAATTTTCATTCTCCCTTCTCTTATTTTTGTTACAAAACTTCTATTATACTAATACGCTTGATAGAAATACGATTAATGCTGTTAATACTACTGCTCCGCTTGCTGATCCTACGAAATCACCTTTTGTTACTTGTAATACTTGCTCTTTCATATCATTTATCCTCCCTTTTAATAAGTTATCTATATGTAATTCCTAAGAAATTTTTATTTCATAGTTTTTATGTTACCGTTACATTAAAGTTAATAACGTAACGTTTGTAACATTAATGTAACATAACTATTATTACGTTGCAATATAATTACGTAAATTTTATTACATTTTTTTTACGTTTTTTTATGAACACTCTCAAAAACCCTATTTTAATGCATTTTCTACTAATTTCACGTTTGTAACACTCGTGTAACATTACGGTCATATAACGAAATATAATCATCAACTTCTACTTTTGTTACAAGTTAGGGTAAATCTTTAATTAGTAAGGCTGAATCTATCCAGCTTTCACTGACGGTTCATGCGGGGGAAAATACGACCTTTCCAAGATAAGTTTATATGTTTCCTCTATATAACTATGTATAATAAAAACAAAGAGGTGGTCATTTTGAAATTAATCGCACTAGATATGGATGGTACACTACTATCATCTAATCTTGAAATCTCCAAAGAGAACTTACAAGCTATCCAAACTGCAAAAGAAGCTGGTCATATTGTAATGATTTGTTCTGGTCGTGCAAAAGAGGATGCTTTAAAACTGTTGGAAGAATATCAATTATCTCTTCCAGTTGGAGCAAGTAATGGGGCTATTGTTTATGTGGACGGAAAAGTAATTAACTCGCGTTGTATACAAAACGACAAAGTGTACAAACTTGCAAAATTACTAGAATCTGAAGGTTTTCCATATAAGCTATATACAAATAAAGGCGTTTATTCTCCATATACATGGCAAAATCAAGTCATGCAGGCATTCGAAGAAAACAAGCATGCACTAGATGTTACATTAGAAGAACTTGAGCGAATTACAGAAAAGCAAAAGAAAGCAAACTTAATTACAGATTTCCAAAAAATCGAAGATGTTGTAAACAATCCAGAACTAGAAGTATCTAAATTCTTTATTTTAACATTTAATGCAGGGCATCGAGCACAGCTATTAAGCATGTTACAAGAAGATGCTGATATTATGGTTACAGCCTCAGCTCCTACTAATTTAGAAATCATGGACAAGAATGGACATAAAGGAAACGGTCTAAAGCAGATGGCAGCCCATTTTAATATCCCAATTGAAGATACAGTTGCTATCGGTGACAATTTTAACGATGTACCAATGCTAGAAGTTGCTGGTTTATCTGTTGCAATGGGTAATGCTGAAGAAGACGTAAAAAAACTATGTGATGTTGTAACATTATCGAATAATGAGCATGGTGTTGCTCACGCAATTGAACAATTTGTATTGAAACAAACTTCATCTAGTAAATAAAAAAGGACTCTTTCAATTTGAAAGAGTCCTTCTCTTTTATACATGATGACAAGCAACAAAATGTTCTTCACCAACATTACGAAATTCCGGTACCGTTGTTTTACAAACCTCTGTTGCAAACGGGCAACGTGTATGAAAACGACAACCTGAAGGTGGATTCGCCGGACTTGGAATATCGCCCTCTAGTATAATTCGCTCTCGCTTCACTGTTGGATCTGGTATTGGCACAGCTGATAACAATGCTTTTGTATACGGATGAAGTGGGTTCGTAAATAACTCATCACGCGGAGCGGTCTCCACAATCGTCCCTAAATACATAATCCCAATTTTCGTACATAAGTGCTCCACTACACTTAAATCGTGCGAAATGAATAAATAAGATAATCCCTTTTTCTCCTGTAACTCACTAAATAAATTAATGATTTGCGCTTGAATAGATACATCTAGTGCCGCCACAGGTTCGTCAGCTACAATAAATTCTGGATTTAATACCACAGCTCTTGCAATAACGATGCGCTGACGTTGTCCACCGGAAAACTCATGAGGATAACGATCAATATGATATGGAGCTAAACCGCATAACTCCAATACTTCTATCACTTTTTCGCGAACGTTTTCTTTCGTCGCTAGTCCATGAACCAACATTGGTTCGCCAAGCGCTTCTCCAATTCTCATTCTTGGATTTAATGAGCTAAATGGATCTTGGAACACAAGCTGCATGTTAGGACGATGTTTTCTCAATTCCTCCTTGGATAAAGAATAAACATCGTGTCCTTTAAACTTCACTTCTCCCTCCGTTTTTTGGACGAGACGTAAAATTGTTTTTCCTATCGTTGTTTTCCCGCTTCCTGATTCACCAACAAGACCAAATACTTCACCTTTATTAATAGTAAAACTTACTCCATCAACTGCTTTTACATGTCCAATCGTTCTACTAAATATGCCGCCTTTAATCGGGAAATACGTCTTTAAGTTTTTTACTTCTAATAATGGTTCACTCATTGTTCCGCACGCTCCTCGTATAACCAGCAAGCTACTTTATGATTCTCATCATGTACATTCAGATTTGGTGCCTCTTCTTTACATATTTCCATACAGTGCTCACAACGACCGCTAAAGTAGCAAAATTCCCCTAAGCCAACTAAATTAGGAACTTGCCCTGGAATAGAATAAAGTTTATCTATTCGTTTCCCCATTACTGGTTTTGCTTTTAGCAACCCTTTCGTATACGGATGTTTCGGATTTTGGAATATTTCTAGTACCGGAGCTTCTTCAATAACTTTTCCTCCATACATAACAACAACGTAATCAGCCATTTCTGCTACAACGCCTAGATCATGTGTAATTAATAAGATCGATGTTTTGAATTCCTCTTTTATTTGTCTTAGTAAATCTAATATTTGTGCTTGAATCGTAACATCAAGAGCTGTTGTCGGTTCATCTGCAATTAATAACTTCGGATTACAACTAAGTGCAACAGCAATCATAATACGTTGCAACATGCCACCACTCAGTTCATGCGGATAGGAATGGACAATTTCATCAGCGCGAGCTATACCAACTTTACGAATTAATTCGATTGCCTTCTTATACGCTTCATTTTTACTAAGTAGTTCATGCTCTCTTAACGTTTCTACAATTTGTTCTCCTACAGTGAATACAGGATTCAGCGATGTCATCGGTTCTTGGAAAATCATCGCAATGTCATTGCCTCTTAAACTACGAAGTTCTTTCTCCTTCATTTCTAAAAGACTTTTTCCTTCATATAAAATATCGCCGCCTACTACACTGCCGGATTCAGCAATAAGCCCCATAATAGATAGTGCTGTTACACTCTTCCCGCACCCTGACTCTCCTACAACACAAACTGTTTCACCTTCTCGAACTGCAAAACTAACATGATTAACAGCTTTTACTGTCCCTTCCTCCGTCTGAAAGTGTGTTTGTAAATCTTTCAGCTCTACTACCGCTTTACTCATATCTTCTCACCTACCGTCTCATCTTTGGATCTAACGCATCACGAAGTGCATCACCAAGTAAATTAATGGATACAACTGTTATAAAGATTGCAAAACCGGGTGGAATCCATAACCACGGACGCTTTTGAAAGTCGATTAATGAGTTAGCTGCGCTGATCATATTTCCCCACGATGGTGTAGGCGGGACGACGCCGAGACCTAAGTAACTTAGTGCGGACTCTCCTAAAATAGAACCAGCAACGCCTAATGTAGAGACGACAATTAATATCGGTAAAACATTAGGGATTAAGTGATATATAATTTTTCGGTAATCTTTTATTCCTAACACATCAGCAGCTTGCATAAACGCTTGCTCCCGAAGTGATAAAATTTGACCTCGTACAAGACGTGCAAGCCCTGGCCAGCCTACTAAACTTAAAATAATCATAATGACATACAGACGATAATCAGACGGTACTTTCCACTCTGATAAAATTGCCCCCATTATAATAAGTAACGGTAATCCTGGCATCGACATTAAAATATCTGCAAGACGCATAATAATATTATCAACGATACCACGATAAAAACCTGCAATAGCTCCTAATACAGCTCCTAGTATCACGGATAAAACCATTGAAGCTAAGCCAATTGTTAATGAAATCCGTCCCGCTTGCATGAGTCTTGTTAAAATATCTCTCCCTAATTGATCTGTACCAAGCCAATGAGAAAAACTAGGTGGTTTGTTAATTAACGCAACTTGTATTTTTCCTGATGCATATGGCGAAAAGAACGGTCCGATAAAACAAAATAAAAACATAAAAATTAATGCATACAATCCTACTAGTGCCATCTTATTTCTCTTTATCTTTTTAAAAGCTTGTCGCCACGGTGATGATTCATTTCTTCTTCTCTTTGTTTCTTTTTTATCTATAATCTCTGTAACAGTTTCCATCTCGTTTCCCCCCTTACTTCAACCGAATACGTGGATCAACAACTGCATATACAATGTCTGCAAAAAAGTTTGAAACGATTGTTAAACAAGAAAGAAACATCGTAAATGCCATTAATACTGTATAATCACGGAAATTAAGTGCTTCTAATTGAATATTACCGATACCTGGCCAGTTAAAAATTTGTTCAATAATAATCGCTCCTGAAAATAAACCTGGTAATTCAAATGCTAATAAAGTAATCGCTGGTAAAATCGCATTTTTCAAGGCATGTTTATAAATAACTGTTCTTTCTTTCAATCCTTTTGCTCGTGCTGTCCGTATGTAGTCTTGCCTTACAACCTCTAACATACTTGTTCTAAAATAACGTGTTAATGAACCCACTCCAAGAAGTGTCAAAATAAATACCGGTAAAACCATATGTTTTGCAACTTCTATCACATAAGCAAACCCAGTAGAATTACTACCAACATCAATCATTCCACCTATCGGTAATAACTTAAAGTCAACCGCAAACACTTTAATTAAAAATAGGCCTATAAAGAATGAAGGGAATGACATTGCTGCAAAGACACCAATTGTTACAAGTTTATCGAATAAAGAATGTTGCTTCGTCGCTGAGAATACACCGATAATAAGTGCAATTAACCAAATAAAAAATAATGCAATAACTGCTACACTAAAAGAATTCCAAATAAACTTATTTAATAATGACGTTACAGGTTCTTGATATTGCAGCGAGAAACCAAAATCCCCTTGCAAAGCATTACCTAACCAGTGAAAATAACGCTCAACAATTGGCTTATTTAATCCATACAATTCCCTAAGTTCAGCTGCTCTTTCTGGTGTAATCTTTGGATTCGAATCAATATAATCCCCTGGAAGAAGCGCAAACAAGAAAAAAATAATAATTGATGTACCAAATAGTGTAGGAATCATTTGCAACAACCTACGAACGATATATGTTTTCACCCTTTTTCTCTCCAATCTCATGCTTAAAATAGAAGAACATTTTTTCAAAGCGGCACCTTACTAACCGAATGAAAAAATGTCTTCTACTTATACATTCTTATCGTTATTTTTCAAATGATAATACTGGTAAGTTTGCGCTAATACTGTTGTATTTTTCAGGGTCAATCCCTTTTATATTCCCGTTGTATCCTGTAATTGTTCTACGGTAGTTTAATAGAATTACTGGTGGATCATCACTTAATTCTTTATATAATTCTTTATAAATAGGTTTACGTTTCTCAATATCAACTGTCTCAATACCTTTTTGAATTAACTCATCTACTTTCTCATTTTTATAACCAAGACTCTTCTCATTGACACCAGACAAATATTCACCAGCTGTTTCACTCGGATCACTTGTAATCGGTGTCGAAACAGAAGCTAAATCATAGTCACCTTTATTTACCTTTGAAAGCATAGTATTAAAGTCCATAAATTCAGGATTAAATTCTACACCTATTTCTTTATAATTCTCTTTCGCAATTGGAATTAATAAATCACTATCTTTAGCCGAACTTGGGCCGAAATAAGAAAGCTTTAATTTTTGACCATCTTTTTCACGAATTCCATCCGAACCAACTTTCCAGCCTGCTTCATCTAATAATTTTTTCGCTTTTTCTTTATCGTATTCATATTTATTAACCCCTTCTTCCGTATAAGCCCAAGAAGTTGGATGAATTGGTACATTGGCTACTGTACCGTATCCTTTTAATGCTGTATCAACATATTTTTTACGATCTAATCCGTAAATAAGTGCTTGTCGAACCTTTTTATCCTTTAAATATGGCTTATTATTATTCATATAAATGTAACTAAATGACGCTGCCGTTTCGATTTGGATATTTGCAAATTCTAAAGCTTTCGCCTGTTCAAGAATTTCGTCACCAGTACCTAGGCCAGTGTAGTCAACTTCACCTGTTTGGAATAATTGAAGCTTCGTATCACCAGAAGTAATTTTATAAATGAAGTTTGGAATTTTTGGTTTCCCTGCATAATAATTTTCATTTGCTACAAAGCGTACTTCTTGGCCTGGAATATATTTATCAAATTTATATGGACCTGCAGCTAGTGGTTTTCCATATAAATCTTTTAAATAATCTAAACTTGTATTTTGTTTATAATCTTTTCCGTAATAAGCTTTTGATAATACCGTACCGCCTAAAACAAATATAGCTTGTGAATTCACTTTTTCAGTCGTAACTTTAATTGTTTGTGGATCAACAACTTGAATACCTTCAATTGAAGTTGCTTTTCCTTCTTTATATTCTTTACCACCTTTAACCGCATATTGAGAGATGTCTACTTCGCCTTCATATGCCTTATCGTGTAACAGTGTCAATGTGAATGCCACATCATCTGCTGTTAATGGCGAACCATCGCTAAATTTCAAATCTTTACGTAAATGGAATGTATATGTTAACTGATCAGAAGAAACGTCCCACTTCTCAGCTAATTCCGGAATTGGTTTCCCTTGTTTATCAGTTGATACAAGAGATGCAAAAATAACAGAAGTCACGTTCCCATCCCAACCGTTTTGTTGGAAATATGGTAAAAATACGCCGCCTGGTTTACTAATCCCCACAACTAACGTATCTTTTCGATTCTTCGCTTTATCTGGCACTTTCGTTTTATCTGTCGCAGCGATCTTTTCAATTTTTATATTTTTTAAATCTTGCTGTTTAACTGGTTCTGTAGAAGCCGTATCCTCCTGTCCCCCACAAGCAGATAAAACAAGCGAACTACTCAGTAATACCGAAAATACACCAGCCCATTTTTTTGTCTTTTTCTTCATTGTCCCCACCCTAACTTTTTTTAATAATTACACTTTATGAACTGCTTGCCTTATGTATGCCTCCCACAGCAACATTTATAGCCAATCGGAAAAGTCGGTTTTAATCGTAAAAAAATAGATGTTTTTGAGGGGTAACATTCTTATTCCGACCTTTCCGGTAGACTTTATGGTTATTAGCTTATATCGTTCGTTATATTTTGTCAATTCTTTCTAAATAAATATTTCGAGAATTTTTTCATTGTTCTATCTTTAATTTTGGTAAACTTAACAAAATACCGTTTTATCTTCTTGTAACCCTTGAATTCGTGCATGATGTGCAGACACAACTTTACTATTATTTAAGAAAATAACGGGTGGACCTTCGCTTAATTCTTGATATAACTTCTTATAAATCTCTTTCCGTTTTTCAATATCTAACGTTTGTAGCGCCTCCGTTGCTAGTTCATCTACTTTCAAATTATGATATCCATCATAGTTTCGTTTACTTGTCGAAACAAACTCCTCAATTGTCCCGCTAGGATCATCAATCATTGGCGTAGATACCATCTCTAAATCATAATCACCTTTTATTGCTGTTTGGTGGCGCCGCTATAATCCTGATTATGTAGTAACGTAAACTCCCCCTATAACTATCTTTATTTTACCTATAAAAATAGCATGAATTAATTTCAGGATTATTCCTTTTCATTATTTATGTCCATCCTTGTTAATTATTTTCACTCAAAGAATAAAAACACATTCTATCCTTTAATAGTCATGCATAGAATAATAACAATACACTACCAAAAAGGGGGCGAAAATATGGACAACCTATTCCAATATGTCCTGCACTACATATTATTAACAATTATGATAGTGGGGGCGCTATTACTATTCCCGTTCTTCCCAAAGTTCGTCCTCTTTTTAGCTTTTTTTATTATGCTCGGGATCGCTATTATAATTTCAACAAGGGAAGATATTACAAAAAAAGAAAGCAAAGTTCAGCGTGTAAAGCTGTAACTCTGCTTTCTTTTTTTGTTTTCAATCATGAATCTCTGTTACACATACTTATGTCTCGGGAAATAATTAGCCCATACTTTTGTAATTCCCCTATCGAAAAAGCTCCAATAACATTTATGTTTCCACTTACCATTTCACATGTTTCACAACCTATGCAAATTGAGTAATAAATATTTATCAAAGTTACTGTTTCACGTGAAACACATTTTTTATTTTATCCTTTACGTAAAATAATATTATAAAAAAAGAAAGCTAATCCCTTCAGCAAAACTGAAAGGAATTAGCTTTCTACTCTTTACCCCACAATATTCTCTAATTCATTATATAACTCTGCTCGTAACAACTCTTTTTTCGTTTTTTCTTCATATAATTTTTCAAGCATTTCAACATCAACTACATGTTCCATTTTACATTCAAGTGCATATATCTCTTCTTCTACATGCATTAACTCGTTTTCAATCTCCTCAAAATTCCTAGCTTCTTTCTTTTTAACAGGGGCTATTTCAATACTTATTCTTCCTTGGCGTTTCTGCTTTATTACCTGCTTCTCAACCTTTTCTTCCCACTTTTGACGAGCCCATGCATAGTTCCCTGCAAACTCAAATAATTTATGTTCATCAATCCAATACGTCTTTTCAAATAACTTATTTAAGAAATAACGATCGTGTGAAACAGCTAAAATCGTTCCATTATATTGTTCAAGGGCTTCCTCTAAAACTTCTCTTGATTCAATATCAAGATGGTTTGTCGGCTCATCTAATATTAAAAAATTGATGTCTTGATACATAAGTTGTGCGAGCCTTAACCTCATTTTTTCTCCCCCGCTAAGTTGGGTTACTTTCTTAAACACCGCTGGACCATAAAATAAAAACTTAGCTAATATATGTCTTGCTTCTCCCTCTGTTACAGCTACACACTCTCTAAAAGCTTCCAATACATTACTCTTCATATGTCCGTACGCATGCTGCGATAAATAACCGATTTTCACACTACTACCAATCCGAATTTCTCCAGCATCTGGCTCTATTTCTTCTAATAGTAATTTTAGTAGGGTAGTCTTTCCTGTACCATTACGACCAACAATAGCCGCACGCTCCTGAAAACGAACATGTAAATTGGCATGCTCGAATAACGATCTGTCAGCAAATCCTTTACTAACTTCTTTCATTACAACAACATCTTTTCCGCTTCTCTCTTGCCCTTCAAACTGAAGCCCCATCTGTTTTCGTTCTAAAATTGGTCTCTTTAACTTCTCTATACGTTCTAACGCACGTTCCATATTTCTCGCTCTTTTATGCAATCCTTCATTCGGAGGATTCGCTTGATTTGCCCATTCACGTAGACGCTTAATTGCTTCTTTCATTTTCTTTATTTTCTTTTGCTGTTCTTGATAAGCTTGAAACTCTTGAAGCAACCGTTCTTCCTTTTCCTCAACGAACTGAGAATAGTTCGTATGATACACGTGAATTTCTCCATCTTCTAAATCAAAAATCTTCGTTACAACTTCATCAAGGAAATAACGATCATGTGAAATGACCATAACTGTTCCTGTATATTCTTTTAAAAATTGCTCTAGCCACTCTACGGCAAATAAATCTAGATGATTGGTTGGTTCATCTAATAGAAGTAAATCTGGTTTCTGCAATAGCATATACGCAAGGCTTATTTTTGTTTGTTCTCCACCACTTAACTCCATAAATGATCGAGGAAATAGTTCCGTCACTTGTAGACCATTTGCTACCTTCGTAATATTTGCTTCTATTTCATAACCACCGAGAAACGTGTACCTTTCTTGAATTACTCCGTACCTCTCCATCAATTTTTGCAAAGCAGATGGTTCTTGTTCTTCCGCCATGTTCTTTTCTAAAACATGCATTTCTTGTTCTAATTCCTTTTCTGCTTTAAATGCGGAACTCAATACATCATATACAGTCATATCCTCATCAAATTTTGGGATTTGTGCCACATGACCAATACGTGTACCTTTCTTCATATGAATCGCTCCTGCATCCGAATTCTCCATTCCTGTTAGAAGCTGAAATATCGTTGTCTTCCCACTACCATTGCGGCCAACCAAACCAACACGTTCACCATTCTTTATTTCAAGCGATATATTTTCAAATATGATGTTTCCACCAAAAGATTTCGTTACATTATTTACACTACAAATAGTCATTTTCCGTACTCCTTTCAATATAAAAAACCATGGGAAAGAAACATTCTCCATGGTTTTTGGCATAGAAAAAGGAAGCCAAATAGCTCCCTTTTCACACGTTTATCAAAAATGGGTGAAGAGATTTCTATCGTTCAATAGCTACTATGCAATTGTTAAAAAAGGGCATACGTATCCCGTTAACAACTACATCATGAAAAATCGCACGACAAAAATAGATATAATCTAAAAATTTAGCACGCGCAGCTAAAGAACGTTTCATCTCATTCACCCCTTTCGTACGGAATTTAATACTCACTTCTTTATTATACTTTCCCATTCCATGTTTGAATAGTCATTTTTCTGAAAATAATGAAGATAGACTAAACATTTCAATAAGTGACATCAAATCTTACAAAACTGTTATGTTCACGTAATGGAAAGCGATAGTACGAAAAGATACCTCCCTATACAATAAAGATAGAAACAAGAGAGACAAAAACAAGGAGGAAACAATCGTGATGAAAGAAATCGTAAAAGCAATCTTCGAGGTATTAGTGAACGGACAAGCAGTTGTAAAAGAACTAAACGAACTATAAAAAGGAGCGAAGGAATATGATGAACATGGTAAAAATGATTTTACACGCTTTAGTCGACGCAAAAGCAGTTAGCCAAGAATTAAACCAACAATAAAAAGGGGTATATGAATATGAAGAAAGCCATTATTGTAATCGCAAGTACAGCAATTGCCTTATACACAATAAAAAATAGAAAAAAGAAACAAAACGAAAATACTCTATATTATCCATACACATTATTAAAGAAAAAATAAAAGACAAGGTACCCTATTATAATGAGGATATCTTGTCTTTTATTTTTCCCTATTCCCTTTAAAGGATTTCCCCCTCCTTTTCCCGAATGTATTAAGCGGGATTTTTACACATATTTTAAAGGGGCATATATACAAATGGATACTCAACAACTATATTTTTTAAACGATATCGGTAAACAAAAGCCGGAAAGCATTCGGAACAGAAGCGCTGCATGTCCTTTTTGTGACAGAGAAAATTTAACGGATATTTTAGCAACTGAGGGCTCTATTATTTGGTTGAAAAATAAATTCCCTACATTAAAAGATACATTTCAAACAGTGTTAATTGAAACTGATAATTGTGAGGATCATATCGGAACATATACAGAAGAACATATGAGAAAACTAATTCATTTCTCTATCCAACATTGGTTGCACTTGCAGAAAAGTGAAGAATTTACATCTGTGATTTTATACAAAAATCACGGTCCATTTTCAGGTGGAAGTTTGCATCATGCACACATGCAAATTATCGGAATGAAACATGTAGACTATCTCGAAAATATTAAAGAAGAAAATTTCCAAGGGGTAATTGTTCAAAAAAACGGACACATTGAGCTCAACATTTCAGAGCACCCCATTATCGGTTTTACTGAATTTAACATAATCATTGAAGATATTGCATTTCTCGATGAAATGGCAAACTATATTCAGCAAACTGTACGTTACATACTGACAGATTTCCATAAAGGGTGTAGTAGTTATAACCTATTTTTCTATAACCTAAACGGAAAAATCATTTGTAAAGTTGTTCCTAGGTTTGTCGTTTCACCGTTGTATGTAGGATATAAAATACCCCAAGTTTCTACAAAACTAGAGGATGTAAAAATACAACTAGCGCAGTATTTCACGAGACAAGAAGATGAAATTCTCCATAAAAAAACAGAGTAGGTATCGAAAACCTACTCTGTTTTTCTACTATTTTAGGGTAGTAAAACTCCCCACTGATTAAAGATTTACTTTATTACACCTTTATTTCGATAGTATACGTCCTCTAATCCAACGTTATACTTCATGTTGTTATCCGTCCACTCTGGCCCTAAATTCCCTGGCCAACCTGATGTATTCGCTACATATTTCAGTAATGCAAAATCAGTCAAACCTTTTTGCACCCCGCGCTTATATCCTTTCACTAAATGCGGCATTGCTATTTGCGCATTTGTACGTGGGTCTTTCAGCTCTTCATCAGTTAAATAATCTGGCGCAAGTCCACCGCCGCGGTGTAATTGAAACAATCCGAATGAAGTTCCATTATCTCCAACACTTCTTGGATTTAATCGGCTTTCATGTTCGGCAATTGTAAGAGGTATCCATTCCGGAAGATTTACTTTATTTGCTTCCTCTATAATGATTTGTTTCATCTGTTTCGCTTCTTCTGAATCAACATAGCTTGTCTCATTCACTAGCTTATCCATTCCTTCAGACTTATCTTGGAAATATACATACACTCCAAGAACAACTAAAAATCCTACAAAGAATTTCTTCACTACCTCTACCTCTTTCTCCGCTGAAATTTGTCCCCTTTCAGCCTTCTTCCCTTTACAATTGCCTATATTCTATCATTCTCTTACTCTTTCATCATAGCAAATAACCATATATGTTATCATCATGCTTTAGACCGATTTTATGAAAAAACACCTGGTAAATACGTGTAAAAATGTAACTTAAATGGACTACAGCTTATTTCTTGTATATAATTGTAAATTGAATTCCATATATAGACTAGGAGCACACACAATGAAAAAATACATACTACTCTTGTTCAGTATTGTACTACTCATTCCTATACATGCCTCTGCACAAACATCATCAAAGCCAAAAGTACTTGTTCTATATAGTACAACAGACGATAAGGTTTCAAATAATGTCCAAATCCTTAATACTCAGTTAGGACATTTTACAAATGATATAACTGTGAAAAGCTTGAAAGAGGCAACTACAATTACTAGCGCATCTTCTTATACACATATTGTTTATATCGGTGAAAAAAAAGAAGAGTTTTCTGATGAAACAAAACAATTTCTAGAAAAATTCTCAGGTCCCGTCTTAGTGTTAGGACAAAATGTCGAACAACTATCTAATCGTTTTTCTTTCATTACACTGAAGGAAGATGATATACGCGTTAATAAAATTGAATATCCAAGCAATAAGCTGAAAAACACTTTAAAAGAGGAACGATTGATTCAAGCGTTTGATACGACTGGAACCATTCTTGCTAACGCTTTAAGCTCAAATAGTACTAATCCATTAATCGTTCAGCATGGAACATCTTATTACGTTGCAACGCCAAACCTTTTTGATTGGATGTCTCATTACGTCGGCGAAATGCTATTTTCTTACTTCGAACAAAAACCAACGAAAAATAAAATTGAAGCGTATCTACGCCTTGAGGACGTTCACCCAGCCGCAGATATAAATCAATTAAAAGAAATTGCTGAATTACTAAAAGAGAAGAAGATCCCTTACATGATTACAGTCATTCCGGTATATACAGATCCGGATACAGGAAAAACGATACACTTAAGAGACAAACCCGAATTAGTCGATCTTTTACGCTCTATGCAAGATGATGGTGCCTCCATCATTATGCATGGCTATACTCACCAATTTTATGACAGTGAAACTGGTGAAGGCTTTGAATTTTGGGACGTAAAAACAGATCAACCAATTCGTCAACCGAAGCATGAAAAACCAAAAACAAAGGATGACTTTCCCAATACAGAAGCATATAACCAATATGTAAAAAAAGGGGAAGAGTTTGAAGAAAAATATACGACTGATCATATCGAAAAAGGCATTCAAGAACTTGTAGATGCTAAACTATATCCTGTTGCATTTGAAGCGCCTCATTACACAATGTCTCAAAAAGGGTATGAAATATTATCGAGGTACTTTTCAACCTATGTAGGACAACTACAGTTAAGTGATACAACTTGGAAATCCATGCACTCTCCAGCATACAGAAGTACACCATCATTTCTACACGGAATGAAATTAATGCCTGAAACAGTTGGATTTATTGAAGAAGATAAACCGCAAGCTATTGCGGAAATGAAAGAACGTGCTTTATCTGTTGCTAAATTATCCGATGGAGTTATTGGTGCATTCTATCATCCTTACTTAGGTGTGCAACCATTAAAAGAAGTTTTAACGGATCTAGAAAGCATTCCAAATATAGAATGGATTGATTTACAAAAAGAGACGAACGAAGTAAAAATGAAAGATATTCATATTACTACTAGTAAAGACGGCATTCATGTTGAAAAACCAACAAGTGCAGCTGATATAATTGATTATATAAAACAATATGGGTTCTTCCTTATACTTGGATTCATTACCATTGTCTTTCTTTTATTATTAAAACGTGCGAAAAAATTAGAATCATAATGAAAAAACACCAAGCGAGATGCTTGGTGTTTTTTCAACCTAAGTCGAAACGTGGCATTTTATTAACAACCCATTGATCATTTTCATAAATAAACTCTACTTCTACTTCTTCCGTTACATTATCGTAATCGTTATACGTTTCTACCTGTGCTTTTATCTTACCATCCTGTAACTGAGCAGAAATAATCTTTATGTATTTAGTCCCCGCTCTCGCTCCTGGATCCCCCATGACATAGTGCATCTTTCCATTTAATTCTTTAATATACTCACTCTTCATATATTCTGCTATGAATTGTTTTGAGAAGTACGTCGATAGCGTAGTCTCTAAAGCAGCCTTCGTATTATAAGTAGGATTCACTAATTCCCCATATGAGAAATTCCCTATTCGTTTTGGGCTTCCTGTTAATGCCGCTATTTGAATATTAGTAAGTTCCTTTTGCGCATTTAATACTTTCTTTAACAGAACATCATCCGCTAATTTTTTATCTTTTGCTTCATTTGATTTCTTTGTATCCAGATTCAGAATAGTTCCATTATCCGTATAGAGATACATATCTCCTGCTACAAAATATAAATAGGATTTAGTTGGTTCGACCGCTTTATTATAAATTACCTTTTCATTTCCACCATTAAGTTTCTTCTTATACACTCCATCCTTTTTCAAGTAATAAAAAGTATCGCCTTTCATATTCATCTGTAAGGCATCCTTTACCAATAACTTTTCCTTATTTTGTTGAGTGTCTATCTCATATATACCGTGCTCAGCTTGATTTGTTTCAAAAGGCAATGAAAAGTCGACAACAGCATATAATTTTTCATTATTATAAGTAGCACTAGATATTGTTGCATAATCTTCTTTTGACCAAGTTTTATTATCTTTTGTTACCTGTGTTCCACGATTTTTATTCCAATGTAAAATACTATCATCTATTGTTCGAGACCAACCAGAATTTTTAAACGCCGCTTCTTCTTCCTGTCCCGTTTTTAAATCCATTTTTACAATCCCTACAATATCAAAACCACCATGCTCAGAATACTTTTTCGGATAAAATAACGTTTGGTCTTTTATATAAACATAATTTGTATCTGTTTTTAACGTGTCCAGCTTTTTAGAAGGTATATCATACTTCATTAAAGAAGATAATCCCGTATTTTTATCTTCATCCGTATGAATAAAATATAAAGATTTGTTTTTTATATTTATGTAAGAAGCATTTACGCCTTTTACTACATGCTCTGATGTTTGAAATTGATCCTTCGTACGATAAATTCCTCCTGTATTTTCATCCCCATTTACCGCATAGTAAATCCATCCATTACTCTCTGCCATTTTTCCTTTATTAGAACTGTTTCCAACCGTATTCCCATTTCCCTCATTTTCTTTCATCTGTTTTTCAACTAATGGATCAATTTGTTCTTCCTTTTTTTCTTGTGCTACATTTGTATTTGCAACCTTTTGTTCTGCTTCACACCCAAACGTTGCAAGTGAAAGCGCCCCGGCCATAATCGTAATAGCTATCTTTTTATATGCTCTCCCCATTTTCTCCCCTACTTCCTTCATCAAATTAAACACAACATAAATTATAGAAAATATTAGAAAAAATATCCATAATAAAAAGGATAAGAGCAATTCTCCTATCCTTTCAAATAAAATTGAATTGTATTTTCATATATTATTTCTGTAACCTCATCAACAGGTACGTTTTTGATGATACTGATTTCTTTTAGTACTTCTCGAATCATTTTAGGGTGCGTCATAGCATCCTCTTGAAATTCCCATGGCCCATCTGTTTCTACCATCATATATTCAAGCGGATAATACGAAACGATTTTTCTAATTTTCTCCTTATGCAAAACATCCGGTGTAATAGAAATATAATAACCGTTCCTCATCATCCGTTTCATTGTCTCTTCACTTCCTTTAAACCAATGAAAATGTGCACGTGAAACTTTATATTCCTCAAGTAAATCACATACAGTGTCAGCATCCTCATAAACTGCGTGCAATACAATTGGTAAATCGAGCTTACTAGCTAGTTCTATAAATCTTTTCAATACCGATATGTATGGATCTACAGTAACCCTTTCATCTTCTTTCCTTAAATAATACGGCAAGCCGACTTCACCGATTGCAACAATTTCCTCAGCATGCTCTTCAATGAGTTGATAAATCCGCTCACATTCTTCTTTATAAATCGGTTGCTCTGGATGAAAACCCAGAGCTGGATATATAAAAGGATATTGTTTTGCTAAAGATAGAGTTTCTCGACATGATTGATAATTCATAGATACTGCAATAAGCCCCGTTATCGCTTTGCTATTTTCTACATCTTTAAGTAATCTGCTTTTCTCTTCATCCTTATATTGATCAACATGTATATGGCTATCAATCCATTTCATCTTTATGCCCCCATAAAAAAAACAAGAAAGGATCTCCCTTCTTGTTTTTTTATCTATATTATTTAACAACTAAGTTTGTTATTATATCAAATAATCCAATACACACTACGGCAACAGTAAAGTAGCTACAGAAATCTTTAATTGGAAACTTCACTACTTCTTCTTTACGCATCCCATTTTTCTCCCTTCTTACTAAATCCCTAATTACTTTATCTATTTGTATCTATTATGCAAAAAATATGACAAAATTACTATCGAATTAACTTACGTAAACCTTACAATGTTGTAAGGTTCAAAAAAGAGCCTCATCTAAATACAGATGAGGACTATTAAAAATTAGTTGGTTTTCATTCTTCATTACATTACAAACAGAAAGTAATACATTGAGACTTTCTACTTATACTATATTAAATTTACTCTCTTTTAACTATCGAATTGCATTACAGGAGTCTTACATGTTTGTAAGCTATATGTAATGTAATTCGATAGTTCCCCTTACCTATATTTCGTACAATAAGGTTAGAAAGCAAGCCAAATAAGAAGAACACTCACATAACCAAATTACATTGCTAGTAGTCTACTCTTCTTATATCTTTCATTTATACTACTACAATGTGTCCCCTTCCCCTTTATATAATAAAATGCCCTAGTTCCTATGGACTAGGGCATTTTTTATGCGTCGAATAAATACCCCCTACTAGTATTTTATCTTTCGACAAAAAATAGATGGGGGTATATTTTACTATCTCATCGCTAAAAGTTTACTCTTCGCATTTATAGGAATATTTGTTGCTTCAATCTCTTCAATCGACTCACCGTAACATCCTTTTGCGAACACCTTTAACGCTTCATCTCTCTTTAACATATGTTTAACTGTTTTCTTTATTTTTTGTTCTTTTCCACGTTCATCAAATGCAATAAATTCATATTCATACCATTCATCACCAACATGCTGACCAATCGTATTCACTATCGTATAGTATTCTTTTGTCTTATAAAGTGGATTGTATTTATCAATAACTGGCCCAAGTTTCGTAGGCAGTAACGCTACTCCTATTACCGCTATCGCTATTACAGTAGTAATCATTTTTTTCTTCATATAAACCTTCCTCCTCTGCAGGATATCTATACATCCATTTTAAAAAGGAGGAATGAAATCTACCATTCAATCCCATTACATTACCCTTACATTTTTGTAAGCATAAAAAAGATGAACGAATTTACTCGTTCATCTTTTAGCTTGCTTTAAAGCCACCGCCAAGTACATCACGTACATCGTGAATAACAACAAAAGCATCTTCATCTACTCGGCTAATAACTTGTTTTAACCTAACAAGTTCTTGTTTATTTATAACTACATATAATACTTCTTTATTTTTACCCGTATATCCGCCGCGTCCTTCCAATACAGTGACACCACGTGTCATGCTTTTCGTAATAGCTTCACGAATTAAGTCAGGTTGATTTGAAATGATCGTAACAGCCGTTTTTGTATCCATTCCTTCTACAATGAAATCAATCACTTTCGCTCCGATGAATACAGCAACAAGCGTATACATTGCTTTTTCTTGTCCTATTATAAATACAGAACCAGCAATTACAACAATATCAATAATAAGTACACCTTTACCAACGCTCCAACCTAAATATTGATTTGCTAACTGCGCTAAAATAGCTGACCCTCCTGATGTACCTCCGGCTTTGAACATACAACCTAATCCAACACCTACAAATACACCAGCAAATAAAGCTGCTAATAACGTATCACTATTTACGTGATACTCAATGTGTTCTGTAACATATAAAAACAAAGATGTTTCTACAATCCCTAAAATTGTATAAACCATCGTTTTCTTATCAAAAAATTTATAACCAATAGCCAATAAAACCGCATTTAAAGCAAAATTCACAATTCCTGGCGACCAACCAAATAAATAGTAAGTAACAACCGTTACACCAATAATGCCACCTTCTGATAAACGGTTTGGAATTGCAAAGTAATTAATACCAATTGCGAATAATAATGAACCAATTGTAATTAGTGTTATTTCTTTAATACGTTGATTAACCATAGTTCATGCCTCCCCCCATTTGACATTGTATCACTATCGCCTAGAGGTTTAGAAGTGGTTTTTATTCCACATTTTTTCTCATAAAGACCAATATATTATGTTTAAACAAAGGGTTGATTAATTATTCACGTTCGCTCTAATCGTACGAACAAACTGCTCCACATTCCCTTTCTGAATATACTTGGCTCTAACGGTTTCATGATTACAAGTAAACTCGAAACATGGACGGAAATCTATGTCATCTATATGCAAATATGAGTAACCTTTAAATGTTGCGGGATAGTACGGAAATTTCCCGTAAAAAAGGAGACGTCTGGTAGTGGCAGCGAAAATTCCATGTTGATAACATAGCGTAAAATTGTCCTTCTCAAATATCCCTACCACAAAGGCTAAAATTTTTTCGTCATCCTCTACATATTTTTTCATACTTAATAAAAGTTCATTCATGCATATTCCTCCAAATTCTATTCATTGTTTTAACACTCGAAAAGAATCCATGGATTATTACAGACCGGTTTAATTCTTTTATAAAGTATGAAACGCGTTTCCTGTCAAAGGTATTTCAATAAAATAATCCGTTATGCGATTATACACATAACGGATTCTACCTAAACTGTAGATCGTTCCACAAGTTCATAAGGAATTTCCACCTTTTCTTGTTTAGAACTCCCATCACTTACTTGCTTGTAAAACATTTCAAAAGCAGTTTTACCTATCTCCTTTAAATTTTGATCAATAGTTGTCAGCTGTAGCACTTGTGAAATGGGCTGATTATCAAAGCCAATAATCGCTAAATCTTCCGGTACCTTTATACCTAAGCTTTCAATTTCTTTCATAATCCCAATAGCCACTTCATCTCCAGCTACCATTAATGCTTCCGGACGATTCCCCATCTTCTTTAATCTATGAGCGACCCTTACACCATCTCCTAATGTAAAACATTCTGTAAAAATCCACTCTTCAATGACTTCTTCTTCTATAGATTGCAATTGCTCCTTATAAACATCAAAACGCTTTTGACTACTTGGTCCTAATTTCCTTCCTGTACAATAACCAATTTTTTTATAACCTTTCTCAATCAGATAATCCATTCCTAATCGAAAGGCTGCCGAATGATTTGTATATACGCTTGAGATATTTAAAATATCATTATCTTCACAAGCAACAATTGTCCCATAGGAAGCATACGGCTCTATCGCTTCCCAATCATTCGCACGAGAACAAATAATAAGACCGTCCAATTGTTTTGTTTTTAACATATGTAAACTCTTCAATTCTTCTTTTTTATTATAATTCGTTTGGCAAAGCAACACTCTGTAATTATGAGCTAACGCCCCCTCCATTATCCCTCCTACCATTGCATCGAAGCTCGGATGATTAATATAAGGTAGAATCACACCAACAATATTCGTCTTCCCCTTTGATAAATGAACAGCATTTGCATTTTGTGAATAATTCAACTTCTCAACTATATCTATAACAACTTTCCTTTTTTCTTCACTTACATATGGATGTTCATTCAATACTCTCGAAACAGTCGTAACCGAAACTCCCGCCATCTTTGCAATATCTTTAATATTAACCATGCACTCACCTCTACTTTTAACTTAATGAATCTCATTAACATATGTCAAATCTTCTCACCATTACACCCGTATTCGTTTTTCTTACAAAAGTGTAATTTTTCTGTAAGCTAATTCGATAGTAGCTCTACGCAATATTTCATACAATTAAGTCAGAAACAGGGCAACAACCAATCGAAAAGGAGCGGATCGATATGATGAACAAAATGAAATCAAACAATTTTATGAATACAATGAGCATGGTATTTTCCGCTCTTATCGACGCAAAAGCTGTTGCTTCTACATTAAACCAGTAAGGAGAATGTATTATGAATAACATCACTTTTAACAAATTAGATTTTTTAGGACTAGCTAGCGGCTCGATTCTTCTTACTGCTTTTATTTACGCTGCTACGCTTATATAAACTTTGTGTCCCCTTTCCCCTTTATATAAATAGTAATAGAAAAGACGACCGTCTATGCCCGGTCGTCTTTTCTATTTTTGATTTGATTGCAAAGCTACCTTTAGCTCTTCAAACTTTTCATTTAATTGGTCTGTCATCATTTTCATAGCTGTTTTTCGGTCTATTTGTTCTCCCGCATCAATTTGAATCGGATCTCCAAAAATTAGTTGCGCCCTTTTTCCTTTTATTAATTCTTTTACACTTGATGGGCCAATATAAGCTGCCGGTACTAATGGAACGTTAGAACGCAGCGCAATCGTAACAGCCCCAGCTTTTAATGAAACATCTTCTGATGATCTCGTTCCACTCGGAAAAATCCCGACTACCTTTCCTTCTTTTAATAGGCGTGATGGAATTTTGAGTGTACTCGGTCCTGGATTCGCACGATCTACGGGGAATGCATTTACATTTTTAAAGAACCAATTTTTAAATTTCCCTTCAAACAATTCTTTTTTTGCCATGTAATGAATCTCAGTCGGATACATCCCTGTCGCTAACATTAACACATCCATAAAACTTGTATGTGTACACGCAACAACATACGGGCCACCTTCTGGTAATTTCTCTCTTCCTTGCACTTCTACTTTCCCAGCTGTTTTAAATATATATTTCAACAAAAATGTAATTGGTTTATACATTTGTTTCGTCCCTTTCTGAACATCCGAAGTATAATCATTTTCTTAAAACAATTATAACACTAAGTTTTAGGAGTTGGTAACAATTTTAAGTATTAATTGTTACATTTCAATTCTTACAAAAGTGTAATTTTCTTGTAAGCTAATTCGATAGTTACTTCTTGCAATATTTCATATAATTAAGTCAGAAAGAAACAAGTAAGGAGAATGTATTATGAATAACATCACTTTTAACAAATTAGATTTTTTAGGATTAGCTAGCGGCTCCCTTCTTCTTACTGCTTTTATTTACGCTGCTACGCTTATATAAACTTTATGTTCCCTTTCCCCTTTATATAGAAAAAGACGACCGTCTATGCCCGGTCGTCTTTTTAAATTTTTCTTTCCTTTAATTCTTTTAAAAGCTGTATCAGTTCAGCTTGTTGTTTTATCTTTTTACGACCATTTCGATTAATTGCTGCAAGCTCGCAAGCAACTCCGACGGCGAAGAAAAACAATAAACTTTCTAGCATGTAAAATCCCCCAATTGCCTATTAAACAGCTTGGCGTAATTGCTCTTCTTGTAAAACTCGCTTATTTATATTTTCTTCTTTTCTCTGACAAACGTTATTGCGAATAAGTGCTGCAATAACAAGTAAAGTTCCTGCAATATCAAACATTGTTATTTGATATCCTTGCATCATCATAATAACTAAAGTCGTAATGGGCACAAAATTAATAAATAAAATACCATTAATAGATGATAAGATTTTCACACCATAATTCCAAGCAAGTAACGCTATGATACCTGGTAATGTCATCATAAATAACAAATCATATTTCACAATAGAAATCGTTCCCATACTCGGAATTGATATATATCCAAGCGATGTAATAATTACGGTTATTATTCCCGTGACAGTTGTACCAAATACACACGTCAGCGTAGAATAACGTAACGTTGACCAATCGCTACACGTTTGACCACCCATCGTATAAATAACCCAGCCTACAACTCCAATAAATATAAATGCTAGCGAAAACATGTTATCCTTCAATGTTAAAAAGAAACTCATGTCACCTTTCGTAATAACAAATACAGCTCCTACAAAAGCGATAATCATGCTCGTTATCATATACTTTTTCGGTTTTATATGCTTATATCCCCATAAAATACAGATAGAAATCATCGGCATAAGTGCTTCCATAATAGAGGCTACCATTACACCTGATTTCCCCATTAACATTTGACCTAAAAATATGAGTACATTATATACAGTAAACGCCATCGTTCCAAAAAAGACGAGTAACTTTCCTCTTCCCTCTAAACGAAATGCCTGTTTCCCTTCTTTCATTAATAATAATACAATCAGTACTATCGCCACTGCTCCATAGCGAATAAGTGAAAAATAAAATGGATCTATGTATTCTAGCGCATGATCAGCAACCGGAAACATCGCTCCCCATGACATACTTGCGATTAAACACGCCAAAGCGCCTATTATCATTTGACCTCTTCTCACCACAATCCTCCTCTTCTTTCTATTTGCACAAAGAGAATTGTAAAAGAAAAAATATATCACGTAAAATGATTCAAAATGATGTTAACTATCATTTATAATGATAGTTAACATCAAGGGGGATCGTAGTATGGAATTAAGAGACTTACAAATCTTCCAAAGCGTCGCTGAATACGGTAGTGCCAGTAACGCCGCAAAGGAATTAAATTACGTACAATCAAATGTAACAGCACGTATTAAACAATTAGAGAACGAGCTAAAAACACCGCTCTTTTATCGTCATAAACGAGGCATGACTTTAACAGCTGAAGGGAGGAAAATGCTCGTTTATGTTAATAAAATTTTGCAAGACGTTGAAGAATTAAAACAAGTATTTTTAGATAGTGAAACACCCTCTGGTATATTAAAAATCGGCACAGTCGAAACAGTAAGTACATTACCTACCATTTTGTCTTCTTACTATAAAAGCTATCCAAATGTCGATTTATCATTACAAGCTGGTCTAACGGAAGGACTTATTAGAGAAGTGCTTGATCATCAATTAGATGGTGCCTTTATATCAGGTCCTATTAAACATCCACTTATTGAACAGTACGATGTTAGTACAGAAAAATTAATGCTTGTGACACAAAATAAAGCTTTTCATATAGAAGAATTTACAACGACGCCCCTACTCGTTTTTAATCAAGGATGTGGATACCGTTCCAAACTAGAACGATGGCTTAAAGATGAAGGTTTACTACCAAAAAGAATTATGGAATTTAACATATTAGAAACTATATTAAATAGTGTAGCACTCGGTCTTGGGATTACACTCGTTCCCCAGTCTGCGGTGCAACACCTTTCTACAGCAGGTAAAGTACACTGCCATCCAATTCCCGAGAAATACGGCAGTATTTCAACAGTTTTCATACGCCGTAAAGATAGTTATATGACCAATTCAATGCGAAGCTTTTTAAAAACAATTAAAGAGCATCATCACATTAATTTGCTTTAAAAGACATTCTTACAGGAATGTCTTTTTTTCTTACAAAAGTGTAAGTCTTTCGTAAGCTAATTCGATAGTTGCAGGTGACCATATTTCCTATAATTAAGACATAAGCAGGGCAACAACAATTCGAAAAGGAGCGGATACGCATGATGAACAATATAAAATCAAACAAATTTTTAAATACAATGGGCATGGTGCTATCCGCACTTGTCGATGCAAAATCTGTTGCAACTACATTAAACAAATAAGGAGAGATCATGATGAACAACATTACTTTCAACAAATCAGACTTTATCGGCCTTGCAAGTGGAGCAACTCTTCTTACAGCTTTCATTTACACACTTGCTCAAAGTCTTGTTTAACAATTCGTTTCCCCAACCCCCTTTATATAGAAAGAGCTGCTCGTCTTATAGACAAGCAGCTTTTTAGTTTGTTTCGTATATAATTTGACCTGTTTTCGTCATATCATATCCACCAATTGCTTTTAATTCATTATGAAATTCTTCTGATTGCAGAATTCCTTTCACAACTTCGATAAGCTCTTCATTTTCTTTATTCTTCAAAATTACTAAATCATACTGCTCTTTCATGATTGGAATAAAATCTACATTTACAATTTGCGAAAACTTTTCTGATCCTACCCCAACATCAGCTTTCCCATTCGCAACTTGCGAGGCAACACCAAGATGATTCGATTCTTCCCGTTCATATCCGCTAATATGTTCTTTATTTAATTTTTGAATTCGCAATTGCTCATCCACTAATACCCTAATACCAGAACCTTGTTCTCGATTTATAAATCTGATAGAGGATTGGGATACGTCAGCCCATGTCTTTATTTTCTTTGGATTCCCTTTTTGCACATAAAACCCAACATTTCTTGCCAATAAATTAATCATAATACATGGTTGTCCCACTAAAATACGTTTTACGTAAGGAACATTATATGTACCCGTTTCCCCATCAAACAAGTGAAGACTAACGATACTTCCTTCTCCCTGATACATTTTCACTAAACTCGTTAAACTACCTTGATACGCTCTTAAAACATTTGAACTTAGCAAACGATTTTCTATACGTTTTGCCAACATATCTAACGTTAGTTCTTGCCCGCTAATAATGCATGTATTCAAGATACTACTATCGTCCTTCTTTGCAGAGGTAACTTGTATCTTTCCTGTTTTCATTTGTTTTATATATTGTTCTAAATCTGCTGCATCAATACGCATCTGTCTACCAACTCTATAAGAAGGCAGCTCTCCTTTTTTAATTAAGTCGTATACAGTTAGTTTTGATACTTTTAATCGCTTTGCTACCTCTTCCGTTGTGTAGGAATGATGATCCATAGACGATTCCTCACTTTCTTCCTTCATTGTAACAAAGAAAAGAATATTTCTCCTATTTTTTAAAAACAACTCAATCGTTCAAATTATATTCAATTATAACTAGTTATATTTAGTTATATTTAGTTATATTTAGTTATAATTGAATATGTCAAAACGAAAGGGGATTTTTTTATGAACAAATTCACATTACGATCCATCGGGGCACTTATACTTTCTTTCCTTCTTATATTTAGTGCTGCTTGTTCAAACGGGGAAAAGCAAGAAAAATCAGCTACTAAAGAGGGAAAAACAGTCGAACTGACTATATCAGCTGCTGCAAGCTTACAAGATGCATTAAAAGAAATTGAACAACAATATAAAGAGAAAGAGCCAAATATTCAACTTTCTTTTAACTTCGGTGCTTCTGGTGCACTTCAACAACAAATTGAACAAGGTGCACCCGCTGATTTATTCTTCTCTGCAGCAGAAGATAAATTCCAAACCCTTGTTAAAAAAGGATTCATTGATGAAAAAGAAGGAAAAAACCTTCTTGGAAACGAACTAGTTCTAGTCGTTCCAAAAGATAGTTCTCTTACAAAATTTCAAGATTTAAAAGATGAGAAAATCAAGAAGATTGCACTTGGTACACCTGAATCTGTACCTGCTGGAAAATATGCAAAGGCTTCTCTCACACATGAAAATCTTTGGAATGACATTCAAAATAAAATCGTATTTACAAAAGATGTTCGCCAAGTGTTAACATATGTAGAAACAGGTAATGTCGATGCTGGTATTGTATACAAAACAGATGCTCTCATTTCAGACAAAGTAAAGATTGGTGAGACGGCAGCAGCTACTTCTCATGAGCCAATACACTATCCTTTAGGTGTTATAAAAGAATCAAAGCATAAGAAAGAGGCGACTTCGTTTTATGAGTATTTACAGTCAAAAGATGCACAATCTATCTTTAAGAAATATGGATTTACAATCCTGCCATAATTGCTATGAGCTTTGATACAATTTTGTCACCTGTCTTTCTATCTTTGCGAGTAGCTGCGTGCGCCACCATTATCGTTACGATTTTGGGAACGATTATTGGACGAGCATTAGCGCGATCCTCGTGGCGATATAAAGTACTACTAGAAACTGTTTTCTTATTACCAATGGTGCTTCCACCAACTGTTATCGGCTTTTTTCTCATTATCATTTTCGGAAATAACAGTCCCATTGGAAAGTGGATTGAATCATTATTTCAGCAGTCCATTATGTTTACATCTACTGCTGCGATCATTGCTTCTACAGTCGTTGCATTTCCACTTATGTATCAATCAGCAAAAACAGGGTTTTCTATCGCGAATGTGCAAATTGAAGATGGCGCACGCGACCTTGGTGCGAGTGAATATCAAGTTTTTCTACACGTTACACTCCCACTTGCATTTCCTGCGTTACTAAGTGGTATGATCTTGAGCTTTGTTCGGGCACTAGGAGAATTTGGTGCTACACTCATGTTTGCGGGAAATATTCCTGGTAAAACACAGACAATCCCAACAGCCATTTACATGGCCATTGATGCAAGTGATATGCAACTCGCTTGGACTCTTGTCATCATAACGATTAGCATGTCACTTCTATTTTTATTATGTATTCAACTCATTAATAAACGAATTACCACTTCCTAAAGCAGCTTTCGACAAAAGCTGCTTTTTTTATTTCCCGAAAAATAAAATGGTTTAATTAATGACTGAATTTTACTTTTTATTCAAATATACATTTTATTTGAATTCACTTTCTAAAACAGTCAATTTCCTGTTATTATATGGAGGTGTTTGAAAAGATGAAGAAATGAAAACGCATTTATATCGTAAGTTCTTCATCCTGTTTTAGCGATCGGTAATCTTCTACTCTATTAGTGGGGCATTACCGATCGTTAGAACGATATGTAATTATATTGGTATAGCAAAACGAAGGGAGTCTTGTAATGGACATTTTATTAGCGCTTCTTCCTGCAATTGCATGGGGAAACATCTTATTAGTAAGCGTAAAAATGGGCGGTGGCGCATATAGCCAAACGGTAGGTATGACAATCGGTGCTCTATTCTTCGCAACAGTTATGTATGTATTTACTCAACCAGCTTTAACAATGACAATCTTGATTGTTGGTTTTATTTCAGGTTTATTCTGGGCTTTAGGACAAGTAAACCAATTAAAAACAGTTGAAAAGTTAGGTGTTTCAACTACTGTAACTATTTCTACTGGTATGCAACTTGTTGCAACTTCTATCTTTGGGGTTATCGCTTTTCATGAGTGGACTACTACTACAACGATCATTATGGGAACGATTGCAATCCTACTAATTGTAGTTGGTGTTGTATTCACTTCATTAGATGATAAAGAAAATGCACAGCCACCAGGACAATTGAAAAAAGGACTTCTTACTTTAATTGTTTCTACTTTCGGCTATCTTGTATATGTAATTATTATTCGTTGGTATAATATCGATGGTTGGTCTGCTATTTTACCGCAGGCAGTTGGTATGTTCGTTGGGGCAGTTGTACTGACATCTAAACATAAACCATTTAACAAATATGCAATTCGTAATGCTTTATCTGGTTTACTATGGGGAACAGGAAACTTATTCTTACTTCTTTCATTACCACGTGTCGGAGTAGCAACAAGCTTCCCATTATCTCAAACTGGTATCATTATCTCAACATTCGGTGCGATTGTCTTCTTAGGCGAAAAGAAAACAAAACGCCAATTGATCTTTATTGCACTAGGTAGTGTTTTAATTATCGGTGGCGCCGTATTGCTTGGTATGACGAAAGCATAGACTTATATTCCATTAATCCCTGAAGTATAACTACTTCAGGGATTTTTTAATTACAACTATTTTTCAAATATAATAATATTTATAACCTTTTTGTATCAATCCTCCTCCCTCCAATTTCATTCTTTTCACTATAAGCCTTTTCTTTTTACAAAATTCTCTTAAAGATGGTATCGTTTTTTATAACATATCTCCACTAGAAAGGAATAAAGGATATGCAAAATAAACATCGAATTTTATTTATTGGTGCCGGTCGTATGGCAGAAGCTATATTTTCCGGATTACTGAAAACAAGCAGAGAATATATCGAAGAAATTATCGTTTCCAACCGAAGCAACGTAGAAAAGCTAGAACAATTACAAGGGCAATATAACGTGTCTACTACAACAGATTGGAAGCAGCATATTGCATCTGTTGATACGATTGTTTTAGCGATGCCACCTGCTGCACATGAACAGTTATTAAAGGAGTTATCTCCTCTTCTAACCAACCAATTTGTCGTAACAGTAGCTGCCGGAATCGGACCATCTTATTTAGAAGAGAGACTTCCCCAAGGCACACCTGTTGCTTGGATTATGCCAAATACAGCTGCTGAAATTGGTAAGTCTATCTCCTTATATACAATGGGACAATCAGTAAACGAGATGCATCAAGAAACCCTGCAACTGCTGTTAAGAGGCATTGGTACTTCACAACTTTGCACCGAGGAAGAAATTCATCAGCTTACTGCAGTTACTGGAAGTGCACCAGCTTTCCTTTATTACTTTGCTGAAAGCTTGATTGAAGCAACAAAAAGTTATGGAGTCGATGAAGCAACCGCAAAACACCTTGTCATTCAAATGATTTCTGGCTCTGCTTCTATGCTTGAACAGACGCAAGATCCAGCTAACCTCCGCGAACAAGTAACAACACCAGGCGGTTCCACAGCTGAAGGTCTTAAAACTTTATATGAATATAATTTTTCAGAAGCAATTCAACAAGCAGTAGAAGCAACAAACAAAAAAGCTAGGGGGAAATAATATGAATTTAACAAGTTTAAAAGACTATACAACATTGCATAACGGTGTGAAAATGCCTTGGTTCGGCTTAGGTGTTTTCAAAGTAGAAGATGGATCGGAAGTAATCGATTCTGTAAAAGCAGCGATTAAAAATGGATACCGTAGCATCGATACTGCAGCAATATATCAAAATGAAGATGGCGTTGGTCAAGCAATTCGCGAATCCGGTATTCCTCGTGAAGAGTTATTCATCACTTCAAAAGTGTGGAATAGCGATCAAGGCTACGAATCAACACTTCAAGCTTTTGAAACGACTTTAGAAAAATTAGGTCTAGAATATTTAGATTTATACCTAGTACATTGGCCTGTAAAAGGGAAATATACTGAATCATGGAAAGCGTTAGAAAAACTTTATAAAGATGGTCGTGTTCGTGCTATTGGTGTGAGTAATTTCCATATCCACCACTTACAAGACGTATTTGAAATCGCTGAAATTAAGCCAATGGTTAACCAAGTGGAATACCATCCACGCTTAGCACAAGAAGAATTACACACTTTCTGTAAAGAACATAACATCCAACTTGAAGCTTGGTCACCATTAATGCAAGGGCAACTACTGGATAATCCAACCTTACAAGAAATCGCTACAAAATATAATAAATCGACTGCACAAGTTATTTTACGCTGGGATTTACAAAATGAAGTTGTAACGATTCCTAAATCAATTAAAGAACACCGCATTATTGAAAATGCAAACATCTTCGACTTTGAATTAAGCTCAGATGATATGAAAGCAATTCAAGCTTTAAATGAAAATCATCGCGTCGGTCCAGATCCAGATAACTTTAACTTCTAGTAGGAAACCACTGCCATATGCAGTGGTTTTTTTACTTTTAAAAAAACTGAAAATTTAAACTATATTTCATTTGATTGACACCTTCGTATCCAAGGTGTAAGATTTTGAATTATCAAAGAAACACAAAAATTAATAAAATTTATTCGTTTACTCATTGTATCAAGAGAGGTGGAGGGACTGGCCCTTTGAAACCTCGGCAGCAGGTTCATTTTGAATACTGTGCCACTTCCTGCAAGCTTTATGCTTGAAAGATAGAATGAGGGACTTCGTTTATATACGGGTGCATAACTTGTACGTAAAAATCCCTCTTTCTCAATCAGAAAAGAGGGATTTTTTTATTTTTCATTTCCCTCATCATCATCCAAACTTATTAATTATTTAGGAGGAAAATCAAATGAAAAAGAAGTTTGTACCCGGTATCGCATCAGTTGTAGGAGTAAGTATTTTATTAACTGGTTGCGGTAGTTATAAAAACGAAGCTAGCGGAGCAAATGCAAAAGACGAGGCACCTAGTAAACAGGTTTTAAACTTATCTTCACCTACTGAGATTCGAACGATGGATACAGCTCGTGCTACAGATACTGATTCTGGTCAAGTAATGAGAAACGTATTTGAAGGTTTGTATAATCTTGGTGAAGGTAATAAACCTGTTCCTGGTGTTGCAAAATCTCATGAAGTAAGTGGCGATAAAACGAAATACACATTCCATTTACGAGATTCAAAATGGTCAAACGGTACTCCTGTTACAGCAAAAGATTTTGTCTTCGCTTGGCAAAGAGCTGTTGACCCAGCGACAGCCTCTGAATATGCATTTCTATTCTTTGATATTAAAAACGCAACAAAAATTAACAACAAAGAACTTCCAGCCGACCAACTTGGTGTAAAAGCAGTTGATGACCATACGTTTGAAGTAGAATTAGAGCGTCCTGTTCCGTACTTTATTAGCTTAACAGCGTTCCCAACATTTCTACCAATTAACGAAGAATTCTTTAAAGCACAAGGTGATAAGTACGCTTTAGAAGATAATACAATTTTGTACAACGGGGCTTTTACACTAAGCGATTGGAAGCACGAACAAAGCTTTAAATTCAAGAAAAATCCTACCTATTGGGATAAAGATACTGTCAAACTGGAAGAAATCAACTTTAACGTCGTAAAAGAAAAATCAACAGAAGTAAATTTATTCGAATCTAAACAATTAGACCGTATCAAACTAACATCTGACTTCGTTGATAAATATAAAAAAGATGCTAACTTTAAAGAACGTCCAAACGTAGGCGTACAATTTTTACGTATGAATCAGCAAAACAAAGTACTTCAAAACGTTTCTGCACGCCAAGCAATCAATCAAACAATTGATAGAAAATCCTTTGTAAATACGTTATTAAATGATGGCTCTACACCAACTTATGGTCTCGTACCAAAAAACTTTGCAAAAGGGCCTGACGGAAAAGACTTCCGTGCTGCAAACGGCGATTTAACAAAAGTTGATACAAAATCTGCACAAGAATTATGGAAAAAAGCAAAAAAAGAACTTGGTTCTGAAAAGATCACATTAGAATTGTTAACAAGTGACGGTGACCTTGAGAAGAAAACTGGTGAGTTCCTAAAAGGGCAACTAGAAAAGAATTTAGAAGGCTTAACAGTAAATATAAAACCGCAACCGCGTAAGCAACAAGTTTCACTTTTATTAAAAGGTGACTACGAAATCGGAATTGACGGTTGGAGCCCTGACTTTGCTGATCCAATTACATTCCTTGAATTGTTTACAACAAATAATCCTTACAACTTAGATCATTACTCTAATAAAGAGTTCGATGAAACAATAGAAAAAGTGAAAACGACTTTAGCTGGTGATGAAAAGGCCCGCTTTGACGCATTAATAGCGTCAGAAAAAATATTGTTTAAAGACTCTGTTATCGCTCCTCTTTATCAAAAAGGAGAATCCTATTTAGAACGTTCTTATGTGAAAGGCATTGTGCAAGTGGACTTTGCAGGTCAATTAAACTTCAAGTGGGCAAAAATTGAAAAATAAAATACAATTTTAATCATCGTGTTTCCACTCACACCTATTGTTTTTTTAGCAAAATATATTAAAAGCAGATTCCCTAATACGAGGAAATTTGCTTTTCCAATATATTATTTTACGAAATTAATACTCCATTTTTTATTATTGACATATAGTTCTTACCAGTGTTAATATTCTAAATAATCAAAGAAACGAAATATTTAACCATCAAGATATAATGTCTACTACGTTGAAACATATAACGATAGATTATAGTTCAACATGTATATATGTATAGAACACCTAACTACCTACATACACATATCCATAATAGGTTTTCTCTTCTATAGCTACACTTCAAGACATGGACATTATGACGTTACGAACAACACATTTAGGGAGGAACGAACAATGAAGAAAAAAGTTGTACCTGTTGTTGCATCTGTTTTAGGGGCAAGTCTACTACTAACTGCTTGCGGGGGAAATAAAGAAAATACAAGCGGAGCGAAAGCAAACGATAAAGCACCTAATAAACAAGTAATTAACTTATCATTTGCTTCAGAAATTCCAACAATGGATGTTGCAAAAGCAACAGACGGGGAATCTATGAACGTAATGCGCAATGTTTTTGAAGGTTTATATGCAATGGGAGAAGATAATAAGCCTGTTCCTGGCGTTGCTGAATCGGTTGACGTTAGTCCCGATAAAACAAAATACACATTCCATCTTCGTGATTCGAAATGGTCAAACGGTACTCCTGTTACAGCAAAAGACTTTGCCTTCGCTTGGCAACGTGCCGTAAATCCTGAAACAGCAGCTGAATATGCATTCTTATTCTTCGACATAAAGAATGCGAAACAAATAAATCAAAAACAATTACCGGTTGATCAACTAGGCGTCAAAGCTCTTGATGATAAAACTTTAGAAGTACAACTAGATCGTCCTGTTCCCTACTTCTTAAGCTTAACGACATTCTCAACATTCTTACCAATTAATGAAGAGTACTTAAAATCCCAAGGTGATAAATATGGTTTAGAAACAAATCATTTAATTTACAACGGGGCTTTCACATTAAATAACTGGAAACATGAACAAAGCTTCCAATTGAAGAAGAACCCTAATTATTGGGATGCTAAAACGGTAAAACTAGAAGAAATCAACTTCAATGTCGTTAAAGATAAGTCTACAGAAGTTAACTTATATGATTCAGGACAAATTGATCGTGTTGCTTTAACTGCGGAGTTTGTTGATAAATATAAGGGCGATCCAAACTTCAAGGAACGCGCTGAAGTTGGTATTCAATTCTTACGACTAAATCAGAAAAATGAAGTATTAAAAAATCAACATGCACGCCTTGCTATTAACGGAGCAATGAATAAAAACATACTAAGATTAGTAGTGCAGGCCAAGGCATTGGTTCGCACTACTATTTTTTATATAGTAGAAGTGAAGAAAGGGTCGTGTATGCT
>NZ_JAKUFP010000031.1:0-51841 GCF_022663495.1 Bacillus cereus group sp. BfR-BA-01383
AGCACCCACGACCTTTTCTTCACTTCTACTATATAAAAAATAGTAGTGCGAACCAATGCCTTGGTCTGCACTACTAATCTTAGTATGTTTTAGTTATAATAGTGTAATAGAAGATTTATATGCTTACGCTACGCTGCGATACTCTTCTTCGTTTTCTTTTTTCTGATTAGGTGCTTTAATTAAAATTGAGATAATAAATGACACGACACATAATACGCCGATCACCATAAAGGTTGGTTTGAATCCACCTAGAAGTGCACCGATAAAGGAACCTGCAAGCGCTCCAAATCCAAATCCTTGATACACAATTCCGTAGTTCTTACTATGGTTTTTCATACCGAAGAAATCACCAACAATAGCTGGGAAAATAGTGATATTTCCACCAAAGCAAAATGCTACACTTGCTACACATAAGAAGTAGATACCATAATTTAAATCTACGAAACTTAGAACCAAGACTGCAGTCGCCATAACAACAAAAGTACCAGTAACGATTTTTAAACGGCCGATTTTATCTGATAACGGTCCCAGAATGATACGACCCAATGTATTGAAGATTGCAACCATAGCCACCGCATTAGCTGCTGTTGCTGCGCTAAGCCCTACAAGTTGAACACCGATGTCTTTTACCATACCAATTAAGTATAAGCCACTCATACATGATGTAAATAACATAATAAATAATAAGTATACTTGTTTTGTGCCTAACATTTCTTTTGTTGTATATTCTTTAGTTTTTGTTTCCTGAACTGCACCTTGATCAGCGGCTTGATGGATTAAACAAGCACCAATCACAATCATAGCTGTAACAATTGCACCCCAGTATATAAACGCTTGTGATACACCAACTGATTCAATCAACTGTGCATTAATGTATTTAAAGATTAAGCTACCCGAACCATATGCAGAGACAGAAATACCAGCGATTAAACCTTTACGCTCTGGAAACCACTTTATTAAATTGGATAGTGAAGTGATATATGCTGTACCATCTGCATAACCTACAACAAATCCTGCTAGTACATAAAGTAATACTAATGAGGAAGCTTGTGAACTAAGTATTAATCCTAGTCCTAATGCTAGTCCAGCTATCATAATAAGTTTACGAAGTCCCCATTTTTCTTGCAATTTACTCGCAAACAAAGTTGAAAACGCTAAAGAAAGACTAGTAATTGAGAAAGTTATAGCAACTGCGTTAAGACTCCAACCGTATTTACTAACTAAAGGCTGATTGAATAAACTCCATGTATATATCGTTCCAAGCCCCATTTGTACTATGACTGTTCCAAGGACAACAAGCCATGGATTTACATTTGATTTTTTCATATTATCCCGTCTCCTCTTTCTATTTCAATGCCATACGCTAAATTTTCTTTTTTTATGTTCATTTTGACCACCTCTTTTGATTTAACAACTTCATTGTATAGGATGTCTACGTTTGTGTAAGCACTTACAAGATAGAGCGTCAAAAATATGGAATCAGTTACATAAAACGAAGGGTGAAATACAAAAAACTGCTTATTAAATACGTAGTAGCCTTTATTATGTTTTGCATCAATACGACTTACAGCTGTTTTCGCATCTTCTTTTATAAAGGTTATGAGCCCAGTTATACCATGGTTGAATTTCAAAATTCTGATTTTCCTATACATACAAAAACAACCTATTCTTTTTTACTCTTCAGATTTTCTAACATGTTGCTCCCATGTGTCTTGATACAAGTCATTTAATAGTCTTGTAATCTGGCTTTCGTTACAATGCTTGTACTCAAAAATTCTACCATTCCTACATTTCTATTTTTATGTTTTTTGTAATTTTCCCGCATAATATTGCACTTCAATTTTTATTAAATAAAAAATATTTTTTTTATAAATAAACTAAATATTCACTAATATATCCATACGTGGTTTAATATATATAATAAAAAATATTTCTGTCTTAAATGAGGAGGTACTATGAAAGCAAACGTAGGGGATACTATACTTTTTCAACGAAATAATTTAAAGATTACAGGATCTGTACTAAAACTATATACTGAATCGGTCTTAGTTGAGATTACAAATGTAAGCGGTGGTACTTTTGAATTTGATCGAACAATTGTAAATCATAAAAACTATAAAATTTTAAATGCAAGTACATAAAACAACATAAAATAGCCCCTGCTCAACAGCAGAGGCTATTTTATATGAAAATACTTCTTTAGTTTATATATCCTAAAACACTAACAATCTTACTCGCTTTTAAATTATTAATGTGATAATAAATTTCTAAACCTCTTCTCTCCGCTCGTAACACTTTACCCTTCATTTTTGATAAATGTTGCGAAACAGTCGATTGTGGAATATTTAGTAATTCTGTTAATTGTGTTACATTACAAGTTTTCCTTGTACTTAATTCATTTACAATTTGTAATCGGATTGGATGCGCCATAATTTTTAAAATATCTACATCTTCTTCTGAAACTACACTTTTTCTCATCTCGCTCGTATATGTTGTCATAAGACATTCCCCTTTTATATGAATTCCTTTTTATTAAGAACCATTTCTAAAACTTAAAATCCCTAATCAAGACCTTTATATAAAAATAATAGGATTTCCAATTTTCAAAAATCGAACTTATTATTATTCACTTTATTTATTTGATACATATACATAATACAATTTTAATATGTGCTGTATGTGAAGTTAGTATAAATTTGTAATGAAGATTTAAGAAATCACTTGTATCCTACTACATACTGAATAATTCTTAATACAAATATTGCCTTCTGCATAAAGTGAAACTATAATCAGCGGGGGTTTTACGGGCAGTTAATGCGGGATAAAACGATCCAATAAATTTTAACATATTTTAGGCGTTTGTATATACTATTTACAAAACAATTTTGTAAAGGAGGTTTTCATATGCCTACCGCGTTACAAGAACAAGTCGAAGAAGCACGTGAGACATATGTCAGTCGTATCATTTTAGTCGGTGGATCATCTCTATTTCTAGTAGGTGGTGTTATATCGGCAATCGTAGCTTTTAAAGCCTATAACCGTTTGGCAAATACGCCACCCTCTTCCGATAATTCGTAGAAATATGGTAAAATAAAACGTCGTCTCCACTGAAGAGACGACGTTTTATTTGTCATACATACCACACAAAGTTCCTACTTTAATTTCCGAACTTACTTCACCACAAACCTCGTCTGACTACATCCATCCTTCTGCTTCGTTACTTCTAATACAGCTGGCATTGCGTTTTTCAGCTCTTGAACGTGTGAAATGACACCGATAAATCGGCCTGATTTTTGTAAGTCAATTAAGGCGTCAACCGCTTTCGTTAATGACTCCTCATCTAATGAACCGAATCCTTCATCGATAAACATCGTTTCTATGGATATACCGCCTTCATACGCTTGAATTACGTCTGCCATTCCAAGCGCTAAGCAAAGTGATGCGTTAAATTTCTCACCGCCTGATAATGTTTTCACATCACGCGTTTGGCCAGTGTATGCGTCATACACATCTAAACCTAATCCACTTTGACGATTTCTCTTTTCAACTCGTTCACTTCGTTTTAAATAAAATTGTCCATTTGATAATTTACGTAGTCTTTCATTTGCAATTTGAACAATTTGTTCTAAATACTCAATTAAGATGTAACGTTCAAATGATATACGGCTTTCGTTATCACCTTTCATGACTTCATATAAATCAACAAGTTCTTGGAATGCTTTTTCTTCTTCATGAATTTGTTCATCAATTCGTTTAATATTTTCATGTAAATCAGAAATATATGCTACAGCGTTTTGCGCACGTTGACGTTTCTCTTTAATTATATCAAGATTAATTTCTAATTCTTTTATATGTTCACCTAACGACGTAATATCCATATACTCTTTATCTTTTAATTCAGCATGTAACTCTTCGATTTGTTTTGCAAGTACTTCAAGAGATGAATAATAACTTTGAATTTCTTTTTGTAACATCTCCATCTCAACATCATTTAATTTGGCTGCTTTATACGTTATTTGATCTGTAAATCCGCTTTGTTCTAACTCTTTCATAAAGCGTGCGAAAGTCTCTTCTTTTTTCAGTTTTGCACTTTCAAATTGATTAGAAGCACTTTCATGTTCTGCTTGAATACGTATATGTTCATTTTGCCAATGTTGATATGCTTCTTGCACTTTCTTCCATTCATCTTCCATTAACCTAAGTTGTTGCATAGCTTGGTCAAACTGTACTTTCCAAACTTGTACTGTTTGTAAATTGTCTGGAATATTTTTCTGGTCATGTTCATATGACGTACGAAGTTGCATGCACTCCATTTCTGTACGGTGCTGCAATGTTTCTATTTCACGCTTTTGTTTCTGAAGTTCATCTACCTTTTCTTCTATGCTTTTTATATTCACAGCAATTTGTTTACGTCTTTCTTCGCTTTCTTTTAACGTATTCACTTCTGCTGCTAATTGCTTTCCTTTTTGAACGAGCGCACTGTATGTTTCAACTAATTGTTCTGAGTGGTACCCTCGCTTCATGACTTCTTCTATCACCTGTTCATATTGTAGTCGATAGAAATTCCATTTCTCCTCTACTTGAACATGTAATTTTTCAGCAACGTTCTTCTTTTCTCTTAAATCGTTTAACTCTTTTTCATCGATTGCACCACTTTGCTCTGTAGCTTTTTTCGGGTGATTCGTACTACCACATACTGGGCAAGATTCACCGTCATGTAAATGAAGTGCTAATATACCTGCTTGTTCACTTAACCAGCGGCGTTCCATATTTTCATATGCCATAACTGCCACTTGCATCTTATTATTTGCTGCTTCTTTTTCTTGCTCGAATTTTTGTTTTTCTTGCCAAACATCATATGCTTGCTTTAAAACTTTTGCATCTTCTCTCATATTTGTTAGTTCTTCTACTTTAGCTACGTATTGCTCAAGCGCTAATTCTAATTGCTGTAATTCACCAGACATTCTCTGTTTTTGATTTGTATGCTCTTCTAGTTCTAGATCCAGCTTTTGCATACTTTCTTTTAATTTCCCTATTTGGATTTCAGCATTTTGTAAATTCAACTTTTTCTCAGCTAATGATGCGATAATTGGTTGTAACTCTTCTAACCTTCGAACAAGTTTTTTTGCTTCTTCTCGTTCTGCTTCTTTATTCTTTACTGCTTCATATTTCTCCTGAGCAAGTTCAAAACTATTCATTATATGTTCTTTTTTTGTGTTTATCTGTTTTAACAAACTTTCAGCCTTCTGCTCATTTAGCATTGCTTCCTCATACCATTGCTCAAACGGTAATAAACGCTTCGCTTGTTCCGCGCGTTTAAAAGATGTTTCTTTCATTTCAATCGCTGCACGGTTTTCTTGTAACGTATTGTATCTCTCATTCTTTTGCTGTAAATCTGTAAATTTCTCATTTACAGATTTCGCTGCATGAAAACGTGTTTCTGCTTCTTTTAATTGCTTCATTTGAACACCTTGCTCTACTTGTAATTGCTCAACTTCCGCCGTGTACATAGTTGTTTCTTGCTCTAGCGCCTCTACTACTTGATGTGTATTCACATGCTCCTGCTCTATTAAAGTTTCTAACAGAGCCCCATCACGAACCGGTAATTTAAAAACATTACGGAAATATAGCTCTCGTTCTTTTTGTTTTTCTTGCAGAACGTCTTTCCATTGTTTTCGTTTTTGATCAAGTAACTCGCGCATTAATTTATAACGATCTGTTTTAAAAATACGACGTAAAATCTCTTCTTTGTTTTCTGTCTCAGATGTTAATAGTTTTCGGAATTCTCCTTGTGGTAACATGACAATTTGGCTGAATTGATGTTTACTTAATCCGATTAAATCTTCCACTTTTTTATTTACATCCGTAACGTGAAAACGATCAACAGCTGGAACCTTTTCTCCATCAATTACTTCATATAACTCTACTGCATGTCCTGTAATCGTCTTATTGCCTTGTTTTTTATGACCAAGTTGTCGTTTTATTTCATAGCGTTTCCCTTTTAACTGAAAAGTTAGTTCTACACTCGTATAAACATCATCATCAGCAAATTGACTTCGAAGCATGCTCGTATCACTACGTTCTTCTCCACTAGCCTCCCCATATAATACATAACAAATCGCATCAAAAATCGTTGTCTTTCCAGCTCCCGTATTTCCGGAAATGGCAAAAATACGATGTTCTCCAAGATCGTCAAAATCGATTATTTCTTTCTGTTTATATGGTCCAAATGCTGTCATAATAAGCTGAATCGGTCTCATCCTCGTTCACCTTCCCGTTCTTGCACTGTTTGTAATACTTCTATAAATAGACGTTCTTTCTCTTCTGATAAATCTAAGCCTTTCATTTCTTTATAAAAAGCTTTTAAAAGAGATAAATCATCCGTTTTATGTCTTGAAACAGTTACTTCATTTTCATCCGTGAACTCTCGTCTTTGAATAGATCTTTCAACATGCATGGCATTTGGGTATACAGAGCGTATTTTCTCCATTGGTTGCAAAACAGGATTTTCATCTAGTAATTTTACAAATACGTAATCCTCACTTACTGGATGTTGTAATAATTCATCTATTTTCGCTTCTACTGTTCGCATTTTACGACGTGGTGAAAGCAGCCTTTTTTCAATTGTTGCTTCACCCTTTTCATCCAGTTCCACAATGTAATATCCTTTTTTATGTTTTTCTTCAGAAATAGAATATGCAAGTGGCGAACCTGAATATCGAATTGTCTCATTACGTACGAAATGCGCTTGATGTAAATGCCCAAGCGCTGTGTAATGAAACTTATCAAAATAATGACTATTTACATATTCAGCACCACCAATTGAAAGTGGTCGCTCTGCATCACTTGTATTCTCCTCCGCTTCTCCTGAAGAAGTTACAAATGCGTGTCCAACAAATACATGTCTAGCCACTTTATCCATCGTTTCAGAAAGCTCATTCATAAAAATACGCATCGCATCATCATGAGAACGTACGTCTTCGTTTTTCAATATGTGTCTAACTATGCTTGGATCCGCATACGGAACGAGATGGAAGTGAACCTCTCCATATTCATCTTTTAATACAACAGGTTCATATGGAAATTGAAATTGTCCTACAATATGTAACCCCTGCTTTTTCATTAAACTGCTTCCAAAATGGATACGATCTGGACTATCATGGTTCCCAGCTACTGCAATAACTGGTGTTTGTAAATCAATAACTATTTTTTGTAAAACATCATTTAATAAGTCTACTGCTTCTGTCGGTGGAATTGCTCGGTCGTATAAATCCCCGGCAATAATTACGGCATCTGGCTTTTCTTCTTCAACAGCTTGTACAAACTGTTCTAATACAATCTTTTGATCTTCAGTCATATACACGCCATGAACAAGCTTGCCTAAATGCCAATCCGCTGTATGAAATAACTTCATATTTTTCTTCTCCTTTTAATTAACTGATTGTAGTGATACAAGTTGATAGTTTACTGTAGTTTTTCCGTTCTCCCACTCTAATTTTCGAACTACTGCACTACCAATTCTTTCTTGATTCGTTTTATATAAAGGTAATATTTCTTGAACTGTAAATAAATGATAACCATCCAAGTTTAATTGAAATAGATTTTCTTCCATATTTAATCTTACTTCTTTTTCATTTGAAATAATTTTCGTGTGCATCTCAAATTTCATGTTAGATACAACCCCTTTTTCTAATCTCTACATTATTTATAGTATAGTGGCTATGCAAGATTGACAAGTAAATACAAGGTAAAGTATATACTTTTCTATTGTCATTTGTTTTATGTTTTTAAACAAAATACGGTATGTGAAATTTTAATGTTGTACAAAAATAAAAATGTCTATATAGACACTTTTATTTTTGTATATAATCTTTCATTACATAATATAAAATCGTTATTAAAACGATTGCTACGAAAAATGAAAAGACCACCACAATATACCCATCTTTATTTAATAGAAAACATAAGGAAATAGATACTATAAAAATCGGAAATACGAGTCGAACTTTATCCTTCACTTCTTCTGTCGTATCTGTATGATGAAAATACTGAGTAATCCCTATCATTAATGATGACAAAATAATAACCGACAATAGTAAAGGTCCTGGCATTCCGATTTCTCCTTTCTCTATTTCTAATTACATGCAAACATTCAGTATAATTTAAATTTTGAAGTTATTTTGTACATTTTACACATATATAATAGCGCTTTTATCATCATAACTTCAACTAATTACACTTACATTAATATTGTATTATTCATCTTCAACCTTCAAAATCCTGCAAAGATAACTCGTCAAAATATGCGGTGGATCAAGTGAAACTTTAATCCGTCCGATTTGGTCCATCTCCCCTGATTTTTAGCCAACATCAATCCAGCTTTTACGAACAGTTATCTCTCACAAATAACGAGATAAATTAACACTTACCGCCAACTTTAGACAAAATTTATAAAGGACATTTCAATATGTATCAAGAATTAAGAATAAGAAGATATATAAAGGAGGATGAATCATGACTGAAAACGTTTTATTTTCTGTTAGTGAAAACGGTGTTGCATCAATTACTTTAAACCGCCCAAAAGCACTTAACTCTTTATCCTATGATATGTTACAGCCAATTGGACAAAAACTTAAAGAGTGGGAGCACGATGAGCGTATTGCGGTTATCGTATTAAAGGGAGCTGGCACAAAAGGATTTTGCGCAGGTGGTGACATTAAAACTCTTTACGAAGCACGTTCAAGCGAAGTTGCACTGCAGCATGCTGAGCGATTTTTTGAAGAAGAGTATGAAATTGATACTTACATTTATCAATATAAAAAACCGATTATCGCTTGTTTAGATGGTATTGTAATGGGCGGTGGTGTCGGACTTACAAATGGTGCTACATACAGAATTGTGACAGAAAAAACAAAATGGGCAATGCCTGAGATGAACATCGGCTTCTTCCCGGACGTCGGCGCTGCATATTTCTTAAATAAAGCACCTGAATATACAGGTCGTTACGTTGCTTTAACAGCATCTATTTTAAAAGCTTCTGACGTATTGTTTATAAACGCTGCTGACTACTTTATGTCATCAGATACATTACCAAATTTCCTTACTGAACTTGAAAGTGTAAATTGGCATAAAGAAGATGATGTACATACCAATTTGAAAGAAGTCATTCGTACATTTGCAACTGCTCCAAACTTAGAAAGCGAGCTTGTTCCTTCATTAGAAGTAATCAATTCACATTTTGCATTCGATACAATTGAAGGAATCATCCACTCATTGGAGAAAGATCAAAGTTCATTTGCACTAAAAACGAAAGAAACGCTATTATCAAAATCACCTGTTTCACTAAAAGTAACATTAAAACAGTTTATTGATGGACAAGATAAGTCCGTTGAAGAATGTTTCGCTACAGACCTTATACTAGCTAAAAATTTTATGAGACATGAAGATTTCTTCGAAGGAGTACGCTCCGTTGTCGTTGATAAAGATCAAAATCCGAATTATAAATATAAACAGTTAAGTGATGTTTCAGAAGAAGACGTAAATCGTTTCTTTAACTTACTTAATGCATAACAAAAAGGCTATATAGTAGTGTATGCAACACTACTATATAGCCTTTTTTATTTAATATTTTTAAATAAAATTTAATTTAATTAAACCAAAATGTGTGCTACACTAATTTTAATCGAATTTTCTAAAAATACAAAGGAGGACAATTTATGATAGAAAATTATCTTCTTTTCATCATTATGTCAATTTGTCTTATCATTTTACCTGGCCCAGATACAGCAATGGCTACGAAAAACACATTGGTTGCTGGTAAGATTGGTGGAGTAAAAACAGTGTTCGGTACATGTGTTGCACTATTAATTCATACTTTAGCTGCTGTAATTGGTCTTTCCGCACTTATTGTAAAGTCAGCTCTTTTATTTTCTATTTTCAAGTATGTTGGGGCTATTTATTTAATCTATATAGGTATTAAAGCCCTTTTAGCAGTAAGAAACAAAGAAGAAGTAAATACAAATGATGTATCTATGAATAACGATAATGAACATACTTCTTGCTTCCGTCAAGGATTTCTTACGAATTTATTAAATCCAAAGGTCGCAGTCTTCTTTTTAACTTTCTTACCACAGTTTTTAAACCCAAATCATAATACATTTATTCAACTTCTAGTAATGGGTCTTACTTATCTCATTTTAACAGTCATTTGGTTTGCTTTTTATATATTTTTAATTGATAAAATTAGTGCTTTTATGAAGAAACCGAAGACACAGCGTTATATTCAAGGACTAACAGGGATTGTCTTAATTGGATTCGGTATTAAATTAGCATTTGAAAAAAATAATTAATACACAATAAAAAAGCCACCCTTTTGAGTGGCTTTTTTATGTAACAATTTACATACTTTTTTTAAAACCAGCGCTCAGTTACAACCTTTTTGCGTGTATAGAATTGAACACCATCCGTACCATTTGTACCTAAATCACCAAAGAATGAAGCTTTATTTCCTGCAAATGCGAAGAATGCCATTGGTGCTGGAACGTTTACGTTTACACCAATCATACCAGCATCGATGTTATCGCGGAATGTTTGTGCATGCTTACCATTTGAAGTATAAATAACAGCACCATTTGCAAATTTAGATTGATTTGTCAGTTTGATACCTTCTTCTAAATCTTTAACTCTTACAACACTTAATACTGGAGCGAAAATTTCATCCTGCCAAATTTTCATCTCTTGATTTACGTCATCAAAAATTGTTGCACCAACAAAGTACCCTTCTCCAACTTCTTCATTAATTTTGCGGCCATCTACTAATAAAGTTGCTCCGTCAGCTACACCGCTATTAATATAGCCTAAAACGCGCTCTTTATGAGATTCACGGATTAGTGGTCCAACATAATTATCTTCGTTGAAACCATCACCTACTTTTAACTTCTTCGTTTCTGCTACTAATACATCAATGAATTCATCAGCAATTTCATCAACTACTGCTACTACTGAACATGCCATGCAGCGTTCTCCACTACTTGCAAATGCAGATCCAATAACACCTTGTACAGTTTTTTCAAGGTTACAATCTGGCATTACAATCGCATGGTTTTTCGCACCAGCTAATGCTTGTACACGTTTTCCATGTTTCGTACCTGTTTCATATACGTAACGAGCTACTGGCTCAGAGCCAACGAACGAAACAGCTTGAATATCTTTACTTTCTAAAATACTATTTACAACATCTTTTCCGCCTTGTACTAAATTTAATACCCCTTTTGGAAAACCAGCTTCATAGAATAACTCTACAAGTCTTTCAGCCAAAAGTGGCGTTCTTTCAGATGTTTTTAATACGAATGTATTACCACAAGCAATTGCAAGTGGGAACATCCATAATGGAATCATCATCGGGAAATTAAATGGTGTAATACCAGCAACAACACCGATTGGATAGCGCCAAATCGATCCATCAATTCCGCTAGCAATATTCGGAAGAGCTTGTCCCATCATTAAATTTGGTGCTGATGTTGCAAGTTCGACTGCTTCAATACCACGCTGCACTTCACCAGTTGCATCCGTTAGCGTTTTACCGTTTTCTAGCGTAATGATTTTTGCAAGTTCATCTTTATTTTCTTGTAACAGTTGTAAATATTTGTATAGCTGTCTTGAGCGATTTGGAACTGGCACTTTGGACCATGTTTTGTATGCCTCTTTTGCCGCTTCGACAGCTTTTTCAACATCTTCTTTCGGAGATAGTGGAACGTAAGCGATAATTTTTCCCGTCGCTGGATTCGGTACTGCTTCTACTTCCGTACCAGTAGATTCTACCCACTCGCCATTAATATGATTTTTTACTCGTTTAATTTCAGTTGTAATCATTATATTCTCTCCTTTTTTATAATTTATATAAGTCTACTACTTTTGATTAGAAATTAATTGCTCGCTAACTTTCTTATATAAAGCAGCCATATCGTTTTCACCATATCCTGCCTCACTCGCTTCTTCATATACGTTTAATAGCATTTCGCTTACTGGTAAGTGAAGTTCACTTTCCTTAGCTAAATCAACCGCAAACCCTAAATCTTTCTTTAATAAATTTACAGTAAAGCCCGGATCATAGTTTTCTGATGCAATGAAACTTTTATAATTACGCTCATAAATTCTACTTTGACCGTAACTTACATTTAAAATATCAAACATTTTATCTAAATCCATATTGTTCTTTTTCGCTAATGTTAAAGCTTCACTCACACCAGCAGTATAAAAACCAATTAATAGATTGTTAATTAATTTAACAGTTGTGCCACTATCGATTTGCTCACTAACATGGAAAATATTCGCTCCTAACACTTCCATGATAGATTCAGTTTTATCATATACCTCTTTTGATCCACCAACCATAAACGTTAATGTACGGTTTTCTGCTCCAATTACACCACCACTAACAGGCGCCGCTAAAAAGTCTACTTTCTTTTCCTTCGCCGACTCCTCTAATTGTTTATTTAATTGTGGAGATACTGTACTTGTATCAATTAAAGCTACATTCGAGTGGCTATTTGCAAATAATCCTTCTTCCCAAAAATATACCGCTTCAACGGCACGAGGTGAAGGTAAACTTGTAAAAATCACATCACATGTATCTGCTAGTTTTGAGATTGATAGGCCGATAATTCCTCCTTCTTTTTCCAAGGAAGCTTCAGCCTCTTTATTCAAGTCCACTCCGTATACTGTGTAACCTGATTTAACTAAATTTTTAGACATCGGAAGACCCATGTTACCTAAGCCGATAAAACCAATCTTTTTCATATCGCTTTCCTCCTAATTACACAATATATTTCCCACGATTTATAATAGCTTTCGCAATTTCTCTCTTTTTCGTAAATACGTTCGTGTATAAAGGCACTAATAATTGACGGATTTCAGCTAAAATAATGTGTCTATCTTGTTCTTCTATGACAGCCGCTGAAAGTATAGAAATCGCCGCTTCTTCTACTTTACGATAACCTTCTTCACAAATAACATCCGTTATCATTTGTTTCGTACGCTCTTTTTCTTCACCATTTTTACTAATTGCTTTACTCGTACGTAAAAATGCTGATTCCATGACGTACACGTCCGTCAACATATTTGATAATACACGTGAATATTCTTGCTCTTGATCAATTTTTAATCCTGGAGTTTTAGAGAGCGTTTTCAAAGATTGTTTCAACAATTGTTTCGCTAATAAAATGTAACGATGGTTTCTTTCGACGTTTTCCAAATCACTTTCTACTTCATGATCTTCAATTTGCTCCATTTGTTTCATTAACATTTTGGCAACTGTTAATCTATTAATTTCATTTGTTCCTTCAAAAATACGACTAATTCGAGCGTCACGATATAAACGTTCTACTTCGTATTCTTGCATATAACCGTAACCACCATGAATTTGTACAGCTTCATCTACGATATGACCAAGTGTTTCAGAAGCATTTACTTTATTTAGTGCACATTCAATTGCGAATTGGGACATTTTTTTCATAAGATCTTCATCGCTCTCATGAATCGCTTCATCAATTACACCTGCTGTACGATACGCTGCACTTTCTGCTCCATATGTAGCAATGATCATATTTGCAATTTTCTCTTGAATCATCGTAAAGTCTACTAATTCCGTTTGGAACTGTTTTCGTTCTTTTCCGTATTGAACTGACAATCCAATTGCTTGCTTTGCTGTTCCAATATTTCCAAAGGCAAGTTTTAGTCTAGCAAAGTTAAGAATATTAAGAGCTACGTGATGCCCTTTCCCAACTTCCCCTAAAACATTTTCAACAGGGATGACAACATCTTCTAAAATAAGGGTCGCTGTTGAAGAACCTTTAATGCCCATTTTCTTTTCTTCTACTCCAATGGATACACCTTCACATGTTCTTTCGACAATAAACGCTGTCATTCCTTTATTTGTCTTCGCAAAAACAACGTATACATCTGCCATATGAGCATTTGTAATCCACTGCTTTTCGCCATTTAACTTCCAAGCTGTACCCTCTTCATTCAATACTGCGCTCGTTTTTGCACTTAATGCATCCGAACCAGCATTTGGCTCAGTTAAAGCATACGCCCCAATCCATTCTCCCGATGCGATTTTTGGTAAATATTTTTCTTTCTGTTCTTTCGTTCCGTAATATATGTAAGGCAATGTACCTACACCAGCGTGTATATTAAATGAAACGCTAAATGCACCAGCGTATCCCATTTTTTCTGCTACTAGTCCTGAAACTGCCTTTCCTAACTCGAACCCGCCGTATTCTTCTGGGACTTCGATACTTAATAGTCCAAGTTCTCCAGCTTTTTCAAATAATTGACGAGAAATTTTATAGTTATGTTTTTCAATGTTTTCCATTTGTGGAACAATTTCTTGTTTAACAAATTGTTCAGTTGTTTTTGCGATTAACTCCTCATCACCTGAAAAATCTTCTGGTGTAAAGTAAGTATGATTTACATCTTTATTGAGTGAAAAAAATTCATCCCATGGTAACTTCGTTTTCTCCATATGTATCCCCCTATCATTCGGCTTTCATAGCTTTTTTGCTTTTGCTCGTCTACGATGAGTGGAATATCTTTTTTTGAAAATAGAAGGCGATGATTTTTCACATCAAGCATTTTATTTTGCCAAAGATGTATTTTCATCGCCTTCGCTGTTTTATCTATTGATCTTCTGATAATACTGTTTTTGCAATACCAGTATCTAACTCTTCAAAGTCATGATATGAAATTGTTTCATATAACTCACTTCTCGTTTGCATATTAGAAAGTGCATCTTTTTGAGAACCTGTTTCCTTAATTAAAGTAAACACATTCTCATACGCTTTCGCTGCTACGCGAAGTGAAGTTACAGGATAAATAACCATTTGGAAGCCCATATTCGCAAATTCCTCTGCACTATAATATGGTGTTTTTCCGAACTCAGTCATATTTGCTAGTAAAGGTGCATTCACTTTGCTAGTAAATAAACGGAATTCCTCTTCTGATTGGAGTGCTTCTGGGAAAATTGCATCTGCACCTGCTTCAACATATGCATTCGCTCTTTCAATCGCTGCATCTAATCCTTCAACGCCGCGAGCATCTGTGCGTGCTACAATATATAAGCTTGGCGCAACTTCTTTAATCGCTTTAATCTTTTGAACTAATTCTTCTGTAGAAACAAGTTTCTTGCCATTTAAATGTCCACATTTCTTTGGTAATTGTTGATCTTCAATTTGAACAGCAGCTACTTTCGCTTCTACCATTTCTACAGCTGTTCTCGCTACATTTAGTACTCCACCAAATCCTGTATCAATGTCAACAAGAACTGGTAAATCTGTAGCTCTTACTAGATCCCTTGCTCTCTCTGCAACTTCAGTAGACGTCACGATACCTAAATCTGGTAGCCCTTTACTTGCAGTATAAGCAGCTCCCGATAAATAAAGAGCTGAAAAACCTGTATTTTTCGCAACAAGAGCTGCCATTGCATCATGAGCACCTGGAATTTGCAAAATTTCATTTGCTTCTACTAAAGCTCGGAAGCAATTCGCAAGCTCTTCTTGTGTTGACTGTTTATTCACAACCCAAGCCATTCTAGATTCCCCCTATTATTAAATTAAGAATAGATCTACAAATTCGTTTACATTCATATTTTCTAGTTTTTCTTCATTTAAACAAACTTCATGAATTTGTTCTTGTTGCTTACTAGAATAATGACCTGCCATATTTGCAGTGAATTTTTGAACAACTTTTGGAATCGCTTCATCTCTGCGGAAACGGTGACCAAGTGGGTATTCACATTCCACATTTTCTGTTACAGTACCATCTTTAAAGTGAACTTGAACAGCGTTGGCGATTGAGCGCTTGTTCGGGTCAAGATAATCTAAACTGTACTGCTTGTTTTCAACAACAACCATCTTATTACGTAATTCATCTACACGTGGATCATTTGCTACTACATCCTCATAATCGTCTGCAACGATATCACCTTTTAATAAACCAATTGCCGTAATATATTGTAAGCAATGATCACGATCAGCTGGGTTATTTAATGGACCTTCTTTATCGATAATACGAATTGCTGATTCATGAGTTGTAATTGTAATACGATCAATTTCATCTAATCTTTCTTTAATTTCCGGATGCAACTTCACTGCACATTCTGCAGCTGTTTGTGCATGGAATTCTGCTGGATATGATACTTTAAATAATACATTTTCCATTACATATGACTCTAGTGGTCTAGCTAATTTTAATTCTTGTTTATTGAATAATACATCTTGGAATCCCCATCCTGGTGCAGATAATGCTGTTGGGTAACCCATTTCACCTTTTAGAGCAGTCATTGCAAGATGAACACCGCGGCTCGTCGCATCACCTGCTGCCCATGATTTACGTGAGCCAGTATTTGGAGCATGACGATATGTACGAAGACTAGAATTATCAATCCACGCATGTGATAATGCATTAAAGATTTCTTCACGTGTTCCGCCAAGCATTTTCGCAACTACAGCAGTTGTTGCTATTTTTACGTATAATACATGGTCAAGACCAACGCGGTTTAAACTATTTTCTAAAGCAAGTACACCTTGAATTTCATGTGCTTTAATCATCATTTCTAATACTTCACGTACTTTTAATGGTTCTTTTCCTTCTGAAATACGAACACGGCTAATATAATCTGCTACTGCTAAAATGCCGCCTAAGTTATCAGATGGATGTCCCCACTCTGCAGCAAGCCAAGTATCGTTATAGTCTAACCAACGGATCATACATCCGATATTAAATGCACCTTTCACTGGATCTAGCACATAAGATGTTCCTGGTACACGTGTACCGTTTGGCACGATAGTTCCTGGTACAACTGGTCCTAGTAATTTCGTACACTCTGGATATTGCAGCGCTAAAATTCCGCATCCAAGTGTATCTAGTAATACGTAGCGAGCAGTACTGAATGCTTCTGCACTTGTTACCTCTTTATTTAATACATAATCTGTAATCTCTTCTAATAATGCATCTTTTTGTTTAATTTCATTTGTTTTAATCATACTATTCTTCCCTTTCTGTCGAAAATTCGTTATTATTAATGATGGGTGTCGGTCAAACACCCATCTGGCGGGCGGCGCTAACAACTCCCCAGTTGTTTTTATTTACTAAATACATGTCGCTCGCCAATATAATTTACACGTGGACGGAACAAACGATTGTTCGCATGTTGCTCAATTACGTGTGCACATAGTCCTACTGTTCTAGAGCTAAAGAAGATTGGCGTATATAGTTGAATTGGAATACCGAGCATCCAATATACTGGAGCAGCATAGTAATCAAGATTCGGATAAATGCCTTTTTCCTTCTCCATAATCTTTTCTCCAGCTTCACACATTTCATATAGTGTATAATCGCCTTTTACGTCACAAAGCTGTTTTAAAGCTTCCTTCATCATCAGCGCTCTTGGATCTATCTTCTTCATATATACGCGATGTCCAAAGCCCATAATCTTTTCTTTGTTATAAAGTTTCTTCTGTAATAACTCTTCAAATTTCTCAACATTTCCAGCTTCTAAAAGCATGTACATAACCGCTTCATTTGCACCGCCGTGTAAGCTACCTTTTAGAGATGCAACTGCTCCTGTTAAAGCACCGTATAAATCTGATTGTGTCGATGCAATTACGCGAGCTGTAAATGTAGAGTTTGGCATTTCATGTTCACTATATAAAACAAGGGAACGATCAAAGATCTTCTCTTCAAGCTCAGTCGGTTTTTTACCAGTTAACATATAGAAGAAATTCGCACTATATGACAATTCTTGAAGAGGCTGAATTGGCTCCTTATTATTTAAAATATGATAGCTATTTGCTACAATGTTCGGTACTTTACTTAATAGCTTGTACCCTCGGCTTTTATTCACTTCTAACGAGCGGTTTTCGATATCATTATCGTAACCAGCTAATGCAGACACACCTGTACGTAATCCATCCATAGGATGCGTTTCTTTAGGTAATGCTTTTAACACATTGAATACACCTTCTGGCACCGCATATTCTTCTTTTAATTTCTTTTCAATTGTTGCTTTTTCATCCTCATTCGGTAGATGTTCTTCCAATAAAAGGTGCACAATGTCTAAATACTCTTTTGTTTTTGAGAGTTCGATTAAATCATACCCTTGAATTACAATTTCACCTTTCACTGTGTCAAGAAACGAGATTTTCGTCTCCGCTGCCACTATACCATCTAATCCCGGGGAAAATTTCTCTTCAGCTTTCATCATTATTTCCTCCAATCCTAATAGATCTTCGTGCACATAACTGTAAGCCTTTACAATACTGTGGAACTACATTTCTATTTCAATGTATCAGAGTTTTTAGAAGATTTCAATTTATTTTATAATGATAAGTTTCCTATACTTTCACCAATGTAATAATATAATTTTCTGAAAATAATTTTCGTATTTTACAAAGAAAGGACAGACTTCTTTTTATGTATTCATAAAACAAAGTATAAAGATACTCCATATAATCCCATGAAATATATCATTTACCCAACTTCCTTTACGAAATAGAAAAAAACGAGCTGCCCATATATACAGCTCGTTTCAATATGATATTTATTTCACTATCCCCTAAATATAATTCTTATATAAAATTTATTTATTTTTAATAAAGTTATTATTTTACATAATTAAATTGAATTTCTTCCGTTTCCTCATGATCACTTACAACTAAATCATAAATTTCACAGTTTCTCTATCCCTTTTCCTTCCGCAAATAGACGTATCTTTTCAACATAAATAGTCCTACGACTTTGTACCTATGTTTCAGTAAAAACCCTAAACATGTACCTTTATACACGCTAAAAGAATATACTATTTCATCATTAAAATTAGGAGTGATCGTTTCATGTGGGTATCACGAAGAATAACTATTGCGGTCCCATCCGTTCCTTCCATACACGTTCCCGCCGTCCATACAGCTAGTTCTGATGTTGGCATTGAACTTCCGGCAACTTGGCAACAATACCAATTACCTGGTCAAGGCACCCCCTCATTTTGGCATCATGGCATGCATCCAAGTAGTACTACCTTTTATCCTCCAAGTTATGCGCCACTACCCCCGACTCAAGTTTTTTATCATTTTCCGTCAATTTATTTTCAAAATTTCTATGGTACTTTTAACATTTAAAAATAATATTACTCTTTATAATACAAAAAGCACCAAAGAAACCGTTTTTCCCGGTACCTTTGGTGCTTTTTAAATGCATTTATTTATTGTCCATTATTGACAGGAACCTCTCCTGCATTCCCGCCATTATTCGGTGGGGTTGTCGCTGGTGGAGTTGGGGTTGTATTCCCTTGATCTCCACCATTATTTGGCGGCGTTGTATTTCCTCCACCTCCACCATTATTCGGCGGCGTTGTATTTCCTTGGTCTCCTCCGTTGTTCGGCGGTGTTGTATTTCCGTTATTTTGTTCATTTTGTTTCTTTTGTTCTTCTTGTTTCTTTAATTCTTCCTGTTTCTTTTGTTCTTCGTGCTTATTAAGCTCTTCTTGTTTCTTTTGTTCTTCTTGTTTCTTAAGTTCTTCCTGTTTCTTTAAGTCTTCTTGCTTTTTCTCTTCTTCAGTTTTTTGCTGTTGATTTTGCTGCGGTTTTTCAGTTGTATCAGGCACGCTCCTATTTGGCGAAGAATCACGTTTTTCACCTTTTATACGCAATTCACTACCTTCTTGAACAACACTACTTGGCATTTTAAAGCGTGATTTATCTGTAGCCATCTCGCTCATCATTTCTTTAAATATCAACTGTGCAATTTTCGTATTTTTACTACTAATATACTCGTCTTTACCATCTTTCATATATCCAGTCCATACTGCCATCGTATATTGCGGCGTATAACCTGCAAACCAACTATCACGAGTTGCACTTTCTGGAATTTTATATTGCGCTAATTGTTTTGAATCATAATTTGTTGTACCTGTTTTACCAGCGATATCTAATGAAGCTATATTTGCTGCTGTACCAGTACCTGATGTAACGACAGAACGAAGCATATCAGTAATCATATATGCTGTAGAATCCGCCATTACTTGTTTTGGTTTTGGCCCAAAACTTTGTGATTTGCCGTCTGGATAAACTACTTTCTTCACAAAATGCGGCTTCGTATACTTACCATTATTACCAAATGCCGCATAAGCACCCGCTATTTCAGTTGGTGATACTTCATTTGTACCAATCGCTGTTGATTCAGTCGGGGCTGTATTAAATGTAATACCTAGTTTCTCAGAGAAGTCTTTCGATTTACTAATTCCGACTTCTTTTGCAGTTTTAACTGCCGGAACATTACGTGACATCTTTAATGCTTCACGCATCGTAATTGGACCTAAATGACTTCTGTCTGCATTTCGAACTTCTTGTCCAGTTGAATATTTAAATGGAGAATCATCAATTTGATGATAAGTAGCCCATTTTAAGTATTCAATAGCAGGGGCGTAATCAAAGATTGGCTTCATTGTCGAACCAGCTGCACGATCTAATTCGATTGCCATATTATGCCCTTTAAATACTGCTTTATTTTCACCGCGTCCGCTACCTATAGCACGAACTTCTCCTGTTTTCGTATCCATAAATGTGAAAGCACCTTGGAATTTATCATTTGGATAATCAATAATATTTGTATTTAAAATATTATCAGCTAATTTTTGTGCATCCTGATCCAGTGTTGTATAAATTTCTAAACCGTCAGAACCAATGTTAGCATCCGGTAATTCTTTTTCTACTTCTTTCACAACGGCATCCATAAATGCAGGATATGGCATTGCTTGAAGTTCTGTTGCTGGCTTAAGTCCATCTGTTACTGGAACTTTCGAAGCTTCTTCCATTTCTTGTTTTGTAATGTAGCCATGTCGATTCATTAATCCTAGTACAGTATTTCTTCTTTCTGTTGCTCTTTGAACATTTTCTGGTTTCGTTGGATCATAGTTATTTGGTGCTTTCGGTAACCCTGCTAGCATTGCAACTTCTGGTAATGTTAACTCTTTCAATTCTTTACCATAGTAGTTTTGTGCTGCTGTTGCGATTCCATATGACCGGTTACCTAAATTAATTTTATTTAAATACATCTCTAATATTTCATGTTTTGAATACTGTTGTTCTAGCTTATACGCTAAATATATTTCCTGAACCTTACGCTTTGACGTTTTTTCCATCGATAAGAAGTAGTTTTTAATAACTTGCTGCGTTATCGTACTTCCACCTTGGGAGCCATAATCTCCTTTAAGGCTAACTAAAACCGCACGTGCAGTACCCTTAAAATCAACTCCACTATGCTCGTAAAAACGTGCATCTTCTGTCGCTAAAAATGCTTCTTCTACTAATTTAGGGATTTGATCATACGTAACATTCGTCCTTTTTTCTTTCCCATATTCATATACCAAATTGCCGTCTTTATCATAAATTTTTGAGGATAACGGATTAACAAGTTTTGCTTTCTCAAGTTTTGGTGCATCCTTAATCATTACGAAAAAGGTAGCAACCCCTGCCACTAAACCTACAATACCAAGTAGTAAACAACTGATTAAAAATTTACGGAAAAACGATGTTTTACCTTTTGGTTTTGTTTTTTTAGAAGCTGGCTGTTTTTTCTTTTTAACTTGTCGTCGCTCCTCTCGAGAACGATAATTTTCTGACATGTTACTTTCTCCTGCCTTTCAATTCTCCCGTTGATTTACTTGAAAATATTGAGGTCACTTTCATAAATACATTTAGTCAAGAAAGTGTATTGACCTGGAGCATTCAATATTTTCCCAATTCACAGATTATAAATTTCAGAATACTTCTTATACAAGCTATTTTCACTTCTATTTTTCTAATATTGCTGCCCCTTAAAGCATAGAATGTAAGAAGTGAATTTTTAATACCTCGTATAAATAATATACCTTTTTTTCAAATGGTCAATATTTTCTTATTTATAAACCAAAGGTGAAATAAAAATAGCACAATGATATGTACTTCGTGTGAACTTCCTTATAATTACGTATAAAGAACATTTGATATATTGCATATAAATATAATACCTCTTTAATTATGAGGATTTCAACACTACAATCCCCTTATTTACAAGAAACCATCTAAAATGAAAAGTAAGGAGTTGCGTAATGATGAAGCTCGCTCCCGTTACCTCAAAAAATTTAGTTGCTGTTGGCTATAATCCTTTTGCTATGATTTTAAGAATTCAACTAAAGAATGGTATGTATGATTTCTTTAACGTGCCAGAAAGCATTTACACTGGTTTATTAAACGCACACTCTAAAAGTTATTATCATACTACTTATATTAAAAATTCTTACCGCTACACCAAAATTTAAACTTAAGCGCTATATAAAAAAGAAAGGAGGATAATCCCCCTTTCTTTTTTCACGCTACAGTTATCTTCTATTTTTCTTATTAATTTCATCATACGCTTGAATTTGTTTTTTCAAACGCCGATCAGCTTTTTTTTCATGGACAACAAGAATTGCATGTATAACTCCTGGCACCCAAAATATTAATGTTAATATGAAATTTATTATTGCTTGAAATGGTTTTCCGCAAAATAATACCGCTACAGGTGGAAGAAAAATTGCTAATAAATACATCATCTCTTGAAAACTCCTTGTTTTATATTTTTACCTCTCTTCTCTTCTTTTCGTACGCTAACCAACCCTATTATTTTGGTATTTCATACATTTCAATTACACAATAAAAACTTTTCTACTGTTATATATTCTATTCATAGGAAAAAAAACCTACTACGTCAATTTTACATACTGCCTTTAAATTTTATTTTAATACCTTTATTTTTTTCTACTCTCTCTTCTTCCTCTATTATAGTTAGTCCAATTGCAGAAATAACAGTTCCTATTGCTTGTATCCAAATACCGATGAGTGCTATTACCCTCTTATTCTTCTTATCCATAATACTGTCTTCATTTTCAACTTCATCTTCCGATAAATTAATAATTCCTTGATACGCTTGAAGTCCGGCTCCGAAACTTTGCATAGAATTGCCTAAAATAATAATTCTTTGTATGGCCTTTCTCTCTATCAATGCTGCTTCTACTCCTAAAAAGGCACCAATCGATTGTAAACTGTTCCCAACAATTATAAGATAATCATTCTCTTTCAGTTGTTCGTTTATATTAAAATACGTTCCTATTACATTTGATATATTTCCTAATGCTAATAATTCAATCCCCATTTTATCAAGTAACTTACTTTGATTGTCTAAACATATATTTTGATTTTCTCTATTCCCTTCATCTTCGCTATAATTACTTGCCACAATTTGTAATATATACCCGAGGGCTTGTAATGAGCTTCCTACAATAACAAGATCCGATTCAACTTTTTCTTCTCCATTAAATCCTCTAGTCGTTCCAATTGCCGCTGTAAGATTTCCACCTACTTGAAACCATGCTCCTGTAACTTTTAATTTGCTTGGATTCATTTTTATCACCTATATAGAAATTTTTTAGTACTTTCGTAATAAACAAATGTTACCCTAATCTCTTATTTTATTTTTTATATGTAATTTTGTGCATTATATTATGTGCTATTAATATAAAAAAAGCACCGTTAAGGTACTTTTTTTGACGAATCGTTTTTCAATATTTCTCCATTGTTATCTATTTAATATATCGAATTGCTTTATGTGACCACATTTCAGGTATAGGTGATTCATTTACATATTGTGGTGCACATGAATTCAAAATTGGGGTACTAATACTCCCTCTAGGATCTAAAGCAACTACAGCCATGTCATGGGGTAATTCCAGCGCCATAGATTTCGTAATACCTTACCTTCAATTACAAACTTCGAGGCGCAGTATGTTGCAAGCTCATCTTCTCTTCCCTAGCTAGAACTCATATTAATAATAATTCCTTCTTTCCTGACTACCATCGCTGGGACAAATACTCTTATTTAAATTCTCAATTTCATTTTGCAACTTTTTAAATTGTTCAAAATGCATGGTAATAGATTAACTGCTACCATAATCAGCATTTTGCTTCACCAATAAAACACCAGTATCATGAAAAATCGCTTCGAGTTCTTTCCTTATGGATACTTTCGTAATATGCGCTGTTTTAATCGCCGATAAAATTGCAATTTCATTAAACTTTAATTTTATTTCATTTGGACAAAATGCTTTTTCAACCAATATAACTCCATTGCTATAAATAAGCGCAACAAGAGTACTTGATTTTGCATCTGTTAAATCTACTTTTTTTATAACATCATTCATGACATTTTACCTCCTTTATTTTCATATATATTAATTATACAAACTTATTCTTTTAATTACTTAACTTTACATTAATTTTAGCACACTTTTGAATGATTAAACTATACTTCAAACGTTTTACCGTTCCACACTCTTTGTAAAATGAACCATTTGGACTATAATTCCATATAGTAGTGTTAACAATTAATTGTAAAGTAGGTGAAAACTATGCCATCAGTTGTAGGAAATTTAGTTGTACAAAATAGTAACGGTTCATTTAACTTAGGTGATTTCTACAACGTTTCTCCGAAAGAAAATACGAAAGCTTATAATGGATCTGGCGCATCAAATGTTGGTTTTGTTGTTAATACTTTTAGCGGCGTTAGTGCGACTAATACGTTTGATTCTGACCTTGCAGATCAAAATCAAGTAGGTACGGCCTAACCCTATTTTTCCATCGTTCTGTTTAGAAATTTTAAATTTGCCTATACTATAATCAGGCTGTTACACAGCTATTGTTGATTTTTGGAGTACCCTATCTTTTTCTCCCTTTCCCTGGGGCTAAGCAGCTAGTATGAAGCTAGCTGCTTTTTTGTATGATTTTTCTTTTTTTCTTATTCTTTAAATTTCAGCTTCTTTTACGTTATTTCAATGATATCCATACTATTAAATACATAAGTTTTATAAAAAGCGTCTGTACACATTACAATCTGCTTTACCGGATTAATATGTACGACTGTCATATAGCTTGTAAGTATGTAGCCATCTTCAAAATATGTCACCAACATTTCTTTCTCAGACAATAATGAAGTTAACAATTTATCAGAAATTCTCTCTTTTGCTTCATTTGTTAAAATCGGCTTTTGCACTTTTAATTTCTCTCCAATAATCTTTCGCATACTTAACAATTGTTCTGACATTACTGTAAATGGAACCCACTCTCTTTCTTTTTTCTGTATCTTTACTTGATTCATTTCTTTATCTCCTTAATCATTTATCCATTTTATTTAGCACATACTGTTTCTTTGTTATTTTTAATAATTACTAAATTCGTATTTATTTCTAGACTATAAATAATGTTCCTACCAAAAAGAACATAAGTTCGATTTAATTATACACGAACTTTTGTTCTTTTGAGAAGAGTTATTCTTATATTTTTCCACAACAAATAATTTTAATCATTGATTTTTTATATCCATATTTTATTGTTCCTTTATCAAACAAGCCTCTCATTTTTCAAGTAAAATTAAATACTTATAACAACTCAAAAAGCGACTTCACACAGAGTGAAGTCGCTTTTTCTAAAAATATATATTATCAAGTTTATTTTTCTATCCTGACTAATGTTCTTTCCGGAATACATATGTCATTTATATTAAAATGATTTATTTTTAAATTTAATTCTCCTACTCGCTCTTGCTCTTCATCACCAACCCAACAACTAAATAATTCAAATACCCTTCCATAATCGAGCATAAAGTTAAAAGCTTTTCTTTAGCTTCTTTCTTCTCCTTTAAGCTTTGCCACTCAACCAATTCAATTCCCCGCCCGGATGAAACCTCATAAGTATAATTTGTTTGGAACTAAAATTCTTGTACAACTTCTAGCATACTTTCATCTGAAAAACACGGGCCAAAAACAATTAGATTATTAGAATCTGGATCCGTTAGTAGCACTTTTACATTACAGCCTAAATAACTTTCATATATTCTCCCCCATTTTCATTTATGCATCTAGTAAATAAATAGTCTAAAAATTATTCATTCATTTCCCTAAAATTTTCATAGTAAAAAGAACATCCTTTATAATAGAATGCTCAGATTTTCAGTTCTTATAACCACAGTATTTCCCCAATAATATTATATGTAGTTTTCATAAAATAATGTTTATCTACTTCAAAAGAATTACTATATTTAATTTATATTTAATAAAATTAAATAACTAAAACATTATAATATCAACATTCTATTAAGTAATTATTTTTTCTTTTTCAATTCTATCCATAATTTTCTATTGTAATTCATAATATTAAAATGTAATATTATATTGTCTTACTATCTATTTATAACACACACACTAATTAAAAAAGGGAACTCTATATGAGTTCCCTTTTCTAATTTAGGTTACGTAACTTTTTTTGATAAACCAACTGCATTTTGTTTTATTTGCTTCGGAATAATGTTTATTCCAATCTTCAGGAATTTTAACATAAAAAAACAGAAATTTAGCACTAAGCTCCATCTCTGTTTTTCCTCTTTTCGTATTATTTCTCTTCTAGAAATTTAAATGTATTTTCAAATTCTTTATCACTTACCTTAATATCCGCATCTTTCAATAAGTCAGTGACTACTTGTTGTTTCCATTTACCTGTCGTATCTTGTAGTCTTTGTTGTTCTAAATCTTTACGAATTTCACCCTTTACTTCATCAAAAGGCTTCAATTCTTTTTTATCAGTCACTTTAATAATATGGTAACCATAAGTGGTTTTCACTGGCTCACTAACTTGTCCTGCATCTAATTTATACGCAGCTTCCTCAAATTCTTTCACTGTTTGCCCAGGAGCAAAACCAGGTATTTCCCCGCCCTGTTCCTTTGAACCGGTATCTTCTGAATATTGCTTCGCTAAAGCGGCAAAATCTTCACCATTATTTACTTTCTCTTTTACCTCTTTAGCAGTATTTTCATCTTTTACTAAAATGTGACTTACCTTCATTTCTGGTTTATAGTTATCTTTTACATCTTTTTCTGTAACAGTCGCTTTAATCGCTTTCTCAAATGCAATTTCTGGCTTCATTTTCTCTTTTAATTCATCTTCGTTTTTCAATCCCAATTGTTCTAAGGTCGGTTTAAAGTTGTCACCCATTTTATCTTTCGCTTCTTCTACTTTCTTTTTTGCTTCCTCATCTGAAACTTTATATTTATCCAGCAACGCCTTACTTAACATCATTTGATATAAAGTACTTTCTCCATATTTTTGGCGCAATTCTTTACTTAATTCTTTCTCTGTAACGTTTCCCACTTTTGATGTTACTACGTTTCCTGAGGAACCACATGCAGATAATGCTAGCACCACGCATGAAATTATCGTTCCCCAAAATAGCTTTTTCTTTTTCAATTCAAATACCTCACTTTTATCAATATGTAAAAGTAACTATACACTGTTATTGTGAAAACAGTGTGTTTTCTACATGTAATTCATTTCATTTGAATCGACTATGTGCCACGTTTTTATCTTCCAATTTGAATAATCTTCTTACTATATATTAGTAAGAAGATTATTTACGTACTCATCAAAAAACATTTAACTACTATTAGTTACTTAATAATTAAATGTTTTTCCAGTATCCAATTATTTTGTCCGATATCTACCGCATTTTTTACTCTTCCCCAAACACGGAAAGATTTTGATCCATCTATATTTCCTTTATAATTAATACATTCAGGCTCTCCATAGTAATTTACTCCGTACCCGATGGGATATTTTGAAGATGCATAAAACCATTTCACATCAAAATGTTTTAAATATGCCCACTGCTTATCATTCCCTAAACAAATCATGTCTTTATCATCGCATCCCCAATAACCGTTTGCGATTAAATATGGGATTTTCCGAGTGATTGTACCCGTAAATTGAGGATTCATAGGATTTTCATATAAATTTATGCCATATCCATCAGGATATTTTGAAACTGCAATACCAATACCACTTGATTGCTGTGTATCCACTACGTTAGATTGAATAGATTGATTTTCTTGATTCGAACCTATAAACCATGAAAGTGATTTATTTCCTATCAATTTATTCAAATCACATTTCCCAATACCAGGAACATTTCCAGAATCCGTATATTGCCAAATATCACACGGGTATGCCGGCTTATTCCCTCCATAACGGGGAATCCAAACAAAATCCACTTCAATACTACGTGCTCCAAATGATATATACGTGTGATGCCCTACATATAACCCTACTTTTTTCGCACCTAAACGACGTAACTCATCTATAAATGCTTGTGTTCCACCTTGCATATCTACCATCGTTTGAACTTCTACATCCGCCACCCAAAACTTAGCAGATTTATCGCCACGATTCCAAAAATCTTGGGCCTCTTTCTTTGCATCAGCCACAGATATAAAACGGCAAAATGCATAATTACCAAATGGAATACTGTGCTTTTTCATTTCATTCACATAATTTTGATACATAAAGTCCACCGTATTCGAGCCATCTTGAACTCTAGCAATAACTAAATCTAGCTGAGAGGCTACAATATCCCAATTAATAATTCCGCTCCATTTTGAAATATCTACAATAAAACCCATACCATTCAACTCCTTTTTATTATCATATTCAAATATCGCTTTATCGTAAGTCCCTTATGCCTAATGCTATCAATCTATTATATAAATAAGAGGAATCTTTATTATTTTTTAAAATACATATTCCTTTAAAAACATTACCTTTAATGACAATGTCTTTTTACAGTATCATAACCAGCTTCACGAAAATTACATATTATATTAATACACCTATTCATCTGAATCAAAAGGTTAATGATATTTCATAATCAATATTAGGAGCTGATTTCATGGAAAAAAGACCTCTCGTGTTCAAAGTTCCACCGAACTCAAAACTAAAAATTACATTTTTCGGTCCTTGTAACGAAGTAATTACAAATGTTTCTATAATTAATCAACTTCTCACCCCTAAATGTCAAACTATCACGCAATATCCGAATTATAAGAAATACGAAACCGAAGTACGATCATTATTCCATTGTTGATTCATGTAATTCACGATTTTTACAACTAGACACTTCGATAATTTGGAAAGAAAACAACCTCATTAATAGATCTAAATTACTCATTTCATGATATTCCATTGATAATTTATTGATTCTTTACACGTTTTCATTAAGCGAGCATATATTATCGTATGGAGATTATCCACTCATAAAACCTATCTTTCTTTAAAGCATACTTTTCATGTATGCTCTTTTTTTATTTAACCATCATTCGTATCCTTCTATACATATAAACTTGTTCATCATGTTTATTTTCACGAGTGATAAATCTCTCTGCTGCTTATGAGCAATCTAATCAGTATGGACTCGACAATAACCCTTGCATTTTTTATACATTTGATAAATTGAAATACGATAATTCATTTTAATATTTTAATAAAAAGACTTGCTCCTTGCCATTGAGAAAAGAGCTTGGTAGTCACATCAGGCTCTTTTTCGTTTAAACTGACCTCTGTTAGATTTGTGTATTTATTCAATTCCATTTTTTTTAATAAACTACATTTTACCTATTCACTTATATATTTTAGAAAAACAATAATCCTCCCTCACCATTTGGTGAGGGAGGATTGATTAAATCTACTGAAAAATGCTTAATGATTTGCTTTATTCAGTTGGAGAAGGAAATCTTGCAGCTTCAAAATGTGCACCATCTTCTGATGGACTTATAACTCCATCTATACTACTTTGTGCATAGACTTCAACTTGATCTCCTTCATTCAATTGGACTATCGTCGAAACACTTACTATATTTCCAAAACTTATTGGACCAAAAAAGTCATTATCTATAGCGATTGCTGCGTTTCCGTTCACACGAATTTCTACACGCGCTCTATAATTTAAGTTTATATCGTTTGGAAAGAAACCAATCGTTCCAATAATAGAATAAACCCCTCTAGTCTTCGGAATAAAAATGGACGTTACTGGATTATACTCATTTGCTAAATCAAATTGTTCATTTTGGAACAATACTTTTACAAAAGTATTGGCAGGAACCGTTTGATCCACCGTATTTCTAGCTCTAAATGCAGATGCCCTAACAAGCTTGTCCTTGTCCGCATAACACTTACTTGTCTTCTTACAACAATCATGATTCTTCTTTTTATACTCCTTACAATACTTACAGTAGTAATAGCAAGACATACTAGTTCCCCTTTCATGCTTATTACCATATATCATGTAAGAGGGATTAATAAGGTTTGGGCTAGCTATTATTTTTTCTAATAAGGGCGCTCTATACTTGCACCCTTATTTATATACACAACTTGATTCCTTACTATTTATAAATTGTATACAGTTCCATACGGAATGGTAAGAAAAGTACTTCCATACGGTGTAATATGATGCACCGGGTAAAAATACTCCATAGATGAATAATACGGTTGTATACCTTGCTGCTGCACTTATTGTTGCATTTGTAATGCTTGTTGAACAGCTTGAACTGTACTTTGTTCCCCGCTATACGTTATAGACGTACCATACGCTGGTCGCATGCCAGCTTGAGAATCAAAATATGAATAAAACATTATTTCCAACTCACTTTCATATAAGTTATTAAGAAGTATGTTATGATTCTTTATTTCAGTTAGTACTATAAGTTAGGCTACTTTTAATTCTTATTATCCCCAAATGAAATGATATATATATTCTCCCGTTACACGTTCATTAATTCCAGCAACCCTAGCGAACCTCATTAAGTCCGCCCCTTGAAGAAAATACACCGAGATCGTAACCGGTACTTGTGACCACATGAATTGATAAAGCTCATTCACTCTCTGATTCGTCGACACGATTAAATCATTTACAGGTCCATGATTCCATGCGGAGGTTTGAGCTGAAGTGAACGGAAGGTCTTTCCCATTAACCACTATTCTTACCACACTTTGAGTTATGTCCACAATAATCCCCTCCACCATTACAAAAATTGGACCTATTTCTTTGTTCATATTGTTATAAATATTCTTGACCGCAAGAAATGTTTAAGGCAAACCCCTATTTTCATTTTAAACATTTTATCATCCTAAAAAACTTGAGCTCTACATAATCCCTTTTTCATTTGCTCTCTCCTATAGAATTGTACGGCTTACTCCAGTAATTTCACATATCTTCTTTAATGCAATTTTCCGTTTGAAATTACCTTAAATCTTACTCAAACAACCTAACCACCAGAAAAACTCCTGTATAATACAATTAAGTGATTTATAGGATTGTTATTCCTGCCAGATACATTAAGACTTGTTATCTTTATTGTTGTTGCAATTGGTGCAATCATTAACTTATACCTAGAGTTTAAAAAACCTAAAAAAAGTATATTCTCAATTGTTTTTCTATCGATACTCCTAATTGGGGCTTCAGGATTAATCAAAGATATTTTATCCCGACTTTTATAAAACTCAATATTCCATGAGTGGAGCAGTTAGCTTTTGCTAGCTGCCCTTTTAGGAAGGATTTTCCCTTCTATTATCGAATTAGTAATGTTTGGAAAGGGGGTGTACTATGGCGGAAATTAAAGTGAGACTTACACAATTTTTAGACTTCACACTGAAAAGTAGTGCAGCTAAAACAAATTTTGTAAAGAATCTAAAATCTCAACCTGAATACCAACCAGCTTTTGATTACTGGAAACAATTACGAGAAACTGTTATTAAATTCCATCAAAATGAACTACCTTTTGAATGTTTCGAAGCATTAGTACAAACGGTTGATCAGAAGAAAAAGCAAAACTACATTGATGTCATAAAACAGTACAAAAAATTTATTAAAAACAAAGACGTCTCTTGGTTCGATCCAGGTAAATCACATTGGATATCAGATGATTTAATCGTCCGCTCATCACCTGAACTCGGTTTGCTCATTAATGATGAGCCGCATCTTATCAAACTATTTTTCAAAGGAAAAAGAGAGCGAATTGATAAATACAACATCAACTCAACACTAACATTATTAAATGAATCAACATTTTCAAATGAACATAACGATGTGAATTATACAGTCCTTAACATCCAAAAGAACAAAATGTATACGAATAACTCTATTAATAATGAGCATTTAATAGCACTTGAATCAGAAGCTAATCAATTTTGTTATATATGGAACAAGATATAACAGGTACTAGTTATGAATTTCATTACCTAGCTCATGCATAATTTGGGTGCAATTTTCACAAATCCCATCTGTTTCGTTTAATTGAAGCTCACCTTCTTGTTTCTCTCAAACAAAGTAAGGTGGGTATTGTTTTAAAGAATAATTTCTTTTAACGATTCCTCCAAATTCATACATGCACCCTCTACATCATTCTTTGAATTTCCTGCTTGTTGTTCCATTCACTCATAAAAATATCTCAGGAAAAGAACGTTATAGCGATGGCTATCATGAATACAATTTGATTTACCCTACTTATAATAGTAACCTTACAATTTCAGAAGTTTGACACAGCTCTGGAAAAAGCTTATAAAGAAAAGTGAGGTTCCTGATATTCGGTTCCACGATCTAAGGCATACTCATGCAACATTAATGTTGAAACAAGGTATTCACCCGAAGATTGTAAGTGAACGATTAGGACATAAAAGAGTAGGCATCACACTGGACACCTACTCACATGTTGTACCAGGACTTCAAGAAAAAGCAGTCGAAGATTTTGCAAACAATCTATTTCAAAAGCACTAATGTTTGCAATTACGGATTTTGCATAAAAATACTAGCTTATCCGTGTAACATTGAGAGGAGTCAAAAACATGAGAGAAATCAAGTCTGAAAAAAAATTCAAAGACATCATCGCAAGCGAGGAGCCAGTAGTTATTAAGTTCTTTACAACGTGGTGCCCGGATTGTGTGCGGGTGAAGTAGTACGTTTTATGCATGAGTATACAAGATTAAAAAACGTTATATCATAAGGGTTTAGAGGGCATATCAGCGACCATTTACCTCTTACCATTACTTGGAAGCATTCGTTTAGTTTGCAGTTTTGTTTGCAATTTGGTTTGCAAACTTGTTAACACTTTTTTTATTTTTCTTCTACTAAAAACCTTCATTGTATTTCTTCTTTTACACATCACTCACACTGCCATTATGACGAAAATCATCAATTAAAGAAACAAATTATAATAGTCGCTTCCTTAACTTGCAGATTTTTTTATTTTTCAAATTTTTCTTAGGCTGTAAAATTCGTGTTTTGTTGGTACTACCCCACCGCTATCAAGTTAAGAAGCACATTCTTCCCCAAAATGAGAAAATATGCTGAATGTCCATAAATAACCGTAAAGATATAAAATTTTTTTTGGGGGATATTTCAAAATCTTAACGTGATGAGTATGTGATTGCATCCTGAATGCTTTCATTTCATGTAAGATTACAAAACCGTAAGCTTTTTGTAATCTAATTCGATTTTTCTATTATTAAAACAGCTGTATACTCTCTGAAGGAGCATAAAAAGGAGAGAATGGCATGAAAAGAATTTCAACTATCTTTGCGGTATTTATACTTTTTTCTAGTTTAGCTATTGGATGTGAGAGAGCTTCTCTAAATAGGATTGGAAAAGATGTATATTATGTACAAATAAAAGGAGAAGGTAAAGTTGAAGAAGTTGAAGGTCACACCTTACGTAATTACACCTTACCTGCTTATGATGAAAATGGAGTGAAAAAAAAGGTTACATTTAGAAGTAAAAAATCATCAAAAGATAAGAAATTAAATGAAAATGCATTTTTATGTCTTTATGTTAGCCAAGATGATGAAAACAAAACAGAGGTATCATCTACGGAAGTTAAATCCTATGAGGAAATTCAAAAAGATGATTTACCTTCAAAAGTAAAAGAAAAGTTAGATGCTAAATAATAATATAACTAATATCACGAATAATTTCATGAGTATTGTGTATTAGGATTATCTTCTTGATATTAAGAATGATTTTATGAGTATCTCGTATTAGTGTGTTCTTACTGATTATGGCTATTATTGAAGATGACATATCAGCGATATTTTATGTCTATTCCTTATAAGTGTTAGCAAGTTCGTTTGCAAACTTGTTAGCACTTTTTTATATTTCTTCTACTAAAAAACTTCATTGTATCTCTTCTTTTACACATCACTCGTACTGCCATTATGACGAAAATCATCAATTAAAGAAACAACTTATAATAGTCGCTTCCTTATCAGTCATAAACAAAAAGCTAACTTCTTATCTGAAAAAAGATAAGAAGTTAGCTTTTTCGTTTTGAGGTGGGTTATTTTTTAGATTGATAGTAATGAAGTCCTACCCCTTATGGGAATTTCACTTAATCATAGACAAGGTGAAGTTGTAGTCGTTTCTCCAAAGAAAGGAAATCCATTTACCGTACCAGACGCTATAAGAGTTATATTTCCAGGTCCGGTAGCAGTAACATTCGTACTAAAAAATCCGCCTTCTTCTGTAAACACCGTAGTTGGTGAAACAGTTGCTGCACCTTCTATTGTGAACGTAACTGGTATTCCTGCAAATCCTATGCCATTTACTAACAAACGACCGGGTGCTACAACAGGAACGTTACAATCTTCACTTGTAAACGCTAGTCCAATAGCCACTTCTGTACCAGTGACTGGCAATCTCCTAACGCAGACTTTGACAATTTCCTTTTTTCTGTTTACGAAAAAAAGGAAACCGCTTTGAAATGATAGCTAATGAAGCTAATCGCGTGGAAGAAATCACTATGCAATGTGAATACGATAAGCAACTGGAAAGGTTAAATATGGGAGCCAATCTGATAAAAGCTGTGCATACTCCCAAAAGGATTATACTGAACTTACGCTCTATCTAGTTGCACCTTATTGATGGTTCATTTCATAACACTCCTCAAAATTTAAAAATAGCATATAAACTAAAAAGAGATGACATGAGCATCCCTTTTTTAGTTTATATGTTTATTTAACCATATCATATCTGCTTAAAATTTCATTTCTTTCGCTTAAGGATTTTGTTACTTTTTCCATATCTTTAGTTAATATTTTATACATCATATTATCATCTGAATAAAGAGTATCTAAGGTATTTAAGCAATCTTCTAACAAGCTTATTGTATTTAAAGCATTTCTTTTAAGATCTGATGCGTCTTTGTAATGGACATCGGTGTTTATAATTTCTTCTCTTAGCGCTCTTAATTTATCTTCGTAATTTAATTTATCCGTATGTCCAGATTCCGAAATGTACCAGTCAGCTAAATCCAATGGGTGTTTGCTGACGACATCAAAATAATCAATCATATCCAAAACCAATGGGTTATATTCCTTATCTAATTGTTTATTGAATGCCTCGAACTCTGTAATTGCCTTGTACTCTTTGTAAACAAAAATGGATCCTATGACGCCAATTATCATTACAATAGCAATAATTACTTTCTTTTTCATAGATGTCCTCCTAGTTGTGATGTGTAACAATAATACTACCATGTTTTTTACCGAAATATAAAGATATAAGGAACATATTGTAATATTTAAAATTGAGAGATTAAGGAAATAATGGTAGCCAACGAAACATCACATTCCCAAAGTTAATACATCTATTAGAAGGTAAATCCGTGTGTTTTATGTCATTTGGTTGACGAGTTCTCATGTACATTAACTTAAGAAAAATAATCACCAAAAACGAAACAATAAGATTTGACGCTTGCGTTGCAACGATATATGTCCCCACAGAAGGACTGTTATTTTTTTATTTCGCTCTTATATACTCGGAATCACATAGACCTTCACATATATATCATATTTTGCTGCTAACTCTTCCAATTTCTTTTCTCTGTATTTCGTTACCGTAAAGAAATGAATCACCGGCATTTTTCCATTATATTTCTGTTTATAAAATTACGTGAACTCTTTATAACATTTTAATTTCTTATCGCTTACTATCATTTTTTGAGGACGGTCATCTACTTACTAACTATATGACTGTAACTGATATACACCCATTGAATAACACTATAATATGTACCGACGATTTTTATAACAGGATTACTCTTAAATTTATGAATATAGATGGAGTATCACGAAAATGTATGTTTGTCATCTATGTAAAGTCATGCATTATAACTGCAAATATGTATAAGAATATTAACGGTATACTACACCGATGCATTTGGATTGAATATAGAGTTTGAAGTTGATGAGTTTGTGGGGATAGCTGACTGATTATAGTCAGTTTTTTTCTAAAAAAACATTTCGTTGAAGAATGATTTTCATAGGAAAATAATATCAAACTACGATTATGCAAAATTGCATAACATTTATCTTGTGTAATGTAGTATCTTTATATGGTGATGTTTTTATTTAACTTTTGTATTCGTAATGTCATAACCAAGAAAATTGAAATGTTTGATTAGAAGACCTTCCTTCCTTCTATCAAACAACAAAAATCCCTAATGCTCTATTAAATCGAGTATTAGGGATTTTTGTTTGTTATAGAGACAGTTTTCTTAATTCACAACTACATATATCGAACTTGCATTAATAAAGTATGTTTTACCGCGGCTATTATGAACCTTATATTGCGGCGAACCACTTACCATTATTTTTGCATCAATAGTAAATCCCAAATCTCCATCTACAGTTACGGCCACATCTTTATCCTGTCGAGATGAAGTATCACGAAAATGTATGTTTGTCATCTATGTAAAGTCATGCATTATAACTGCAAATATGTATAAGAATATTAACGGTATACTACACCGATGCATTTGGATTGAATACAGAATTTAAACTTAATGAATTTGTGGATGTAGAATAAAAAAGGGCTGACTCGAAAGAGCCAGCTTTAATTCGCAGCAGGTAAATTGATATTTGTAAAGGTGTTATTCGAATTGATGAAGTTACGAATATGATTTTTATTTGTGTAATATTTTAAATTCAATGGTGCTGTTCCTGTATAAACAAATCCATTGTCTTTTAAAATTAACTCGTTTACCCCCGCTGCTGCTCCTGAAGCTAAGAGAGCAGCGAATGCTGGATTATTAATAGTAACATTGCATTTCTCTACTATATAAGTTGTATATGGACGATTTGTATCAGATAAGAATAAATTATTTTTCGTATTAATGGAGATAGCACAGTCTTCCAGTGAAGTGTATGGTACTTGATTATCCACATTTGTAATACCAACTTCGCAAGTTGTATCTATAAGTTTTGATTTAGTAACTCTAATATTCATTGGACGCCCACTAAACAAATGATTTCTCAACTCGCAATTAAGAAGTTCTGACCTTGTGAACTCACAAACGTCTACAGTTTGAGTATTAGGGTTTTCTGATCTGACTCGTAAATTTTCGAATCTACAGCTATCATATTCTTTAACTTTAAACGTCATCTCTCTTTGTGTTAAAACCGATTTAAAGGTACATTTGCTTATTTTGTTTGCTTTTATCCATGGTGTGGTAGTCGGATTTTCTGTAAAAATAATATAATTATTATCAAATGTGCAATTATCTCCCAATGCAACGAAATCAGGGTTTACGTATTGATTGTTAGATAAAGAAACCCTATACGAATCATTAGTTAAATTCATATTACCACCTGTGAAACTGTTGTCTATTATATTCACAAACGCCGTACTAAAATTAGAAGTCATGAGTCCAATATTATTTTGACAGTTGTATAAGTAATTATCCTTAATAGTTGCATGCATTAAAGAATAAAGATTAATCGCTAGGTAATCTATATTGTAAATGTGATTATGTTCTATTAAGACATCATAGCAACCAACTAAAATACCGTGATAACTGCCGTAAATTTCGTTATCTTTTATGGTACAGCTTGCTCCGTATGAATCTTCCATGTTTATTGAATAACGAGTTGGATTGTTGAAAATAGGTTTTCCATCCAAAAACCTAACCAATCCTTTTCCATTATCGCGGATTTTATTATTTATAACTTCGTTGTAATTCCCCCCTAAAGTGATACCACCCCTATGCCCATTAAAAACCTCGCATTTTTCAACAGTGTTATGGTGAGGGATACCACCAAACATAATTGTATATTGCAGATTCTTATTTACATTGTTTTCATTATAAAATTGAAGTCTAAATTTCATTGCGTTAACTGGGATTGAAATATCTGTATAGATTCTTCTTTTCTTCATAACCCCTATGAAATTGTTGTTATTATCGTAAAAGAAGATATCCAAGTCTTTACTATTTAAATTTGTTGTTCTAGCGTATCCTGCTCCAGCTATAAGAAAGGAAGTAATCTTTGGTGTTAAATCTTGAGGTATATTTAACATCTTTGTTGTGAGTGTATTCGTAGAGGTAATAGGTTGTCCAGTGTTGTAATCTAAGGCACTCAAAGTAAGACCTTGATCAAATTCTCCATAGTCAAATATCGAGTTTGAGCTAAATGAAATATTATCGCCCATATAATCGCGAACCTTACAATTTTTCACAGAACAATAATTTGAACTTTTTTGAAAGAGAATACCATACGTATTCTCCATTGCCACTTCTAAAGGATTAGAGAAACTTCTGTCGTCCCTACATCCAATTATAGTTCCACCAAATAAATTAGAATTGGTGACTTTACTAAATACGATACTATTCCCTTTGAAGTTGTAATAATCAGTAGTTGTTCTATTGTCAAATGGCGATTTCTTATTAGAATCGTATATAACTTTTAATGTTGATCCATTTAAATTAAAATCTAAATTGGAAACCATAACAATCTCACGTGGATAACATAGAGCGTAATTGCCTTTTGGAAGAATAACTTCAGAGTAATTATTAGATGCTGCAAATTGTAGCACATTGTTTATCCCCTGGATATTCTTATCAGCTTGTATATAATCTGCATCTACATAGGGTTTAGTAGGTAACCCTTCTTTTATGCCCCACTGATTTAATTCGATTAAATAATCCAATTATTATCACCTCTTAAATTTCTTAATATAGTATATTCATTGATAAAAGAAACCGTCCCCTAAAAGGAGACGGTTTTAAAAATCATTTCACATATACATAGGCTTCGCTTGCTGTTACATAGTATGTTTTACCTTTGCTGTTGTGTACTAGGTATTTCTATAAGCACTCGTACTTCAAGTGTTAGCAAGTTCGTTTTAGAACATGTTAGCACTTTTTATACTTCTTCTATCACATATCCCTTCACAAACACAGCATATTTTGCTGCTAACTCTTCCAGTTTCTTTTCTCTGTATTTTGTAACTGTAAAGAAATGAATCACCGGCATTTTCCCATTATGCTTCTGTTTATAAATCTGCGTAAGCTCTTCATACTTTTTTAACTTCTCTTCATTCACTTTCATTTTCTGCGAACGATCTACCTCGACTGCATGAAGTATCCCTTCTTCATCACGAAACATTACAAGGCACTTTCTCTTTTCTTCAAGTAATTTCAAGAATATCTTAAACGCAGTATGATAGCTTTTTGAAGAACCGTATCCACCGAAAACAAAATAGTCTTTATGATCCCAATTAAAGATGTACTCTTCAAATCGTTCGTTTATTTGTTTCTCAATCATGATCGCTCACTCTTTCTAGAAACCACAATTTCGATTGGACCATCATGTTCATTACCACTTAATTTTTCAACTTCTGCTTTCGTCTTCTCAATACCTAACTTCATCTGCTCTAACTTCATTCGTCTTTCATCATCTATATTAGCTAACTTATCAAAGTCTCTAATAAGAGAAGATAACGTACTCATTGCTCTTGATTGAGCGTTTAAGAAGGTAGCGTGTTTGTCCCAAGCGAATTGAATTTCCCATTCTTCTTCAGATGAACTTCCCGAATCAGAATAGCTTTCTTTTGTCTTCTTCAATTCTTTTGTCATATCTTCCTGATTTACTACAAACATTAACCTTTGTGCTCTAATAATAGCTGTATACTGAATCGTTACGTTTTCCCATAACATATCAATCGGTTTCTTCTCCATGATCTCAGCAGCTAAGTCAGCTACATCTTCTGGGAAGTGTTTACGGAAGAATCCATGAGTAACAGCATTGTCATTCCCTTTTGGCGGACCATGACCAACTGCATTCTTGTTACCCCATTTAGGATTTGTATTACCACGATTACCTGCAGCATTTGCATTTTTGTAGGGTGCACCTTTTTTCTTCGGTTCCTCTTTTTGTGTGCACCCTTTTTCTTTGTTCGGGTGCACACCTTCTCGGTTCCATCCATGTTTCTTTTTCCACGACTTTACTGTATTCAGACTAACGCCATATTTTTCAGCAATGTCTTTATATTTCATTTTCTTCATATAATCCTGTTCAGCTAATTCGTGTTTTTGTTTACTCACGTCACACCACCACACCCCCTCTTAAATAGTAGGTGTAGGTACGTATTGCTATTTCATCCCACACCTTTTATACAATCCATCAATACGTGCAAGAAATGCTTTACGCTTAATCACCGGTAAAATCACCTTACCTTTCACTATTTTCATGTAATACGAAAAAGAGACCTTCAAATGACGGGATAATTGCTCATCGGTCATTTCTAAGTCTCTTTTGGCCACTGCTATTTGATTTTGGAATTGTTGATTATTGATATCTACCACCTCACGCTAATCGCTCAATAAAATAAAAAGCAGCGGATTCGCTACTTTTATTTGTTCCAACCTTCAAGATCTTTATATTGCTTTGGATATTCGTTTTTAAACACATTTTCATGCCATGCATCATCTGCGTCCGGTCTTGACTGTTTATTATTGTATTCATTCACATCACCATTTCCATTGAACCATTCAGGATTCCTATGAACGTAACGGTAAATAAACTGCCTTGCTTCTTTTAATGAGTTAAATTCTCCAAAGTATACCTTTTGTTCTATCCCATAACCATGTACAAAGTAAGTTGTTCCCTTTTCTCCATGAGTTTCAAAAAACGGTCTTTTTGACTCATCTATTTTTCTCACAATAGCATCCCCTTTCAAATCGCCTTAGATTTATTATACAAAATAAATATAGCTACTTTTGAATAGTTTCATGTTTTTTGTGAAAAGAATCTTATTTTTAAAAAATCCATCTGTTTTTGTTCAGTTTTTGTGGAGAACTCCTCTTGAGTTTGTATATACCTGTGTAAGGCAAAAAAATACGGAATTCAAAAGGAGACGGAACATGAAACTAAAAATTAAACTACCAAACGGATTTAAATCAGACCTTTACATTTCACCAGGATTTATTAGCGCTATCGGAATGTTAGCTACAACTCTCCACCTAGCAGGAATCATTTGATTCTTGCTTTCTTTTTCTGTTCGTTGTGTTCGTTTGTTTTGTTAGATTTTAAATCGAATTGCTACTACATTCTTTGTATTTAATAAGTATTAATTTAGAAAATACATAAACAAAAAAAGAGTGCTATGAAGAAATGCACTCTTTCAAAAGACTTTACCAATCCCGACGATCATCATGATCACGGTCATGATCATGATTACGTCTGCGACGACACTCATCACAATCACAGTCATGGTCACGTCTACAACGACGGTCATCACAATCTCTATGTCTGCGTCTGCAGAACATTAAATCATCCCAAAATCTATTACAATCTCGGCAATGTCTGAAATTACAATTACATCCCATAAATATAATTACCTCCTCTTAACTCTAGGATTCATCATATTCTATGCTAAAAAACAAAAACAGCTTGTTTACTAGTCTATTTTTTGTATTTTAAAGTAATAATATTATTATCTAATTTTTAAGCTTCAAATCTATTTCACCCCTTATCTTTCCTTAACAACAAAAAGACGCCCACCAGATCACGGCAACGTTGTTATTCGTTTAATCATCACTACTAGCTCTTAATCTTGATAACTGCTCCATTTCCTTCTTTACCGATTCCTCTAAATTTCTTTTATGTAATTCTGCTTTTTTGTTTTCCTCTGCCCTAAAACAAAAGTACAGTACCCCACAAGTAATAAATGAACCTACAACATATCCTACAAAACAACCTAACCAGAACATAATATAAAATACTAAGCTCAATAAGAAACACAAAAGCCACGACACTCACGCACCGTGGCTGAATATATAAATTCAATTGGTCTTTTCGTCCTTCATGCGGATTCTTACCGCCCATGCCCGTTCTTCGGTAACGTTTTGATAAAGGGGCTATGATCATTTATTTATGAGCGCATAGATACGTTATCCCTACAGTTACTTGCTCTTTTCAAAGAACAAGTAACTGTAGGGATATCGTATCGCTGATTTGAATGTAAAAAGGTATCCAATTCACTGCCCAAAACACTGCCCTGAATGGTACCCCAAAACTTCCATTTTCATTTTTATATCATGTTTAATGCTCTTGCAAAATTGATAATTCCTGACTTCCTTTTTCGATAAAACTTTCCTTCTTTCATGCCTAAAGTTGTTGCCAAATAATCATTATTCAACTCTTTACCGCTCATATATTTCGCTTCCAGCACCCTTTGCTCATCTTCATCAAGCGCTTCTTCAAACGCCCTTTTTAACTGTCTGTACCTTATTTCATCCTGTGTACTTTTTCTAAGTTCTGGAAACATCAATTCCACTCCAAATTCCGTCCGTTCTTGAAGGTTTTTAAATTTCACTTTCAGCACACGATAATCTCGTAATTCTTCTATCACGAAAGGCCGTATTTCCTTTTCATTTACATGCCTAGAAGATTGATTCATACGATACGGTTCCCCTCCGTCCATTCTACTTACTTATAAAAGGATTATTTTATAAAAATATAAACTTGCAAAATAGTTACTAGTACTAGTTTATTAATCCAATCGTTCTATTTAATTTATACATATATTAATAGTAAACCAAGGAAAGGAGGTTTTTTTTTATGGGTGAGCATACAAAATGTGTTTGCGAACAATTAGAAAGATTACAGTTAGGTACAGAAGTAGATGTTTTCCTTACAGGAACAACACTAGAGGATCTTATTTTTACTAACTTTAATCCAGATAATTTTTGTGTAACATTTGTAGATAACACAACAGAACCTGGCTCTGTAATTGTTTTGGACTGTCGTGATATTCAAGCGCTTAGAATTGAAGCTGATTAAAGTAAACATAGGGCTTTGAAAAAAGCCCTATTTCATAATTCCATAAGTATATTTCACTATAAATTTTAAAATAGAGGAGCCGGAAAAATGTCAGTTTTCATAAACTATGCTATTACTCCCAAAGTATTTAGTCCTAATCTAACATCTCTTCCAAATAATCAATCTTCTTTTATCCCACCCCCAAAAGAGAGTTCCAAAGATATTTGCTACCTTTTAGAAACATTTTACTTAGGAAAGAAAATAAAACAACTTTTAGTTAACGGCACAATATTAACAGCTTCTATATTTGTAGGTTTCCATAATAAATCATCCCTTGCTACATTTATAGATGAAAACGGAGATATCACTGTAGTTAACTGTGAGCGTATTGATGCGATTGTGCTCTAATTGTGAATTTACATGTGAATAAATAATCATTATTTTCAGGGCACACGTTAATTCTTACACATAATACCAATAACTGTTACCATAAAAAACTTGGTCCGAAGAGCACTAATATACAGTTCTTTTTAAGGATCGATTGGACCGACGTTCCCACCAGTGCAACCCTTTCAATTCCTACTGGTCCCACTGGTTCAACGGGTGCTACTGGAGCTACTGGAGCTACCGGGAACACCGGACCTACTGGATTCACTGGACCAACTGGTGAAACCGGTCCTACCGGGAACACTGGACCTACTGGTTCAACGGGTATTACAGGACCCACCGGCATTACTGGACCTACAGGGCCGACTGAACCCACAGGACCGACACTATTTTTCACTCCCCTTTCTCCTACTAAAATAGCGTTTTTATACTAGTGTACAAGCCGTTTCTTTTCAAAGAAACACAACATAGTATAAAATACAGGGCCAAGCTTTCTAAAAACTTGTCCGAGTTAATTCTTAAAAAGAGGTGAACATAAATGCCTATTGTTAAACCCTTTATAGCTGGTAGAAGGTTTGTCAGTACAGCAGGAGCAGGGACTGTGGCTGGGGCAGATTTAACTTTTGCTAATACTGATTTTACAAATGATGCAGGTGCTGTCACGACATTTCCAGCTTCATATGCGTATTTAAGCTTATATATTAACGGTGTGCTACAAACTGCAGATACTGTAACAGGAGTTACCACTACTGCAATCACCATTGTTGGTGGTGCTGTGCTTGATGGAGCTACTCCACTCATCATTGAGTTTGTTGTAACATAGTTAACTTTTTTGCAGGGTGACAAGTCACCCTGCCTTTTTTAGCCACCTACACACTAATTAATAATGATAAACTGTAAAACAATTGGTACTCCTTCAAAAGGAGGCTCCGGACCTAATAAAGTCAATTGTCCAGCTGTAACTTGATATTCAGTTTGCGGTTGAATCATACCATTAATAAATAAATTCATATACGAGACTTCACCTGGTGGTAATATTTGAGTTGTTCCAAGTAAAGGTTTACCATCACTATTTGTATAAACCAGTTTCTGTCCGTCAGAAAAAGTAAAGTACATTAAATTTGTTGCTGGTATTGGACTTGGAATTGAAGGTCCGGGTGGCCCTTGAGGTCCGGTCATTCCTTGAGGCCCAGGCAACCCTTGAGGTCCGGGCAGCCCTTGAGGTCCGGACGGTCCTTGAGGACCAGGAACAGGAAAAGCAATCCTACATTGCCTCTGAAGTTCATGCAGACGGGATTTAGCCTTTTTATTTTGTTGCATATATATCCCTCTAATCTTTTATTTGTTTTTTATACAATTAGTTTTATTATATGAACAGACAAATCAATCGGACATAATGAAGATGTTTAATTATGGCCATTGCATCTTTTCATATAATACCCACATACCTGTAAAACTTATGAAATAAAAATATTAAAATTATATTTCTCTATCAGTCTCCTTTTTCTATAAAATAACTATTTTGTTCGAATTTTAGATAGATGTTAAAATTCTTCATAAAGGAGGTCTATTGATGAAAAAATCATGGAAAACTTTTTCTCTGGTTATCCTCATAGCAATTGTCCTTTTAATAATTTTATATTTTGTTGGTATGTCACTTTTTTGGAACCAACCATAAGTGAATGATTATTTAATAAACATCCCGTCAATACTGTATATGACATTAGATTTTCTCCTTGTTCTCCCTTGGAGATACCGAGCAGTTAGCTAATTGAGCTAGCTGCTTTGTTTTTTAACCATTTTTATAGGAATACAAGTATATGCATAATTTCTGAAGTGAGATCCATACTATATTTAGCTCTTAAGTCTTAGGTCTTAACATCTAAAACCCTTATTTCAGCCTTAGACCTAATAAAGCGCCCCTCTCTCTTCCTCGGGGCTAAGCAGTTAGCTTTTGCTAGCTGCTTTTTTAAATTTATCTGAATAAAATCCCAAAACTTCCACATAATATCTACAAGCTGTTCACTCCCTGAATAGCGACCTTCTTCTTTTTTTAACAAGTTGCAATGGGGCGGTTAGCTTTTGCTAGCTGCTCTTTTTACATATACTAATTAATTAACACAAGCACATTTCAGAAAAATTCCGTATGATATAGTCAGTCCTTTCTTTTGAGAGAACGAAACTCGTCACGGGAGCACTTTATTAAGTGCTCTTTTTTGCTTTTAAACTAATACAAAATGAAATTTTTGTAATCATTATTCAGATAACATCCCATATACTTTAATGAGATTGGGTATTTATTAGCGATTGGGAGCGTCTTATTAGGTGCTCTTTTTTTCGCTTTAAAACCATACAAACATAGAAAATATACATACGATATCAAGTGGTATTCTTTTTCGATATTAGTTTTGGTCAGAGAGCGCCTTGAAAAGCGCTCTTTTAATTTCTTTGGATATGTCACCTTTTACATAAAGTCAACATAAAATAAACTGACAAGACATAGTTGCTTTATAATCGTGTGCATTTTTGGACACGATTTTTTTATTTTTATTCTTTTTTATTAATTTCGGAATATACTACCATTAAATACAGGAATAAACAGGTTTCTCCGGACCAGTTTCCTTGTATTCCTTGAACTTCTTGTACACAGAACCTGTTATAACTAACAGGTTCTTTAATTTTTATCATCATACAATAACTATTTTGTTAAATTTCTCAATTCACAAAGTACTAACTTTATAAAATGAGTTCATACATATTTATTGAATACATTTTAAGTTCTTATAAAATCAAATAATTTAGGAGTTGATTAGTATGACAAATAAACCACTAGTAATAACGCTTCCTCCTATATCAAAAACCAAAATTACATTTTATTCTTCTTCTGGTGAAGTAATTAACCACACTTTTTTAACAAACGAAACTTCAGAACCTATAGCAACATTTGCATATTGTCCTATAGAATTCGAAAGATTTGAAACTAAAAGAATGCCAGTACTTATAAAATAATTTTCCATAGATATTTCCCTAAATCCCCAAGATTTCAGGGGATTATTTTATATCAAATAACGATTTTGTTCAATTTATACCTTTTAATCCCCGCGCCTTGTCAAAATATAATCTCAAATATCTTTCAACTTATTATGATGCAAGTGCCCACACTAAATTGCTGGACAAGCATAAAATAAATTGAGTCTAATAATAAAGGAGGAATAAATATAAAAAAAGGTCACATGCTTACAGTCAAACTCACTTCATTTAATGGGACTTCGCTGACTGGCATCACTACAGAAGGCTTCACACAGACAGCGAACGTCACGATGAAAACAATTTATCATCAAGTAATTCTCAATCAACACCCCGTTCATCCCCAAAACATCACGATGAAAACAATTTATCATCAAGAAGTTCTCAATCAACATCCCGTTCATCCCCTAATCATGAACTATAGCACAGCCTTCATATCCGGTAGCAGAACTGCTATCTTGAATGCGGTGACTGCACTCGCAAATGCTGGGGCAAGCGCGCAGGTCCGTCTGGAACCCTACAACAATACCGTAGCATCCTTCCGGCCTGTTCCCTCAATAATATAAGTCAGATACCCGTCACAGTTGGATACCTTTATAACTGCGGACCGTGACGGGTACGTAGATGTTCAAGTGAATAGTCCTAAAATTTATGATTAGTAACTTAGCCTTATATTTATCGATATGCCCAGCTCTACAGAAGTTACGTATACATATCAAGATACAGTTAACATTTCAAATATTGGTTTCATTTTCCATTCCACTTTTCTATTCAAATAACGATTTTGTATTAAATCCGCACATTTCTAAAAAGCATACATACAATATCATGTGGTATTCTTTTTTAATTTTAGTTTTACTTAAGGAGCGCTTTGGAAAGCACTCTTTTTGCTTAATTTCTACTGTATATTTTTTTACGCAATTCATATACTTTAAATAACCTGTTTTGTCTTCAACTAATATATTAGTGACATTCCACTTTTTTTGTGAGACAACAAGCCCTCCGGTTGTTGTCTTTTTTTCGCCATTCAAATAAGGATTTTGTTTTAAAATTGCACCTACCTAAATAGCACGCATACAATATCGTATGTATTCATATTCAATATAAATTTTAGTCGGAGAGCTCTTTGAAAAGAGCTCTCTATTTTTCAAATCAGGATCTTGTTCTATTTTTTTATTTAAAACATATAAATCAAAATGGTGGTAAGTAATTATCTTGATTATTGAGGCACCTATACAAGGTGCTCTTTTTTGTTTGTATAATTAATCAATGCTTGTGTAAACTGCAAATAGTTTCGATTTTTTGAAAAATCCCGTTTTTCTGAGGTAGACATATAATTAACAAGACATAGTTTATATATAGTGGTGCACAAAAGACTTTGTGCACCATTTTTGTCTCCATAACTTATTGATCAAATAGCATATTTATTAAAAATTTTCACATTTAAAATAGACAAGCATATATTATTGTATGGAGACTCTCCATTCATAAGATTCTTACCTTTCTTAACTAAGAGCACGCATATATGTGTGCTCTTTTGTATTTGCTATGAAATAATGTATCTGTTTTTCTGTATTCCACCCATAAGATGCCATAGGTACCATTTTGAGCTCTTTTTTTCTTTCATTTCCCTCTTCCTCCCTGAATACAACTCAATATCCCGTCAATACTGTAGATACAGTTTCTGATTTCCCTTCATACCCGAGGGCTTAGCAGCTAGCTTTTGCTAGCTGCTCTTTTGTATTGACACGTTAATAAAACATTGTTCTTTTTCTTTTTTTCAACATATAATTCTAATCCAGACGTTTCTTTCACTGGGTTACCTCCTTTCTTAAAGAGCACTTGTGCATGGTGCTCTTTTCTAGTTTCTTTTTTCTACAAAATGAAATTTTTATTAGCTTGTTGTTTATTGTAATATATCACAATAAAATAATTTACACATATAATGAATGGATGAACGAAACTCACTAGATTTCCCCAAAAGGGCTTCCGACCAGTAGACGGAGCTCTTTTGGACTTTTAAAGGTTCATACCAAATAGCGTTTTTGTTCAAAATGATGCCCTATCCATTTGGACACATTTACCAGTATTTTTACCAAAAAATTCATGATATCGTTAATTAGTCGAGTACGTCATTACTTGACGATTACCCTTAGGAACCCCGCAGACAATCGGGGTTTCTTTTATCTAAATAATAATTTTATTAAGTATTCTTTTTTACACCAATTGTACATCCTTTATTAACCTTTTATTTTCATATTCCATAGAAAAAACAATAAAGTTTGCTTATGATTTTTTATTACTACCCATTTCCTCTTATTCTGCATTCCTATAAATAGACAACAGCATAGGATAAAAGGTAAATGATAAAATCATGAGAGGAGCTTGGATATGCAACATAATCCACGTTTTTACTATCAATGTCAAAGCTCAATGGATAGCATCTGGAATAACAATAATTGGATTTACGATTGGAATCCTTATTATTACAGTAACAACAATAACGCCTGGAATCACAACCGGAATCCTTATTGTGAAAACATTAGATTAACAGATTATGGAGCTAGACCATTTGTATTGAATATTAACCAGGCCACTAAACAAAACCATACTTATCGCACCGCTTTATGGACAGGAAAAAACTTACAAGTAACTTTGATGAGTATTAATGTTGGAGATGACATAGGTTTAGAAGTACACCCTACAACTGATCAGTTCATACGTATTGAAGAAGGACAGGGACTTGTTCAAATGGGTGATAACATAGATACATTATATTTTCAAGAAATGGCCTATGATGACTATGCAATTATGATACCTGCTGGAAAATGGCATAATGTAATCAATACGGGGAATAAACCACTTAAAATTTACTCTATATACGCACCTCCAGAGCATCCATATGGTACAGTTCATGAAACAAAAGCAATTGCCATGTCTACTGAAGCAAGTCGGTATTACTAATAAGAAATTATCTTTGTCTTAAACTAAATTATTGTTCAAATACTCCACAATCCTAAAAAGATCACAATAAACCTTGGTCATAGAGCGCCTTAAAAAGCGCTCTTTTTTATTTAAATAAGGATTTTATTTAAATTTCATAAAACCTATCTTTGCCTAAATAGGTTCAAAATTATCTATTTAGCATATATAATACTTTTAAGCAATTTAAATTCTATACATAAGTAATGGAGGCATTAAAATGGGGATTATCCCAAATTTACCACCACAACAATCAATCTCAAAAAAACAAATTAATCCTAACATGAACCTACAAACGAATAAAAAGCTAAGACGTCGTCTTTTATTAGCGCTTGCTTTTATGCTACCTATGGTTATTTCCATTCAAATTTCCATTTATAAGCAAGAACAAATGATTCAAGAAAAACAAATTACACTTAATAAAGAAAAGAAAAGATTATCTGAATTAGAAATTACAGGACGTTATTTTGAAAGCGATATTAAAACTTTAACAGAGAGTGAAGAAGGTATTTTAAAGTTCGCAAGGAAATTGTATGGATTCTCCAGACCTGATGAAACTATATTTCAAATAACTGAATAGCTTTTTATCAAAATTCTATTAAATAACTATTTTGTAGAATTTTTTTAAATTTATATATACTTATATTCAATAATTATTTATACTATTAAAGTTCCTAACAGTCATTAATATGGAATGGACAATTGCAACAACTTTACTTCCTTAAGTCCTAGCATTTTAAGCTGGGACTTTTTATTTCATTTACATTCACAATCATGTAACCACTCATCACACTTATTACAACAACAATCGCAATTCTCTATTTTTCTATCACATTGACTGCAATAATCTATAACTTCATAAATCATAAGAGTTCCTCCAATCAAACAACAATTTTATTGAGCTTTCTTTTCATCATTTTTAATCTCTTTCAGTTGCTCAATTTCCTTCCTTACCGATTCATCAAACATTCTTCTTTGTATATCTGCTTTCTGGTTTTCCTCAGCTCTAAAACCAAAGTAAAGTAGCGCACATGTAATAATTGAACCTACAATGAATCCTAAAAAGCATCCTAACCAAAACATAATGTAACTCCACCTTTCTGTACAACGTTCAAAATTGATGCTACTTTGCAACTCCCTGCGCCTTCCCAAAAGTTGCAGCTCTTTTATTGATTTCTTTTAAAATGCGACTTACATGTGGTTGACTAAAGCCAGCTCGTTTACTTATTTCTTGTTGCGATTTATTTTGTGAATGCATATCCCAAACAATCATTTCTCGATCCGGTAAAGTCCAAACAAAAGAATTAACCAACATTTCATCCTCAATCTCTTCTGTTTTACTCATTGACCATTCATCAACCAGCATTTGTTCTATTGTTAAATCATCGTCGCCATTCCCAGCTGAATGAGCTACCTCATGTAATGATTTTGTTATTTGTTGATACTGTAAGGCTTCTTCAATCTCTTGTAGGGATACATCTAACTGCTTACTAATTTCTTCTGGTTTCTCTCCCCAAAGTCCCTGATTCATGATTTTCCCTTTTAAGTAATAAACATCACGTGGTACCTTTACCTTTTGAGCGTCTCTAATGTTCACTGCAATTATGCCGAATATCTTTGGAATGGCGTAGGTAGAAAATTTGCATCCATATGCAGGATCAAAACCCTCTCTCGCTTTCAGTAAACCGATCATACCGTATTGAATTAAATCATCTATTTCTAATCCCGTATTACTTTTTATCACTTCAGCAGTCGAACTGTATTTTTTCCAAACGAAATTATAAACTAGATTTTTGTATTTTTTCATAAACTCATCATCCGACATGGCTTTCACATCAACGGTTTCAGTCATTCTCCCCACTCCTTTTGATTTCCCACATTAAAGTTGGTCCTTTCCAAACACCAGCTTGTTTCCATTGTTGTTTCATTTTCCCGACATAAGAAGGACTACGATCATACATAATGCTGATATCTTTATCTGGGATGCCTTTCTGATTCAATTCGCGTACACGCTCCGGAGTAAGTCCAATAGGTATATCATTTCGTTTTCCACCGCGTTCTTTCGGATGTGTATTAAGGTATCTACCCAACTGGCGTAATTCTTCGCCAGTCGGGCAATTATTACAAACACTGGTACTAAAACATTCTTTTTCTGAACGATTGTAATAACAACGTCTACATTTCTGCTCGATGATATCTCCAATTTCGTATGTGATTTGGATGCGCTCTACTTTCGTTTTACTCATTAACCGAATTATTTCACATACATTATTCACTATCGATGCCATTCTTCTCTTCACCCCTTGAATAATTTTTCCAAATGAATACATACTACTTCCAAGCCGCTTAATCCACGGCTGGTACTTCTTTCTTTTGTTACAGTAGTAAGCAGGTAGGTTCTTCACTTATCTGCT
>NZ_JAKUFP010000032.1:0-51428 GCF_022663495.1 Bacillus cereus group sp. BfR-BA-01383
CTGTATTTTTGTAAGTGTTCGTGATCGTTGTTCCGTCTACTTTTGTTTCGTAGCCATCAACTTTCACTTCACTTACTGTGTATTTGAACTCATTTCCTTGTCCATCGTACTTTGGTAGGTCTTTGAAGTTGAAACTCCAGTTTCCTTCTTTATCCGCTTTTACTTCTTGCTTGTTAATCTCTGTTCCATTTTGAAGCAATTGAACCGTAATACTTTCTGGGCGTGTGTTGAACTTATTGTTGTAGTCTTCCCAGACTTTCTTACCACTTAGTTCTGTTGTTTCTGTATTTTTGTAAGTGTTCGTGATCGTTGTTCCGTCTACTTTTGTTTCGTAGCCATCAACTTTCACTTCACTTACTGTGTATTTGAACTCGTTTCCTTGTCCATCGTACTTTGGTAGATCTTTGAAGTCGAAACTCCAGTTACCATTCTTATCAGCCTTCACTTCTTTCGTTTGGAACTCTGTTCCATTTTGAAGCAATTGTACTGTGATACTTTCTGGGCGTGTATTGAACTTATTGTTGTAGTCTTCCCAGACTTTTTTACCACTTAGTTCTGTTTTGTCCGTATTCTTGTAAGTATTCGTAATTGTTGTTCCGTCTACTTTTGTTTCATAGTCGTCAACTTTTACTTCATTTACTGTGTACTTGATTCCATTTCCTTGTCCATCATACTTTGGTAGATCTTTGAAGTCGAAACTCCAGTTACCATTCTTATCAGCCTTCACTTCTTTCGTTTGGAACTCGGTTCCATTTTGAAGCAATTGTACTGTGATACTTTCTGGGCGTGTACCAAACTTATTGTTGTAGTCTTCCCAGACCTTCTTACCACTTAGTTCTGTTTTGTCCGTATTCTTGTAAGTATTCGTAATTGTTGTTCCGTCTACTTTTGTTTCATAGTTGTCAACTTTTACTTCATTTACTGTGTACTTGATTTCATTTCCTTGTCCATCATACTTTGGTAGATCTTTAAAGTTGAAAGTCCAGTTGCCTTTTTCATCAGCTTTCACTTCTTTTGTTTGGAACTCGGTTCCATTTTGAAGCAATTGAACTGTGATACTTTCTGGGCGTGTACCAAACTTATTGTTGTAGTCTTCCCAGACCTTCTTACCACTTAGTTCTGTTTTGTCCGTATTCTTGTAAGTATTCGTAATTGTTGTTCCGTCTACTTTTGTTTCATAGTTGTCAACTTTTACTTCATTTACTGTGTACTTGATTTCATTTCCTTGTCCATCATACTTTGGTAGATCTTTAAAGTTGAAAGTCCAGTTGCCTTTTTCATCAGCTTTCACTTCTTTTGTTTGGAACTCGGTTCCATTTTGAAGCAATTGAACTGTGATACTTTCTGGGCGTGTACCAAACTTATTGTTATAGTCTTCCCAGACCTTCTTACCACTTAGTTCGGTTGTTTCTGTATTTTTGTAAGTGTTCGTGATTGTTGTTCCGTCTACTTTTGTTTCGTAGTCTTTCACTTTTACTTCACTTACTGTGTACGTGTACTCATTTCCTTGTCCATCGTACTTTGGTAGATCTTTGAAACTGAAAGTCCAGTTGCCTTCTTTATCAGCTTTCACTTCTTCTGTTTTAAATTCTGTTCCATTTTGAAGCAATTGAACTGTGATACTTTCTGGGCGTGTACCAAACTTGTTGTTGTAGTCTTCCCAGACTTTTTTACCACTTAGTTCTGTTGTTTCTGTATTTTTGTAAGTGTTCGTGATTGTTGTTCCGTCTACTTTTGTTTCGTAGTCTTTCACTTTTACTTCACTTACTGTGTACTTGATTTCATTTCCTTGTCCATCGTACTTTGGTAGATCTTTGAAGCTGAAAGTCCAGTTGCCTTCTTTATCAGCTTTCACTTCTTCTGTTTTAAATTCTGTTCCATTTTGAAGCAATTGAACTGTGATGCTTTCTGGGCGTGTACCAAACTTATTGTTGTAGTCTTCCCAGACTTTTTTACCACTTAGTTCTGTTGTTTCTGTATTTTTGTAAGTGTTCGTGATTGTTGTTCCGTCTACTTTTGTTTCGTAGTCTTTCACTTTTACTTCACTTACTGTGTACTTGATTTCATTTCCTTGTCCATCGTACTTTGGTAGATCTTTGAAGCTGAAAGTCCAGTTGCCTTCTTTATCAGCTTTCACTTCTTCTGTTTTAAATTCTGTTCCATTTTGAAGCAATTGAACTGTGATGCTTTCTGGGCGTGTACCAAACTTATTGTTGTTATCATTCCACATCTTTGTTCCTGAAACAGATGTAGTTTTCACTTTATTTGGAATATCCAGTTCGACTCCATTTTCATCATCTGATTTTATTTCAAACCCTACTTTTTTCTGAGGATCGAAATCAATATAGTCTGGAGCTGAAACCTCTTGTACATAATATTTACCTGGTGATAATGGAGGAGTTTCAACTATCCCTTTTTCATTTGTTTTATATTCGCCCCCAACTTGTTCACCAGACTCTTTATACAACTTAAACGAAACATTCGAAATTACTTTTTCTTTATTTCCTTCAATGTGCTTAACAATTTTTAGCTGTCCTTTTGGAACCTTGTTACCAGTAGCACCACCGCCAGCTGCCATATTTTCAACTGGATAACTACCCGATTCATGAACTGGTTCTTCGTTTAGAACTTGGTAATCAATCGTATAATCATTCTTAAAAAAATCTTGCGTCTTCCCAGCTTCCGTTATAGTAGATGTATAACCAATCGAAAAGGAGGCAAGACGTGCTTTATCCTTATTAAGCACAACTTTAAATGATTTGTCTCCGGTAAAGGTAATTGTTCCGTAACCTTGCCCTTCAAGCTCTTGTAGCGTTAAAGATCGACGACCTAAATCATCATCTACAATTATATAGAAACTATCCTTATTAAGCGTTTGACCTTCCTGTAAATTATCAGTCACAACAATATCACGACTTAAATCTTCTTTACCTAAGTTTATATTCAAAAACCAACGTACTTCATCGTCCTTACCTGAGTTCATATCACCAGTTTTATAAAAAAACGGTGGCTTTCCAGGATCTGTGCCACCACCACTACTTGGACCGGTAATTGTTACAGACTGCTTATCTACAGTTGTACCGAAATTGGTTTCAATCTCTTTCTTTTGATCCGTTCCTACATTAGTAGCTTCCACGAAAAAGTTTAAATACCCTTGAATATTTTCATATTTACTCACTTTATCATTAAATGTACATACCACAGTACCTGCAGTGACTTTACAAGTACCATATTCATCTAATGGAAACTCCCTATCTAATCCTTTTAATTCTGGAGGCAGTGTTAATGTTAGTGTGTCTCCAGACTTCAACCTAAGTCCATCTTTTTCACTGAAGTTTACAGTTACTTTAGTCCGTTCTGTGGTACTTAGATTTGTTTTACCAATCTGAAAACTATCCACAAGTCCTGCTGTGTTTAGTTCTTGTGCATTTGCTACTATAGGTAAAAGACTCTGGCCTATAGTAAACATAAAAATCATTATAATCGAAAAAATAGAAGTAATTCTTTTTAAATACATATTTTCCTCCCTATAAAATTAAAAATTTCTAGATTTTGGTGCAAACATACTATGACAAAGATACTAGGATTCAATGCCATTAAGCTATTTTACTTACATATGTTTGATAGCTATTATCATCTTTTTCAATTCTTCAATTCTTCTATTGCTTAGAGACTCGAAATTTGACCTTTATATAGATTCATCTAATTTCTCAGACATATCTAAACTATGCTATTTCTGGTCTATATTCTTTACAAAAAACAGCTACGGGAAAGAACAAACTTTAATAAAGGAATCCAAATTACAAATACACATGAACGGGCCATAGAACAACTTCAAAGTCAGGAGAAGACAATTCAACAAGCATTCACGATAAAAATCATGACAATCATTCGTCTTATTATGTCGTAGAGTTTCTGAAATTTCTTCATATCCCAAAGTGCAAACAATTGCTCAATACGTAAAAATTTCATTGCAGGCAAATATGCTTTTAGCAAACTTCCATCATTATCCTCGTAAAGAATAACAAGAAGTATAGCGTATAATCGAATTTAGCACCCCAGCCAAAGAAGGCTACGGCTGTGAAACATGCTAGAATACTCGTATTCTAAAGGATGTCATTGAAGAAATGTTCCAATATAAGCGCTATATGATAAAAAACGCTCCGGACGAAATATTGCTTGCCCATGAAGATAAAAGTCATATTCTCCAAATCTGAATACAGTGGAACGAATTTGGGGGTAAATAAAAAAGAGTTTAATTGGCAACTAATTTCATATGAATCGTGTAGAAATATAAAATTCAGCCTTTTCATTTTTGGAGTCTATAAATAAGTGTCGAGAAAAAGTAATTTACCTAATGGATCTATGGCTATATCGAAGAATTAAAATGAACTTATACATACATTTCACTTACTCGCTAAGAAGAGTTAGCTTTTCTAGGGTGATATTACATATTAAAATTAATATATTCATATATATATAAGTAGTGATGATGTTAAAATCGAGAGATTTATATCCTTTCATTATTTTTATCGAATCATGGAAACTTCAGTTGGACTATATATACTATTTTAGACATAAAATCCCTAGTTTCTTAGCTAGGTTGGAAATTTTCAAGATTAATTACTAATTGTGTATATACTTGGTCAGATAAAGTGTTAGTTTAGTATTCGGTATAGTTGTAACAACATTTTTTACAACGAACACATCATTTACTAGTAACGTTCCACCAACTAATACTACATGTATAGCTTTTTGATAATTTTACCCCCAACAACATATTATTCTAGAATTGTTCTAAAAAAGCAATAGTTAATTGGTGTTTTTCTATTTTCCTTTTATCACCACAACATATATTTGCCACATATATTTAGAGTAGAAAACTGAAACAAAAAAAGAGATAGCTTTGCCATCTCTTTTTTTTCCCAGCTTCCCCTCATCAAGTCGTACGTGAGGTTCTCTCCCATACGACTTTTCGACGGTCTGCTTTCTTTGTCATCTCATCAGTCTATAGACTGATGAGATGTTTTTATATCAACTTGTATATCGCTTTTAAACAAAAACAAGCATCTTTTCTTTTGTCTATTACATTTTTTCTGGTGCAGATACCCCTACGATTGCTAGTGCATTTTGAAGTGTAGTGCGTACTGCTTTCATTAACTCATAGCGAGCTTTACTTAATTCTAAGTTATCTTGGTTTAATACTTTTTCTGCATTGTAGAAGCTGTGCAATGCTGCTGCTAATTCAAATGCATAGCTTGTAATACGGTGTGGCAGGCGTTTTTGCGCTGCATCCGCAACTACAGCTGGGAATTCACCAAGTTTTTTCAGTAACTCCACTTCTTTCTCAGAAGTAACAAGTTTGTAATTCACGTCTCCGTCTGTAGCTAATCCTAACTCTTCACCTTGACGAAGGATACTGCATACGCGAGCATGAGCATATTGTGCATAGTATACTGGGTTTTCATTAGATTTTGAAACAGCTAAGTCCATATCAAAGTCTAAATGAGAATCACCGCTACGCATTGCGAAGAAGTAACGCATTGCGTCCACGCCTACTTCTTCCATAAGCTCACGAAGTGTAACTGCTTTACCTGTACGCTTACTCATCTTCATTTTTTCACCATTTTGGTACAGTTGTACCATTTGGATGATTTCTACTTCAAGTGTTTCTTTATCGTAACCTAGCGCTTGAATAGCAGCTTTCATACGAGGAATGTAACCATGGTGGTCAGCACCCCAAATGTTGATTAATTTATCGAAACCACGCTCTAACTTGTCACGGTGGTAAGCGATATCTGGCGTTAAGTATGTGTAAGAACCGTCGTTTTTAATTAATACACGGTTTTTATCGTCACCGTAAGTCATAGAACGGAACCAAGTTGCACCGCCTTCTTCAAAGATCTCGTCACGCTCTTTTAATACTGCAAGTGCAGCATCGATTTTTCCGTTTTTGTATAATGATGTTTCTGAGAACCATACATCGAATTTAACACGGAAGCTTTCTAAGTCTTTTTGAAGTTTTGCTAACTCATATTTCAAACCGTATTCACGGTAGAATTCATAGCTTTCTTTCGCATCAGCATTCGCGTAACGATCGCCAAACTCTTCAGCTAAACGTTTACCGATTCCAATGATGTCCGCGCCATGGTAACCGTCTTCTGGCATTTCTTTCTCTAAACCTAAAGCTTGCATGTAACGAGCTTCAACAGAAAGAGCTAAGTTATGAATTTGGTTACCAGCGTCATTAATGTAGTACTCACGAGATACATCGTATCCTGCTTTTGCTAATACGTTACATAAAGTGTCACCTACTGCCGCACCACGTGCATGTCCTAAGTGAAGATCACCTGTTGGATTCGCAGATACGAACTCAATTTGTACTTTTTCACCTTTACCAGTATTCGTTTCACCGTATGCTTCACCAGCGTTGACGATTGTTGGGATTAAGTCTGTTAAGTAGCTATTATCCATGTAGAAGTTAATGAAACCAGGACCAGCGATTTCAATTTTTTCAATAGAAGCTTTTGCTTTATCGAAGTTTGCAACTAATTCTTCTGCAATCATACGAGGTGCTTTTTTCGCAACGCGTGCAAGTTGCATTGCCATATTTGTAGAGAAGTCACCATTTGTTTTATCTTTTGGAGATTCTAATATAACGTTTGGAATCTGTTCTTCTGTTGCTAATTCTGCCTTTAATACAGCAGCTTGAATTTCTTCTTTAATTAATCCTTTTACTTGTTCTAAAGAATTCATTATTTTGCCTCCTTCAAATTAATTGTAATTGTATATCTGCCAGCTTCTTGTTCACTTAGAAGCAATGCGTACGTTAAGAAGAGTTGTCCTTTTTTCTTTTCATCCGACCATTTAAAAAGAACGTTATCAGTTTTCGTTTGCAATGTAAACGTACCAAGTTCACTCGTATACGTACCAGTTGTCCATTCACCTTTCACATGCGTCTGACGCATAGAAATAGCACCTGAACGCATAATGAGAACTTGTTCATCTTGAATTTTAATAATTGTTTTCACTTCGCCTTGTTCGTTCGGCTCTTGGAATGTTACATATGTACCTTGACCTTTTACATAGTATTGACCATTTGCTTCAAAAGCAACGGTTTCCTTCCTCGCCCCTTCACGGATTTCTGTTACGAAATGAACGTGTACTGGCAAGCCTGCAAGTTGTTTCTTCACGTCTTGCACACCTTTCAAATGTTATAGATATTAAATACTACTTATAATAAATCACTTTTCCTATCATATCAAAAAAAGACTCTGTCTGTCTGCTGAAAAATCAGGAAAACTCCTTTTCAAAAAATAATTCACCTTCACTTTATTTCATATGATAAAATATTTATAAAATCAAAATATTACATTAATTAAAGAGGTGAACCGAGTGCTACCAACAAAATTAAAAAAAGGTGATGAAATAAGGGTTATTTCACCATCTTGTAGTTTAAGTATTGTCTCAAATGAAAACAGAAATCTCGCTAGAAAAAGATTAACCGACATGGGCTTTCAAGTTACATTCTCAAAACATGCTGAAGAGATAGACCGATTCTCTTCCTCTTCTATTTCTTCACGCGTCCAAGACCTCCACGAAGCATTTAGAGACCCTAATGTAAAGGCCATTTTGACAACACTTGGCGGATACAACTCTAATGGTTTATTGAAATATCTCGATTACGATTTAATTCGTGAAAATCCAAAGTTTTTCTGTGGCTATTCTGATATTACTGCTTTAAATAACGCAATTTATACAAAAACAGGTCTTGTTACATATTCAGGTCCTCACTTCTCTTCATTTGGAATGGAGAAAGGTCTCGAGTATACAACCGATTACTTTCTAAAATGCTTAACTTCTAATGAGCCTATTGAAATCATGCCATCTGAAATGTGGAGCGATGACTCTTGGTATGTTGATCAAGAAAATCGAGAATTTATTAAAAATGAAGGATATGTTTCGATTCAAGAAGGAGAAGCGACAGGAGATATTATTGGCGGCAATATGAGTACTTTAAATTTACTGCAAGGTACACCATACATGCCGAACTTGCGAGATAAATTATTATTTCTTGAAGAAGATAGCCTAACTGGAAAAGCTACTCTTAAAACTTTTGATCGTTATTTACATTCCCTTATGCAGCAACAAGATTTTGAATATGTAAAAGGTATTATTATAGGAAGAATGCAAAAAGGAGCAGATTGTACAATCGAAGACATACAGGAAATGATTGTTTCAAAGCCTGAACTTGCGCATATCCCTATCATCGCAAACGCAAGTTTCGGACATACAACTCCCATTTTCACTTTCCCAATTGGGGGCACGGCAAAAATCATTTCGAGCAAAGAGAATACAGCTATCACTATTTTAACGCACTAAAAAGGAGCGAATGATTCGCTCCTTTTATGGTTTTTCTATCTTTTGCAGTGCCTTTTGCGGGATCGACTCTTTCGGGATTTCAGCCCATCCTTTTCCCTGCATACCTTTTGCATAAATTTTTATAAAAGCACCTGTATGCAATTCACGATTCATCATTCTTTTAATAACTTGTAACTTTCCGTCTTCTGTATACCCTTTAAATGTATACAAATATTCATCGTCTTTTTTCTCACCTTTATCTATAACTGCATAATAATCTTGTATTTCTTTATTTGAAAAGAAGTTATCTACAAAAGCATGCACACCTTCTGTTTTTGTGTTTAAATAATATGCTGTTCCCCCTAAAATAATAGCGAACACAGCTAAAACTTTAATTACCAATTTCATACACGTGCCTCCTGTTTGCACTTCTTTCTCGCTAACCATATGTCTATACCTGTATTATACGAAAAAAAGCAGACTATACTCTATCGAAATGCCTTACACTTCCCTTACATTATTGTAAGGATTTTTCACCTTACAGCAATTTCTGTGCAAAAAGTTTTTCCGTTTAACAAACTTTTATATTATTATTGAATGATACGAATTTTTATCCCGCTATTTGCGGGCAGTAAGACTCCCACCCCAAAATGCGGCGAATACGAGAAAGGTAAGTGGGAGATAAATGCCCGTAAATGCCCGATTGGTGAAGGCTAATAATCAACAGGAACGGACAACCCCCCCACTGATTAAAGTTTCACTTTATTACAAAAATCAAAGGAGACAGTTTTCAAATGGCTATCTTGCAAGGTTTAGCACTATTACTTGTTGTACTCTGTCTATTTACACTTTTTAGTTACCGTGCTCCTTACGGAATGAAAGCAATGGGTGCTTTAGCTAATGCAGCAATCGCAAGTTTTCTTGTTGAAGCATTTCACCGTTATATCGGTGGGGAAATGTTTCATAATGACTTTTTACAATCAGTAGGAGAAGCTTCTGGTAGTATGAGTGGTGTCGCAGCGGCAATTTTAGTCGCACTAGCAATTGGCGTTTCACCCGTATACGCTGTTTTAATCGGTATCGCTACTAGTGGATTCGGTATTTTACCAGGATTTTTCGCTGGATACATTTGTGCATTCATCGTGAAATTTCTCGAAAAGAAACTACCAGCTGGTGTAGAATTTTTAGCAATTTTATTTATTGCCGCACCAATCTCACGCGGAATGGCCATGCTTATGGATCCGCTCGTTAACGCAACACTCGGTAAAATCGGTTCTATGATTTCAGTTGCAACTACAGAAAGTCCTATCATTATGGGCATTATGCTTGGTGGATTGATTACAGTTATTTCTACCTCCCCATTAAGTTCTATGGCACTAACTGCCATGCTTGGATTAACAGGTTTACCAATGGCAATTGGTAGTCTTGCCGTAGCAGCTTCAGCCCCAATGAACTTTATTTTCTTTAAACGACTAAAAATTTGTTCAAAGAAAGATACAATTGCTGTAGCAATCGAGCCTTTAACACAAGCCGATGTAGTCTCAGCAAATCCAATTCCAATTTATATGACCAACTTCGTTGGCGGTGCACTTGCTGGTATTATTACATCGCTATTCCAGCTCGTTAATAATGCACCAGGGACCGCATCACCAATTCCAGGACTTCTTGTCTTATTCGGATTTAATGACGTTATAAAAGTAACGATCGCTGCTGTACTATGTGGAATCGTTACTACTATTGTCGGATACGTTGGATCAATTGTATTCCGCAAATATCCAATCCGCTCCGCTGATGAAATTCGCGGAATTAATTCGGAAGAGAACGTGGCATAAGAAAAAGAGTTATTCTCATCGTTTGAGAATAACTCTTTTTTTCATGAGCCGCCATGGTAAATGAAATTATATCAACGGTTTTTTAATATATCGACTTACCGACACATAACGAAAAAATAAGGGCCCCTATTCATGTAGGAGGCCCTTATTTTATCCAGTTACGGCAGCTAGAATCTCCGGCCATTTCACACTCTCGGTCGAGCGTTCCAATGACCTGCGATTCTGAGCGAGCCGCTTCCGCTTTTATTTCACCCAACCGAGCAGCATTTCCCGCACGAATTTGCTTGCTGCGACTGGTGTTTGGTCACTATGGTCGTAGACTGGAGCTACTTCTACTAGGTCTGCTCCAACTACATTTATATTTGAATTTGCAATTGCCACGATGGAATCTAATAATTCTTTAGATGTGATACCTCCAGCTTCTAACGTTCCTGTTCCTGGTGCGTGAGCTGGGTCTAATACGTCAATGTCGATTGTGACATAGACTGGGCGTCCTGCAAGTTTCGGTAATACTTCTTTTAACGGTTCTAGTACGTCAAATTTGTATAAATTCATACCTACTTCTTTTGCCCATTCAAATTCTTCCTTCATTCCAGAACGAATTCCGAAAGAATATACGTTTTCCGGACCAATTAAATCACACACTTTACGAATTGGTGTAGAGTGGGATAAAGGCTCCCCTTCATACGATTCACGTAAATCAGTATGAGCATCCATGTGGATGATCGCTAAATCCGGATATTTTTTTGCCATTGCCTTAAAAATTGGCCAAGACACTAAGTGCTCACCGCCGAGACCTAGTGGAAACTTACCGGCATCTAAAAGTTTTGTTACATACTCTTCAATCATGTCTAAGCTGCGTTGTGCGTTTCCGAATGGTAATGGGATATCACCCGCATCAAAATATTTTACCTCTTCTAGTTCACGATCTAAATATGGACTATATTCTTCAAGACCGATTGATACTTCACGAATACGTGCAGGGCCAAAGCGGGATCCTGGACGGTAACTTACTGTCCAATCCATAGGCATCCCGTAAATAACTACCTTTGACTCTTCAAAACTTGGATGACTTTTAATAAATACTTTACCTGAATAAGCTTCATCAAAACGCATATTCTTTTCCTCCTTATGTGGAACTTAAGGTATCCCAACCTTTCATATTTCTCAAATTTGGAGCGCACTGCTCCTCTTTCTCGATTTACCGGGGTCTTCTGTTTCATAACAAGAAGACGATTTTCTTTACAGAAGTGTAAATAGCTAGCATGTTCAAGTCTTCTGGACAAACACCTTAAATGAGCTATTTACACTTTATTTGTTAAAATTCGATTTTCTTACTTAATTAAATCGCCAACAAATTTCGGTAATGCGAATGCTGCATTGTGCAATTCTTTTGTGTAGTATTTCGTTTCAATTTCGTGGAAACGCTCTTCACTTACTTCTAGTGGATCATATTTTTTAGATCCGATTGTGAATGTCCAAAGACCACTTGGGTATGTTGGAATGTTTGCTGTGTATAAACGAGTAATTGGGAAAATCTCTTTTACATCTTTAAACACAGTCGTAATTAATTCTGGTGTGAACCAAGGGTTGTCCGTTTGCGCAACGAAAATACCGTCTTCTTTTAACGCTTTAGAGATTCCAGCGTAGAAACCTTTCGTAAATAAGTTTACTGCTGGTCCTACTGGCTCAGTAGAATCTACCATAATTACGTCATATTCATTTTCGCTTTCCGCGATGTGTAGGAAACCGTCTCCTACTTTCACTTCTACACGCTCATTGTCTAATGCGCCTGCAATTGATGGTAAGTACTGTTTAGAGTACTCAATTACTTTCCCATCAATCTCAACAAGAGTTGCTTTCTTTACGCTTGGGTGTTTTAACACTTCACGAATAACACCGCCATCACCACCACCTACAACTAAAACGTTTTCAGGGTTTGGATGTGTAAATAAAGGTACGTGCGCTACCATTTCATGATAAACGAACTCGTCTTTTTCTGTCGTCATAACCATGCCGTCTAAAATAAGCATGTTTCCGAACTCTTCCGTTTCAACCATATCAAGTTTTTGGAATTCTGTTTGCTCCGTATGTAATGTGCGGTTAATACGCGCCGTAATTCCAAAATGTTTTGTTTGTTTTTCAGTGAACCATAGTTCCATCGTACAATCACGCCTTTCAATGCAAATTTATAATAGGGACATCATTAATGTCCCCTAACAAAAATAAAACAAAACATCCAAAAAGTATAGTTAAAAGTATAAAAATACCGAAAATATATTTTAGTCAGAGCGTTCTAACATATATGTGAACAGTGTTTGCTCTGTAATAGGAAAGAAAACCCTTTCCTAAGAAAGGGCCTTCGTCTCTATTTCTACCGGTTTACGAATTGGGATTAAAATCATAATACAACCAACTAATACAACAATTCCACCGACTAAAAACGGGCTTTGTGGCGAAACTGTGTGCCCGATAATTCCTGATAAAATGGGAGCAATCGCGCCTCCTAACCAACGAACGAAGTTATAAACACCTGATGTAATAGATCTTTCATAAGGTGAAATATCCATTACATAACTTGTAAATAACGCGTTATTTAATCCTGATGCTAATCCAGATAGAACGATTAACACGATTTGTAACCACATAATTTTCACGAAGAATAGCGCAATTAATAACATCGCAAATACGATTAAACTACCCTTTAATACTGTTTTCGGTTCATATTTACCTTCTAGCTTATGCGCTAAAATTGCTGATCCGTAAGCTAGCGCTAATCCCCATCCACAAAATACAAAACCTAATTGAATGGCAGATAAATGCATAATAAGTGGTGAATATGCTAAAACAACGAAAAATCCATAGTAATATAACATCCCTGAAATGGCACCTTGCATAAATGGTTTATACTTCACCAAGTTAAGTAATTCTCCCATGCCAGCTGCTTTACGCTTCACTTTTCGCTCTGGTTCTTTTACAAAAAAGAAAACTAAAATAAATGCTAAGAAAATTAAAATACTCGTTGCGAAAAATGGGTAACGCCAAGAATGTCCACCTAATATACCACCTAATAACGGTCCGCCTGCCATCCCTAAACCGATAGCTGCTTCATATAATCCTACTGCTTCATGAACTTCTTTACTTAATGCAATTAATAATGTCATCGCCGTTGCGAAGAACATCGCATTTCCTAATCCCCACCCTGCGCGGAAAATAGATAATTGAGCAATCGTTTGCGACATACCGCATATAAAAGCAAATACAGTTACAATCGCAAGACCAATTGTCATCATTCGTTTATCACCAAATCTCGATGCAAATATTCCAGCTGGTAACATCATAATTGCCATCGTTAAAATATATGCTGTAAATAGCATCTCGACTTGCCAATGTGTTGCACCAATTTGTTCAGCAATACTTGGTAAAATCGGATCGACTACCCCTATACCAGAAAAGGCAAGGAAGGTAGCGATCACTGTAATCAATCTCCCTAATTTTTGTTTGCTCTCCATTTTGATTACTCTCCTTTTGTACTATCTAAAAATGTCACTGCACGATGTAAGCTATCCTCGAGCTCCGCCTTAACGCGCTGCATTTGCTCCATTTTCTCGTCTAACGTTTGCACTTGTTTTGCAAGCATCTCTTTAATTTCTTGAATCACTTCGCGGTCACGGGGGTTCTCGCTATTTCTTCTTTGCTCCATTCTTTCTTTTAACGATAAGAACTGTTGCATTTCTTGAAGCGTAATTCCTAGCACTTCTTTCGCTTCCACAATTCTTTTAATTTTTACAATGTCCTCGTCAGTATACAGACGAATGTTCCCCTCACTACGTTCTGGGGGATGAATTAAACCAATTTCCTCATAATAACGAAGTGTACGCTTTGTTAAACCAACTTGCTTTGTTACTTCATCGATTTTATACATGTTTATTCCTCCCTTCACTCAACTGTTACATTTTACGTTAACGTTAACTTTTATGCAACTGTTAGACTTTTGTAAATACTTTTCCCATTCAATTGTATTTTTTCCCAAGCAGTTTCATAATGAAAAAAAAGAGATGATAAGGAGAATCTAACATGAGTAAACCACTTATTTTCGCTCACCGCGGAGTAAAAGGAACACACCCCGAAAATACGATGATCGCCTTCCAAGAAGCTGAACGCATTGGTGCTCACGGAATTGAGCTTGATGTTCATCTATCAAAAGATGGTGAACTAGTTGTTATTCATGACGAAACAGTGGATCGCACAACAAATGGCGCGGGACTCGTTTCCGAGAAAACTGTAGAAGAATTACAAACTTTAGATGCCGGTAGCTTTAAAGATCCTTCTTTCCATGAAGCAAAAATCCCAACGTTACGAGAAGTATTTATTTGGCTCTCTACAACAAATTTACAACTTAACATTGAACTAAAAACAGATGTGATTCACTATCCAACTATCGAAGAAAAAGTCGTTGCTCTTGTTCGCGAATATCATCTATCTAATCAAATTATATTCTCATCATTTAACCACGACTCCGTTTCATTATTAGCAGAAATTGCTCCAGAAATTCCAAGAGCAATTTTGTACGATACACCACTTGCAGATTCTATTGCTGAAGCAAAAAAACGAGAAGCAACTGGATTACACCCAAACTTTCAATTATTAACAAAAGAGTTTGTCCAATTAGCACAGGGGCAAGGATACATTTTTCGCCCTTACACCATTAATGAATACAAAGATTTACAAACTATGATTGATTATGGCGTAGACGTCATTATTACCGATTGGCCAGCACGTGCCTTTGAGCTCCTTTCTTAATGGAAGGGGCTTTTTTATTTTCGAAATTTCATTGTTTAAAATAACTCAAAACCCTCAATACTAATACAATAACGCTTGTATTAATGAGGGGCTGAAAAAAGATGGATCAAACTATGAATCCAAAACTTAAAAAATATAAACGTCTTTTCTTCACCGCAATGTTTTCTTGCGTCCTTTTCTTCGTTTTTTCCTTTTTTGTTATTCTTATGGTTGCAAAAATTATGGGACCTCCTCCTGTTGCGGTCCCGCAAACAAGCGTCTTTTACGCGAACGATGATGCCGTTATTGGACAAAGTAACGAAGTACAAAAACGTTACAATGTCTCTCTTAATGAAATTTCTCCTTATGTAAAAGAAGCGACACTTTCTATTGAAGATCAAAGGTTCTATAAACACCATGGCTTCGATATGAAACGTATTGCAGGTGCAATTATTACTGATTTAAAAGCGATGGCAAAAGTACAAGGAGCTAGTACGATTACACAACAATACGCACGTAATCTATATTTAGATCATGATAAAACGTGGAAACGGAAACTATTAGAGGCAATGTACACTGTCCGCCTTGAAGTGAATTATAATAAAAATCATATTTTAGAAGGATATTTAAATACAATTTATTACGGACATGGCGCTTACGGCATTGAAGCTGCATCCCGTCTATATTTTGATAAAACAGCAAAAGAATTAACATTAGCAGAAGCGAGTATGCTCGCAGGTATCCCGAAAGGACCAAGCGTCTACTCTCCCTTCTTAAAAGAAGAACGTGCGAAAGGAAGACAATCTCTCATATTAGATGAAATGGTAGAACAGGGATTTATTACAAAACAGCAAGCAGCTTCAGCAAAAAAAGAACAGCTGACCCTCGCCTCATTAGATACGAAAAAAGTGGCAGAGGTTGCACCTTATTTCCAAGATGCTGTACAGGCCTCTCTTCTTCGTGATATCGGATTAGATGAGCAAGCTTTACAGCGAGGTGGCTTGCGTATTTATACAACGCTAGATCCTAAATTACAAGCTGTAGCTGAGCAAGCTGTAAAAGACCATATTCCTGACACAACAAACATACAAACTGCTCTCGTCTCCATGAATCCAAAAACGGGTGAAGTGGCTGCTCTTGTAGGCGGAACCGATTATAATACGAGTCAATTTAACAGGGCTACACAAGCCGCTCGTCAGCCTGGTTCTACATTTAAGCCATTTCTATATTATGCAGCTTTAGAACGAGGTTTCACGCCTACTACGCGCTTAAAAAGCGAATACACTGTGTTCACTTTGGGCGATGGCGTATCAAAGTATAAACCGAAAAATTATAAAAATTATTATGCAGATGATTTTGTCACGATGGCACAAGCCCTTGCAGTCTCTGATAATGTATATGCTGTGAAAACGAATTTATTTTTAGGCGAAGACATTCTTACAAAAACAGCGAAACAATTTGGTATTACTAGCGCATTAAAAGATGTTCCGTCTCTTGCTCTCGGCACATCTCCTGTAAAACCAATTGAAATGGTCAATGCTTATAGCATGTTTGCAAACGGTGGAAAAGAAGTAAAACCTATTTTCATTCGCCGTATTATGGATCACGAAGGGAATGTGTTATACGATGCTCATTTGGAGAGTAAACAAATTCTCGACAAGAGCAAAGCGTTTGTGATGGAAGAAATGATGACTGGCATGTTTAATAAAAAACTAAGCAGTTATGCCGCTGTAACCGGGCAATCGATGTTATCCAAACTATCAAGAGAATACGCCGGGAAATCTGGTTCTACTGAAACGGATAGTTGGATGATTGGGTTTACCCCGCAAATTGTAACTGGTGTATGGATTGGATACGATCAACCTAAATCGATCTCAAACGTAGCAGAACAAGGATATGCGAAAAAAATATGGACCGATACGATGGAAAAAGGCTTAGAGGGACAACCTAAAAAAGAATTTAAACAACCAAGTGATGTCGTTGCAGTCAATATTAACCCTGAAAATGGAAAAATTGCTACAAAAAATTGCCCAATTTCAGTTAAAATGTATTTCGCAAAAGGCACCGAGCCGACTGAATATTGTATGGATCACGTCGACGATAAAGAAGAATTTGAAAAAACTACTGAAGAAAAGAAGAAAACAAGTTGGTGGAAAAAATATCTTCCTTGGTAAAAGCGAGGCTATTCCAAAATAAAAAGGATGTCACCTAGTCAAAACAATCGACTTACGGGACATCCTTTTCTTTTATTCACCTAATAATGCATGACGTAATTCTTCACTAGACTCATTCCAAATTGCTTCGTTATGTTCTTTCAAGAATGTACCAAGTACTTTTTTAGATGATTCATCCATATGGTCCACCATAATGTGACGCTTCAATGATTTATCCATTTTGTTTACATGCTCTGGAAGTGATTTATAGCCGCGGCGAATTTCACGATCAACTGTCATTTCACAAGCAGTTACACCTGCGTAATATGCACCTCTTGGTGTTCTTTCAATCGTTACCCAAACAAGCCAAAATGGTTTTCCGTTTGGAACTTCATCTTTATTCGTTAAAAACTTAATTCCTTTTTCTACTGTACTACGCGCATGCATCGCACCAATATCAACGAACGCATTTTTTTCTAATACATCAACAAATACAGGAGAAATATTTTCTAGGCTTAATGCTCCCACGCCAAATCCACCATGTCCATCTGTTGAATCATTCTTTACGATATTAAAACCGATTTTTTTCTTTTTCTCTGTCATATGTAACTTCCTCCTCGCTTAATGATTATAAAAGCCCAAAAATAGGCGCAATGATGTTTTGTAAAAATACTAATACATACGGAATGACAACATTGAAAATAGGCTGAATTGTGTAATTACTAAGCGGTGTAATAACAAGAATTAATAACGCAATTGATCCATATTTTTCATACTGTGTCATTTTCGCACGCACATTTGCTGGTGCTAAATCTTCCACAACGCGATATCCATCAAGTGGCGGGATTGGCAATAAGTTAAATACAAGTAAAACAATATTAAGCATAATAAAAATTTGGAAGAATTGACCTAACGTATCTGCTACTGCAAATGGAATTGAATCTAATACTCCAAATGTTAATAAGCTATACCAAATAATTAAACCAATTGCACTTAAAATTAAATTACTTATCGGTCCTGCAATCGAAACTAATATCCCTGCAAGACGCGGTCTTTTAAAGTTATATGGGTTAACAGGTACTGGTCTTGCCCAACCGAACCCAAGAATTAATACTGCAATCATACCGATAGGATCTAAGTGTGCCATCGGCGATAACGTTAAACGCCCCTGTTTCTTTGCTGTATCATCACCAAATTTATATGCAACATACGCATGTGCAAATTCATGCACAGATAACGCAATAATAATCGCCATTGCTACCAATGGAATTTGTTGCAACGGATATCTAAATAACTGATCCATACTCCAACTCCTCTTCAATATGTCAAAAAAAGAAAATATTTGTTTTTTCGATTGTTCTTCCCCATAATCCGCTATAATAAGAGTGTAACTTACATAAAAGGAGCGATTGTACATGCCATACGTAACAGTGAAAATGCTAGAAGGACGCACAGAAGAACAAAAGAAAGCTCTTGCTGAGAAAGTAACAGCAGCAGTAAGCGAAACAACTGGTGCTCCTGAAGAAAACATCGTTGTTTTCATCGAAGAAATGTCTAAAAACCATTATGCAGTTGGCGGAAAACGCTTAAGCGACAAATAATTTCAGGTTCTTTCATAAGAAGCAGCTCTTAGCTGCTTCTTATTTCTTTCCCTCTAACAACTCGATAATTCTCTCTTTATATTTTCCTTTTCTTCCATCTTCATAGATTAAATCATGTGGATAGAATAGCTTTTGATCCGTTCGCTTCTTGCCTGTAATCGCCTCAACAATATCCGATTCACGTGATAGCTCCCTAAGCTCTCCATTTGGCATCAGAAGTAAGATTGGTAGACGCTCTTCTTCTTCTCCTGCGCGGTAGAAGTCATACGGTAAATCTGATGTTGAATCAACAACTAAATAATACTCTGGATCGAGTCCAATCTTTTTAAATAAGCTACTTAATTCCATCCAATTATCTAAGCCATGCTTATCCGTAAACTCTACATATTTAAATAGATTTCGGTTCATAAAACGACGGCATAAATCACTTAAAATTGGATCTTCTTCGTCTTGCCACACTTGGAAGTAATAATACATAACGTTCTCGTCTAGCTTTAAATAATCCTCTACTGTTACTTCTTCTTCAAATAAAGAATAGAAGTGAACAGGATGATGTTTAAACGTATAATACTTCTCATGCAGTGATTTGGCCCGGTGTAAAATCTTCGTTAAAATAACTTCTGCACTACGTGTTACTGGATGGAAATATACTTGCCAATACATTTGATAACGACTCATAATATAATGCTCAACAGCATGCATACCACTATTTTTAATGACTACTTGATTTCCGTATGGTCGCATTACGCGCAGTATACGCTCCATATCAAAGTTCCCATACTTTACACCAGTAAAATATGCATCTCTTAATAAATAATCCATACGATCTGCATCGATTTGGCTTGAAATCATACTAATCGCTAATTTATTAGTAGACGTTTTTGCAATTACATCGGCTACTTTTTGCGGGAAGTCCTTATCTACACGGCTTAATACACGATTAATTTCCGTATCTCCAACAATAATCTTTTGCGTAAATTTCTCATGATCTAATGTAAATACCTTTTCAAACGAATGAGAAAACGGGCCATGACCGACATCATGAAGTAATGCCGCGCATAAACATAACAATCTATCTTCAGCATTCCAATTTGGTCTGCCATCAAACACATCATCAATCATACGACGAATAATTTCATATACACCTAACGAATGAGTAAAGCGACTATGCTCTGCACCGTGAAATGTAAAAAATGTCGTTCCAAGCTGCTTAATACGGCGCAAGCGTTGAAATTCTTTCGTTCCGATTAAATCCCAAATAACGCGATCACGCACGTGCACATATTTATGTACTGGGTCTTTAAACACTTTTGTTTCGCTGAGTTTGTCGTTTAAATATACCACCTTCCGACATCCCCCTTTCTTTACTACATTCTTACTTTATATTATAAACGAAATAAGAAACAGAAAGAAATGAAAGACTATATTAATTCCCTTTATAAAAAGAAAAATCACCTTTACCGAAGTAAAAGTGATTTTTCTTTATACATTATTTTCCTAAAACGAACTCAGCAACTTCGTCTAAGATCATTTCTTTACCTAATGGGAAGTAACCTTTGTTTAAGTCTTCATTGCTAATTGTGAATACGTGGTTGTTTTTAACAGCGTTCATGTTTTTCCAAATTGATTCTTCTTGGAATTCTTTGAGACGCTGAGAACCATCACCAGTTGTAAATACGAATAAGTAATCTGGGTTGTAATCGATTAAAGCTTCTTTTTGTACTTGTACTAGCGGTTTATCAGTTGGTGTACCTTTAACTGCTGGTAACTTTAAGTCATTAAAGATTACACTACCGTAACCGTAGTCACCGTATACGCGGAAAGCATTTGGATATGCAGCCATTTTCATGAATGTTGCATCACCAGTTTTAGCGATGATTTTGTCATGTAATTTGCTTGCTTTTTCATCATACTGTTTGAACCATTCTTTTGTTTCTTTCTCTTTACCGAAGATTTGACCTACTTCTTCGAATTTTGGACGCCATTGATCTAATGGAGTTTTTAACATAACTGTTGGTGCAATTTTAGATAATTGATCATAAATCTTTTCTTGACGATTGTTTACAAGAATTAAGTCTGGTTTTGCAGCAGCTACTGCTTCGATGTTAATTTTATCGCCCCAAGCAGAACCTACTGGTTTTACACCTTCTAATTTATTAGCAATATGTCCATCAATTTTTTCTTGTGTTGTATTTGCAGTGATAATCGGCTTCATACCGAAAATTAACAATTCTTCTGTTGAACCACTAAGGTCAGCAATTTTCTTTGGATTTGCAGGAATTTTAATTTCCCCTTTTGCATGTTGTACAGTGCGCTCTTCAACCTTCGCATCTGCTTTCTTTTCTTCTTCTTCTTTGTTAGAACAAGCTGCAAATAGTACAGAAGTAACAACTAGTACCATTGCTAATAGTGCCATTTTAAAATTCTTCATATCCCCACTCCTTCTAGCTATATTTCTCTTATAATTTGCATGTAACTATAAGAAACGAAAACAACATTTAATTAATATATTTTTATTAATTGTTGTTTATAGCCCGTTCTAACGGGCGTTCAACTTCCCATCCATGGGTAAGAAGCTCAACGTCCATTAGAAGTCCCCCCTCTCACCTCTTTAAGAGGGGGAATTTCTATTCATTATGCTTTTTTACGCAATTGATTATTAATCATCGCTAAATCGTATGTTAAACAAATCGGTTTACAGTTTACTGGACATGGAACGATTTGCGCTTCGATCTCAAATACGTTACGAAGTGTTTCACTTGTCATAACCTCATCTGGCGTTCCTTGCTTCATTAACTTCCCAGCTTTTAAGGCAATCATATGATCAGAGAAACGAGAAGCGTGGTTTAAATCGTGAATAACCATCACAATCGTTCTGCCTTCTTCTTGGTTTAACTTTTTCAGTAGGTTTAATACTTCAAGTTGATGAGCCATATCTAAGTATGTTGTTGGTTCATCTAACACGAGTAAATCTGTTCCTTGTGCAAGAGCCATCGCAATCCATACGCGTTGACGTTGACCACCTGATAGCGCTTCTGCTGGGCGATTTGCGAATTCTGTCATTCCTGTGACTTCAAGTGCCCAATGAATATAGCGATAATCCTCTTCTCTCAATGTTCCGAATCCTTTTTGATGAGGAAAACGTCCATATGAAACAAGTTCAAACACAGTAAGACCTGTTGGCACTTCTGCAGTTTGTGGTAAAATCGCCATTTTCTTTGCGATTTCTTTCGTTGGCTGTTTCTCAATTGCTTTTCCATCAAGATAAACAGTACCTCGTTTTGCTTTCAAAATACGAGAAGCTGTTTTTAATAATGTGGATTTCCCACAACCATTTGGTCCAATAATCGTTGTAATTTGTCCTTCCGGAATTTCAACTGTTAATCCATCTATAATTAACCCTTCATTATAGCCAACAGATACCGAATCAACTGCTAAAGTTGCCATACAAAAAGCCTCCCTTTATTTTGTTCTCATAAGTAAATATATGAAATATGGTGCACCAATTACAGAAATAACAAGACCGACCGGTATTTCTGAAGTTGGTAACACACTTCTTGAAATTACATCTGCAAATAAAAGTAAGAACGTTCCTATTAATGCAGCTGTCGGTAACATAATTTGATGTTTACCGCCAACGAGGCGCCTCGCTAAATGCGGAGCCATTAAACCGATAAAACCGATTCCGCCCGCAACAGCAACAGATGCACCTGCTAAACAAACTGCAATAAATAATAATTTCCGTCTTTCTTTTTCTACGTTTACACCAAGGCCAACTGCTGTAGAGTCACCTAGGTTCATTACATTTAATATGTGTGCTTTGCTAATAGCAAGTGGTAAGAAAATCACCATCCATGGAAGTACGCTTAAAACGAATTTCCAATCTGTCCCCCATAGGCTTCCTGCCAACCAAATCGTAGCAAAACGGAAGTCATTAGATGTCATCTTCATAGAAAAAATTAAACTAACAGCACTAAATCCTGCTGCAACTGCGATACCGACTAATATTAATCGAGTCGGTGAAACGCCATCTTTCCATGCTAATAAATAAATAATAACCGCCGCCAATATCGCACCGATTAATGCGAAGAACGGAAGAATAAATACTGATAATAGCGTTCCAGTCCCAACTTTTCCAAAGAAAAAGTATACGAATACAACAACAGTTAATCCCGCTCCTGCGTTAATACCGATAATCCCTGGGTCAGCAAGCGGATTCCGTGATAAACCTTGTAAAATCGCACCTGACATAGCTAACGCAGAGCCTACTAATATAGCAATAACCATACGTGGCATACGAAATTCAAATAAAATAACTGACTGATCTTCTGCCCCTAACCCAACCAATGATTTTAATACATCCATCGGTGGTATTTTAAATGTTCCTGTATTTAAACTTACTAAAAATACAGTAACGATTAATCCTACTAAAATTGTTAAAACAGAAATGTTCTTTTTTGTTAAGACGCTCGTCCTCACATTTTTCCTCTCCCTTCGTTACGTGCTAAGTAGAGGAAGAATGGAACTCCAATTAGCGCTGTAATTGCTCCAATTGGTGTTTCAAATGGCGGGTTAATAATACGAGATAACATATCTGCACATTCAATTAAAAGCCCACCTAAGACCGCAGAACATGGAATAACCCATCTATAATCTGAGCCTACAAGGAAACGAGTCATATGTGGAATGACAAGACCAACAAATCCAACTGATCCTGCCATAGAAACTGCAGAACCTGTTAATACAAGAACAAGTACTGTTCCAATAAATTTAATTAATGTCGTATTTTGACCAAGCCCAATCGCAATTTCTTCACCGAAACTCAAAATCGTAATATACCTCGACATCATAATTGCGATAAAGAGGCAAACGAGACCAATCGGCACTAGCATATTGATGCTTTCCCATTTTACTCCAGCAACTCCACCTGCATTCCACATGCTCACCTCTTGGGCAAGATTGAAATACAACGCAATTCCAGATGAAATGGCCCCTAATAAAGCACTAATTGCTGCACCTGCTAAAGCTAATTTCACAGGTGTTAATCCACCTGGTGAAGAAGACCCAATTCCATATACAATGCTCGCACCAAACGCAGCTCCAATAAAAGATGCGATAACGAACATTAAATAAGGTGAATTAGGGAAAAATGCATACATAATTGCAATTCCAAATACAGCTCCATCTGTAATCCCCATTAACGATGGTGATGCAAGTGGATTTCGTGTCATACCTTGCATAATTGCTCCTGATACCGCTAAAAAGGCACCTGCAACTACGCCCCCTATTGCTCTAGGCAGACGAAGTTCTTGAATTACGTTATGATGCGTGTTAGACCCATCAAACTGAAATACAGCTTGCCATACAGTCTTTAAGCTAATATCTGCAGCACCAAACGAAATAGAAACCGCCATACTTAAAGCTAACAAAATCGTGCCTGCTATTAAAATAATAGAAGCAATGAGCGGTCTGCTCTTAATCTCTTTAACATTCACATCTTGCTGCTCTATACTCCTTGCACTCGCTTCCATCCCTCAACCATCCTAACCAACAACATATATTTAATAAAATGAAATTTATTCTCAAATAGTAATAAAAAAAATTAGGTGAATTGACATCTTTTTTTGATAATGATTCTCAGAATCACACTTTCTATTCTACCTATCGCTTCCAAACACTGTCAACCATTATTTTGAAATACGAATTTGCATAAAACATTTTACTTGTGGGCATAAAAAAAGAAGAGGAATCGGTTCACTCTTCTTTTTCTTACTTATTTAGCTTTACTTCAATTTTCGTAATTAATTCATCTTCTGTTGGAGCCGCAACCGGACGATTATTTACAAATGCGAATGATTTTTTACGACCAGGACCACAGTAAGACTGGCATCCAACTTCAATCGTTGCACATGAATCTACTTTTTTTAATTTCGGAATCAACGTTTTAACATTCGTTGCCTGACAATCATCGCACACACGAAATTCGTTTCCCACTACATAACACTTCCTCTATTTTAAACTTTTCTCAAGTACATTTAAAAATAAACACTAAATGGTATTTTACCGTTCTTTGAAGCTCGTTGCAAGTTTCCCTACAGAGCTCATTCTCTATATAACACTACATATTTATATACTCTCCTACAGAAGTTCTCATCATTCATGGGAAAATTTTCACCTTTCATCGAAATCTACCATATTTTTAAAAGCTTTGTATAAAAGCTCATTTTTTTGCCCATTATAAAAATAGGAAGTTCATAAAAAGAAAGGGAGTTGAATCTATGAAAGTAAGACAAGATGCTTGGACGGATGAAGATGATTTATTGCTTGCTGAAACTGTACTTCGTCACGTTCGAGAAGGAAGTACGCAACTAAATGCCTTTGAAGAAGTAGGAGATCAGTTAAATCGAACATCGGCTGCTTGTGGTTTCCGCTGGAATGCTGTTGTTCGCTATAGCTATGAACAAGCTCTTCAACTAGCAAAAAAACATCGTAAAGATAAAATGCGTGCCGCGAGCGGTGAACAAGCGAAAAAACGTTTACTTTATACACCACCTGCTTCAGAAGCAATAACGGATTATGAAGAACTACTGCAACAAGAAACAACTGTACAATATAAAGAAGTTAGTCCATATCAAGAACCTACTGCTCCTACTTCAAAAAGCTCTATAACAATGCAAGATGTTATTTACTTTTTACAAACAGTCGGATCTTCAAATATAAAAGTAACAGCTCTTGAAAACGAGAATACGAGATTGAAACAAGAAGTTAAAGCACAAATTCTTCGAAATGAAGAACTAGAAAAGAAACTAGAAAAATTAGAAAAGCAATCTCATACTGTACAAGAAGATTACGAAACGCTTATGAACATTATGAACCGAGCTCGTAAATTGGCAGTCATGGATGACGAAGAACGTTCTCAAACATCTTTCCGAATGGATCGAAACGGTAATTTAGAAAAAATTGCAGAATAAAAAGGATGCATTGCATGCATCCTTTTTATTATTTCACTTCAACCATATGTGCTTCTTCTACTTTAGAATCTCTCTTTATATCTGGGAAAATTTCTTTCTTTGGATTTTCCTTAAAGGCTGCTAATCCAATTGTTTTTACCGGTTCATTTATCTTTGCATATTCTGTATCACTAACCACTGCATACATATCTGTGTATTTACGTGCATCACCAATTACTACGTTACCTTCATACTTCATTTTCTTTCCATCAATTACTACATCTTTTTGTTCCTCTTTAGCAAATACGATTCCAGCTTCATCAGAAATAGATGGCAATTCTTTAATCGGTTCTACATCTTCTTTCACTACTTTTTTCAGCATTTGTTCTTTTACCATCTTGTCGGCTGTTGTTTTATTCATAATTAAAACCTTTTTCTCATTAACAGTACCTAGTTTTGCTTCAAATTTATTTTGAGATTCAATTTTATCTTTATATTGATCCATTGTTTTTTGAACGCCTGTTTCATCTCCGTACATAACAACGCCCTTTGCTTGTGGTGCAACCATATCCATAATAGAACAGCCACTAAATACAGCAGCTGACATAATCGCTACGAGCCCTAATTTCACTTTTTTCATTTGTATTCCTCCTAAAATCATAATTACATCTCTTAGTTTAACTATCGCAGCTAGTTTAACCAATTCACTTTCCTTACAACAATCTTACAATTCAGTAAGGTTTCCTCCTAAAAACTACTTTCGTTATTTTTTGTTATAATAGAGATTGTCATTTTAAAGATAAGGGGTTAGTTATATGAGCAATTCCCGTTCGATTTTATCTCAGCCGGAGTGGCGTATTGTAGATCAGTCTAGTTTAGGACCGACATTCCATGCACTTCAGTCGTTCGCAATGGACGACACATTATGCACAAGCATTGGAAAGGGCGAATCAGCTGCAACAATGCGCTCTTGGGTTCATCACAATACAATTGTTCTTGGCATTCAAGATTCACGCCTACCACATTTAGAAGAAGGTATTTCCTTTTTAAAAGAAAACAACTTCAATGTTATCGTTCGTAATTCCGGTGGACTTGCGGTCGTATTAGATGAAGGTGTTTTAAACGTATCGCTTTTATTCCAAGAAACAGAGAAAGGTATCGATATTGATCTTGGGTACGATACGATGTGGCATTTAATTAAGGAAATGTTAAAAGATTACGATGTTACTATTGAGGCAAAAGAAATTGTTGGTTCTTACTGTCCTGGTAGCTACGATTTAAGTATTCGCGATCAAAAATTCGCTGGTATTTCACAGCGCCGTATTCGCGGTGGTGTCGCTGTCCAAATTTATCTCTGCGCTACAGGAAGTGGCTCTGAGCGTGCCGCACTCGTTCGTGATTTCTACAACGTAGCAATCCAAGGAGAAGAAACACGCTTTACGTACCCTGAAATTGTACCGAGTACGATGGCCTCACTCTCTGAATTACTTGGCGAAACCATTACAGTACAAGATTTAATGATGCGCCTTTTAAAAACACTGCAACAATTCGCTCCAAAGTTAACACCATCTCAATTAACAATAGATGAGATTCCTTTATATGAGACGAATTTGCAACGTATTATTGATCGTAATAATAAAGCACTTGGTTTAGAAAAATAAAAATGACCACCCTATTTCGTTATAAACGAAATAGGGTGGTCATTTTTCATATCAATTCACTATAGAATTAAAGTGCTTGAGCTGCTGTAATTAAAGCTAACTTGTACACTTCTTCTTCGTTACAACCACGAGACAGGTCATTTACAGGCATATTTAAACCTTGTAAGATTGGTCCTACTGCTTCGAAGTTACCTAAACGTTGAGCAATTTTGTAGCCGATATTACCAGCTTCTAAGCTTGGGAATACGAATACGTTTGCATCACCTTTAATTGTAGAACCTGGAGCTTTTTTCTCAGCTACAGATGGTACGAATGCAGCGTCAAATTGGAATTCTCCATCTAAAGTTAATTCTGGAGCCATTTCTTTTGCAATGCGAGTTGCTTCTACAACTTTTTCTGTTTCTGGAGATTTCGCAGAACCTTTTGTAGAGAAGCTTAACATAGCAACGCGTGGGTCAATACCGAATAATTCAGCAGTTTTCGCACTTTCGATACCAATTTCAGCTAAATCTTGGCTGTTTGGTGCAATGTTAATTGCGCAATCAGCGAATACATATTTCTCTTCTTCACGTACCATGATGAATACGCCAGAAGTTTTTGTAACGCCTGGTTTTGTTTTAATAATTTGAAGTGCTGGACGAACTGTATCAGCTGTAGAGTGAGCTGCACCACTTACTAAACCTTGTGCTTTACCCATGTATACAAGCATTGTACCGAAGTAATTTTCGTCTTTAAGGATTTTGCGAGCGTCTTCTTCTGTTGCTTTACCTTTACGGCGTTCAACGAAAGATGCTACCATTGCATCCATTTCTTCGTATGTAGCTGGGTCATAAATATCAACGCCTGCTAATGTTAAGTTCATGCTAGCAGCTTTTGCGCTAATTTCTTCTTTATTACCAACTAAGATTGGCTTTACTAACTCTTCTTTTGCTAAACGCTCTGCAGCGCCTAAAATTCTTTCATCAGTTCCTTCAGGAAGTACAATAGAAATGCCTTTTCCTTGAACTTTTTCTTTTACTGTTGTAAATAAATTACTCACGAATAAACCCTCCTACAAATGTTAAAAAACTCTATCTTTAAGAATACTGCTTTTCCTCTATATTTTAAACTTATAGCCCCTAAAAAATAGATAAAATAAAAATGATTATATTTTCATAAAATTCAGCCTAGAAATAAAGCCTATTTAAGCCTTATTTTCTTCCGTTTTCCAGTAAATATAAATGTGACAATTTTATGCGCCGAAACTTTATATAGATGTTTTTAAACCTATATATGCTATAGTTAACGTGTAAAATATCATTAACTGAGGTGAATAGAATGAGTGAAGCAACAACAACGTTAGATGGCTGGTATTGTTTACATGATTTACGTTCTATTGATTGGGCTGCATGGAAAACATTATCTAGCGACGAACGCGGACAAGCAGTGTCTGAATTTTTAAATGTCGTTGAGAAATGGGACGAAGTATCGGCTGCAAAAAAAGGCAGTCACGCAATGTATACAGTTGTTGGCCAAAAAGCTGATATTATGCTTATGATTTTACGTCCAACAATGGAAGAGTTAAATGAAATTGAGACAGAATTGAATAAAACAACATTAGCTGAATATATGGTTCCTGCATATTCTTACGTATCTGTTGTTGAACTAAGCAACTACCTTCCAGCTGATGAGGATCCATATCAAAATCCACAAATTTTAGCTCGCTTATATCCTGAACTACCGAAAGCAAATCATATTTGCTTCTATCCAATGGACAAGCGTCGCCAAGGTGATGACAACTGGTACATGCTTCCTATGGAAGAGCGTAAAAAAATGATGTACAGTCACAGCAAGATCGGTCGCCAATACGCTGGTAAAGTACGACAAGTTATTTCAGGATCTGTTGGATTCGACGATTTCGAGTGGGGCGTAACATTATTCGCTGACGATGTTCTTCAATTTAAGAAACTTATATATGAAATGCGCTTCGATGAAGTAAGTGCTCGTTACGGTGAATTTGGAACATTCTTTGTTGGAAACATTTTACCAAACGAAAAAGTAGAGAAATTTTTACACATATAATATTAAAAAAGGGACGAAATTCGTTCCTTTTTTTATTATCACTATATTTCCCCTCAAAAAACCTCTTTTCTCTGTAAATTTGAACAAAAATCGACAAATTATTTTCAAATTTCTTGTAAAATTGTAACCTTTTTATATGTAAAGTTATGCTAAAATGGTACGAGCTATATGCTAATAACGATGCGAAGGTGATAATTTATATGAGGAAAATCTTGTCTATTTTACTAGTGTTTCTATTGTCATTTTCTTCCTTAGGAGTAACAACATCCCATGCCGAAGAAAAAATACATATAGAGGCAGCTGCTGCACTTCTATTTGATGCAGATACAGGAAAAATACTGCATGAACAAAAACCAGATGAATTGCTAGCTATTGCTAGTATGTCAAAATTAATTGTTGTTTACGCTGTTTTAGAAGCAATTAAAGAAGGTAAAATTACTTGGGATACGAAAGTAAATATTTCTGATTACGCTTATGAAGTCTCTCGTAATAACGAATTCTCTAACGTACCGTTCGAAAAAGGACGTCAATATACTGTAAGAGAATTATATCATTCTATCGTTATCTTCTCTGCAAACGGATCTAGTATTGCTTTAGCAGAACTTCTTGCAGGAAGTGAGAAAAACTTCTTAAATCTCGCAAATGATCTTGCGAAAAAACTAGGGTTAAAGAAATATAAATTTGTAAATTCTACCGGTTTAAATAATGCTGATTTAAAAGGGAAACATCCTGAAGGAACTGATCCGAACGGAGAAAACTCTATGTCAGCTCGCGATATGGGTATTCTTTCAAAAGAAATTATTACAAAGTATCCAGAAATGCTAGAGGATACAAAACAAAGATTTAGAAACTTCCCAGACAATCATCCAAAACCAATTCGTATGGAAAACTGGAACTGGATGTTACCAGGAGCTGCCTTCGCTTATGAAGGAGCAGATGGTTTAAAAACAGGAAGTTCTGATACCGCTGGATATGGATTCACTATTACAGCAAAACGTGATGATTTGCGCCTGATTTCAGTCATTATTAAGACAAAATCAATGGACGAACGTTTCACAGAATCTCGCGCATTAATTGAATATGGATTTAATAACTTCGAAAAACAGAAATTAAAAGTAGATAAAAATAACAAAATTTCTGTAGTAAAAGGAAAAGAAGACTACGTAACAGTTGCACCAGAAAAAGAAGTGACAGTAGTTACTGCAAAAGGTAGCAAATCACCTTACAAAATTTCAGCTGAAGTAGATAAATCTCTTGCTGAAGATGGACATTTAGTTGCTCCTATTAAGAAAGATGCAAAGGTTGGTTCCATCGTTTTAGAATCAACTGATAAATACGGTTTCTTAGACGGAAATAAAAGTATGAAAGTTGCTGCAAAAACGACAGAAAAAGTGGAAAAAGCAAATTGGTTCGTATTAACAACACGTTCAATTGGTGATTTCTTCTCAAATTTATGGTCTAAAATATTCTAATGAAAAAGCTAGCCCACGCTAGCTTTTTTTCTTTCCCTCACAAAATGTAAAACTTCGTTTGGTTGTCATATCTGAGTCCTTTTTCTCATACGTATGAACTAGTAATTGTTCCACACTCCATCTAGAAATAACCTCTTTCCAAAAGCTATTCCAAAAAGAGAGGTGACACATAATGGGTGTTATTGCTTATAACGAAGAAGATGTAAAGTTATTAGCTAGACTAATGCGTGCTGAAGCCGAAGGAGAAGGGCAACAAGGAATGTTGTTGGTCGGAAACGTTGGGGTGAATCGTGTCCGCGGAAATTGTTTAGATTTTAAAAAAATACGTAATTTACGTCAAATGGTTTATCAAAATCCTGGTGGTTTTGAGGCAACGCAAAAAGGGTATTTTTATCAACGAGCAAGGGAACAAGATATCGCCTTAGCAAGACGAACCATTCAAGGACAACGTTTTTGGCCTGCCAACTTTTCCTTATGGTTTTTTAGACCTGAAGGCCCTTGCCCACCAACTTGGTATGACCAACAAAATTCTGGTCGCTTTAAAAAGCACTGCTTCTTCCAACCATCTGGTGAGGATTGTCCTGGTGTATATTAAGGAATGAAAATGAGGAGGGATTTTTGAATGGCACAGCAACAAAACCCATACTATGGAACAGGTTTTTATCAACCATCTGGAACTTATGTGCAACCGCAACAAATGACTCCTGGGCAACAGCAACAGCAACAAGCGATGCAACAACAGGTTGCTCAGGCTCAACTTGCAGCTTCTCAAGGGATGCTACCACTAGAGCAATCGTATATTGAAAACATCCTTCGTTTAAACAAGGGTAAGCCAGCTACAGTTGTAATGACTTATGAACGTGGTAGTTCGCTTGGTACACAATCTTATACAGGGATCATCGAGGCAGCTGGCCGTGATCATATCGTTATTAGTGAACCGAAATCTGGAAAGCGCTATTTGCTACTAATGATTTACTTAGATTATGTAGAATTCCCAGGAGAAATTACGTATTTACCTAGTCAACAAGCAACTTATCCTCCAAGACCATAAAAAAAGCTGGCTCCTGCCAGCTTTTGTTTTTTATAACCCTTTTACAACTGCAGTTCCTACTAGAATCCACGCCACAATAAATGCTACACCACCAAGAGGTGTAATTGGGCCAAAGAACTTAATACCTGTCGTACTTAATGCATACAAACTACCTGAGAACATAATAATCCCAGCTACCATTAGCCAACCAGCAGTAGTTAAAAGTGATGATTGAATCTTATCCATCAATAAAGCGACTACGAATAGTCCACCTGCATGAAACATTTGATATGTAACACCTGTTTTCCAAACTTCTAACATTTTTGCAGAAATTTTATTTTCTAAACCGTGTGCTCCAAATGCCCCTAACGCAACAGATAGCCCCGCTGCAATACAACCTAGTAAAAAGAAAATTTTCATCTTAATTCCCCTTTTTTACTTTTATCATAAGCAATTTTTTCATATAAGCCAAACGATTTTGCTTTTAAAAATCCAATAAAGAGTTACCGTTTGCATCATCTTCTTTTATATATACTGGCTCTCCAGAAATCGGCATAACCGGTTGAACTGTTGTCATAGGCTGAGAGCCGATTATTTGTGATTGAACTTGTGGCTCTCTATACGTATGCGATTCAACTTGTTCATCTAATAATAAATCACATAGTGCTCGCACAACTAATACATGTTCTTTAGACTTTTGCCCTTCACTACTTTTTGCCTTTGCAATTTCATTCGCCATTTTATTTAAAATCTTATCGCTAGATATTTGCATTCCTTATCACCTCGCACTTTGTAATTCTTTCTCAAATTGCCCCAGTTTCTCTACTGAACCAAATACTATTATCATATCACGTTCTTGCAGTTTTTCCTGCCCCGTTGGATTATGAATAATATTTCCATTCCTTAAAATAGCCAAAATTGTTACATCAAACTGATTTCTCACATCGCCCTCTAATAATGTTTTACCGACCAATATAGAATCTTTGCCGACTAAAATTTCTTCAATGACAAATGACTGTTCTACTCCGTATAACACTGTATCAATATAATGAACTGTTAATGGATTCGCAATACCTTTTGCAATATGAATTCCTGCCATACTAGATGGATTAATAACCTTATTCGCGCCGGCACGCCGTAACTTCTCTTCGGTTTCTGGTTTTTCAGCTCTTGCTAAAATTTTAATTGCATCGTTTAATCCTCTTGCTGTTAATGTAATGAATACATTTTCAGCATCATTTGCTACAATAGCGACTAGACCAGCCGCCTTTGAGATTCCCGCGTTATGTAATACGTAATCTTCCGTTGCATCCCCGTGTACATATAAAAGCTTTTCCTGTTCGAATATACTTTCATCTTTATCCACAACTACAAATGGAATTTTCTTCTCCTGTAATTCATGTACAACTTGAAGCCCAACTCTACCGCAACCACATACTATAATATGATTTTGTAACTGTGCTATTTGTTTATCCATCTTCTTCCTCCGCATTGCATGAAATAAATTCCCTTCAATAATCATAGCTGCTACTACTCCTATTGCATACGTAACGATACCGACGCCAACAGGGATAATAAGAAGTGCAAATACTTTCCCCGCCTGCGTTAAAGGAACGGCATCTCCGTATCCAACAGTTAATACAGTGATCATCGTCATCCAAAATGCTTGAAACAAACTAATCTCTTCAATCATCATAAAACCTAGTGTTCCTAGAATTACAATAAAGGTCATACATATAACTGCTATCCATAATTGCTTACGTGCATTCATATCGTGTTTCAACTCTTTTCTCTATCTACAATCTTTGCCAGTGGAAATGAAATACATATATACTAGATACGGAATCTATGAAAGAGGTTGATATAATGAAGACATTCCTTTCCGCCTTACAATGGGCACTATTTATTTTAGCCGGAAGCCTTATTGTACCAATTAGTGTCGCAACTAGTTATGGCCTCGATGGTGCTGAAGCTATCGCATTTGTACAAAGAACATTATTTGTTCTTGGATTTGCCGGCCTACTGCAAGCTATATTTGGTCATAAACTTCCTATCCAAGAAGGTCCTGCAGGCCTGTGGTGGGGAATTTTCTCCCTTTATGCGAGTTTAGGCGTCGTATTATTTGGATCAAGCACTGAAACGCTTAAAGTTCTTCAATACGCCTTCTTATTAAGTGGTATTATTTGCATTCTTCTTAGCGTTTTTGGACTTATCGATAAACTAGTTCGCTATTTCACACCCACAGTCATTGGAACGTATTTATTTCTTCTTGTTGCACAACTTAGCGGCTCCTTCTTAAAAGGAATGTTTGGCCTCGATGGAAAACATACAGAAGTTCAGGCCGACGTATTTATTCTTTCACTTATTGTTATTTTACTATCCTTTTTCATCATGAAGCTACCTATTATTGGACAATATTCTGTTCTTTTCAGTATTGTTTGTGGCTGGATATTATTTGCGTGCTTCGGATTATCTAATCCAATAACACCTGTGACAGACATAATCCGTCTTCCGTCTCTATTTGTTTTCGGGATGCCTCGTGTTGAATGGAACATGGCGATTACGGTAGTTTTCGTTACACTATTACTTCTAACAAATATGTTAGCAAGTATTCGTGTTGTACAAAAAGTTGTTTCTAAATATGAAGAAGGTGCCGCAGAGAATCGCTTCAAACAAGCTGGCATTATAACAGGAATAAATCAATTGCTAGGTGGTCTATTTTCAGCTATTGGTCCTGTTGCCATTTCTGGATCAGCAGGGTTTATCGCAACGACAAATATTTATAAACGCCTTCCATTTATGTTAGGGTCAGGCTTTATTATTTTCGTTAGTATATTCCCAAAGATTACTTCATTTTTTGCAGCAATTCCTGTTGCAGTTGGGTATGCTGCGATTTATCCTGTATTTGCAAGTATGATCGGTCTCGCTTTTCGCGAATACGAAACCGTACAGGATAAAGAACGATTATTTAAAGTAGCAGGTCTTTCAATCTTTACAGGAATCGGGGTTATGTTCATTCCAGCAGGAGCATTTTCTACGCTCCCACCATTTCTAGCATCATTTTTAAGTAACGGTCTTGTTCTTGGATCTGTAATGGCGATCTTGCTAGAAATACTATTTTCTCGTTCCTCAGAAAAACAACTATCGTAAATTGGAAAACTTCCATTATTGCACTCTATCTGTAGAGTTGTTACGATAATGGTAAATTATCATGGGCAACACGCTCATGATAATTTATACTAACAATGCAGGAACTTTCTTATCTTCATGCAAAGAGGTTCGATGTCTTACTATATATATTCCCCAATATCTTCATAAAAATTTATTTCTATTCCAACAAAGAAAGGAATTTTCTATATGACTTATAAAATGATTGTTTTAGATTTAGATGATACTTTATTACGCGATGACCATACCATTTCACCTCGCACGAAAGAGGCTTTAATGACAGCGCAAGAGCAAGGGGTTAAAGTTGTACTGGCTTCTGGGCGTCCAACGTTTGGTATGCGCAATGTTGCAAAAGAACTTCGTTTAGAAGAATACGGTAGCTTCATTCTATCCTTTAACGGTGCAAAAATTATTAACTGTAAAACAAATGAAGAAATCTTTAGTAGTACGCTATCTCCTGAAATCGTTCACAACCTATTTGAAATTAGTAAAGATGAAGACGTTTGGATTCATACTTATATTGGCGACGATATCGTAACGGAAGAAAATAATCCGTATACTGAAATTGAAGGCGAAATTACTGGTATGCCAATTGTTGTAGTAGATGACTTTAAAGCTGCGGTTAAAGAACCTGTAGTAAAAGTATTAATGAATAAAGAAGCTGAACGCCTTGTTGTAGTAGAAAAGAAACTACAAAAACAACTAGAAGGCAAATTAAGCGTGATGCGTTCAAAACCATTCTTCTTAGAATTCACTGAATATGGCGTTACAAAAGGAACAAGCTTGAATCAACTGATTCAAACGCTAGACATTAAGCGTGAAGAAGTTATTGCAATGGGCGATAGCTATAATGACCAAGCAATGATTGAATTCGCTGGTCTTGGCGTTGCAATGGGCAATGCACCAGATGATATTAAAGAAATCGCAAATTACGTAACAGATACAAATATGAACGATGGCGTTGCGAAAGTTGTAGAGAAATTCGTTTTAAAAACGGAAGTACTTGTTTAATATTTTCATTCATAAAACCTATTTGAAGTCAAACACTTCAAATAGGTTTTCATTTAAATTACGATGCTTTTGTGACTATATTTTGAACTTTGCACTATTCTCGTAGTGTAAACTTTCTTTTTGTATATAATGGAACAAAATAGACTATTTTATTTTGAAAAAGAATACAAATTTACTATAAACAAGCAGACGTTAAAGGAGGCTACTTCATGTTATCTACACCAATCGGACGACTGAGAGCAATCGGCTTAGTTGAGGGGATTTCTTTCCTATTACTATTATTTGTAGCAATGCCATTAAAATATTTCGCGGGATTTGCAACAGCTGTTAAAATTACAGGTATGGCTCACGGCGTTTTATTCATACTATTCATCTTTGCGGTAATTCAAGTAACAATCGTACACCGTAAATCAATTTTATGGGCACTTGGCGCACTTGCTGCATCAGTTATCCCATTTGGTACTTTTGTACTAGATGCAAAACTAAAAAATGAACGGTAATAGTAAAAAGGTAGTTAACAATTGTTAGCTACCTTTTTTGCGTTTATATATTTGGAATTTCCCAATCAATTTCTCTCCCGCCCATATTAGCTAAAATCGTATTTACTTTAGAATACGGTTTACTGCCAAAGAAACCACGTCTTGCTGATAACGGACTCGGATGTACAGACTCAATAATATGATGATTCATATTCGTAATGAGCTTCTTCTTCGCCTGTGCATGGCGTCCCCACAATATGAAAACAACTGGTTTTTCACGTTCATTTAACAGCTCAATCACACGATCCGTGAAATGCTCCCATCCTTTTCCTTTATGAGAATTTGCTTCACCTTGTCGCACTGTTAATACAGTATTTAATAATAATACTCCTTGCTCCGCCCACTTTACTAAATAACCGTTATTCGGAATTTCATAACCATATTCATCTCGAAGTTCTTTATACATATTTAACAGCGACGGTGGCGTTTTTACACCCGGTTGTACAGAAAAGCTTAAGCCATGTGCTTGATTAGGTCCGTGATACGGATCTTGTCCTAAAATAACAACCTTCGTATTTTCATAACTTGTATACTGAAGGGCATTAAAAATATCTTCTACTTTTGGATAAACAACATGTGTACTGTACTCTTCTTTCAAGAAATCAGCTAGCGTACGATAATATTCTTTCTCAAATTCTGATGCCAATAATGGCCCCCAATCATTCTTTAAAACATGTTCCATGCTTTCACTTCCTGTCCAATTAATTCACCATATCCTGCTTTGTAAATACTACAAATGAAATGATAAGAGATACTACTGCCCAAACAGTTAAATTCATTAAGGAAAATCCCATTGATAACCCTTGTAATGCAGGTAGTTTCCCTGATAAATAATCCGTTAATGATAAATTCACACTAAAAATATATTTCGCGCCTTCCCAAGATGTTGCAAATGAGGTTAAAATACCGCCCGCAATTAATGCGGCTAGCATAACTCCCATACCAGCTGGTGTATTACGAATTAAAACAGAAACCATAAATGATATAGTTCCGACAACGATAGCAACAAACCAAGCTAATCCGTACGCCATTAAGATATATTGCCACTGCGGAATAAGATGTACAAAGTTCGTATTTAATGTTTCCTTATCAATGACGAATCCTGTTAAAATAGGCAATTTCCATCCTGAGTATCCAAATACAAGCCCCGATAATGCGTAAGCAAACACACCGACGAGAAGCAAGATGAGCGAAATGAAAAACAACATCGTTACGTACTTACTAAGAAGTATTTTCCACCGCCGAATTGGCCTCGTAAGTAGCATCTTCATCGTTCCATCACTCCGTTCACCTGAAACGATATCGATGGCGACGATCATGACAAGAAGTGGGATAAATAATGTAATCCCCTGTTCAATAAACGCCCTTACAAAAGTCGGCGCGCCCGGTGCCATCGGGTTAATATCATGATCTAAATAATATTGTTGCTGTTCCACTCTTACTTTTAGCCAATCACGCCATTCTTCTGGCAATCTGGAGTTATTCAAACGATTTTGAGAATCAACAATTTGCTGTTGTAATGAAACTTTCCAATCAGTTGTACCAAGCCTTTTTTGTGTCGTTTCGATTTCACGATACTGAGCATACACAAAAAGTGGGATCAAGATTGCTAAAATAAGCATGACAACAAAAATACGCTTCTTACGATAAATCTTTTCCGATTCATTTAAAACTAGATTCGCAAATTCACGCATGCTGCTCACCCCTTGTGAGTTCAATAAATAAATCTTCTAGTGTAAATACAAGCTCTTTCACGCTATGTACATCTATCCCGTTTTCTACAAAGTGTTTATTCCAAACATTAATAGATGCAACATCCATACGACATAGTAGCCGTTCACCTTCTATGCTCACTTCTTTTACCTCTTGAGCATCTTCTAGCATATCTTTTGCTTTAGAAATCGGTGTAACAATCCATTCTACACGATCACTTGCCGTTTTAATTAACTCTTCGATCGGTGCAACTGTTATCATTTTTCCTTTATGAATAATAGCGACACGATCGCATATCATTTGTACTTCACTTAATAAGTGACTTGAAATAAACACACTCATATTTTCTTCTTTTACAAGCTTATGTATAAATTCTCTTAGTTCTCGAATCCCTGCCGGATCTAAACCATTTGTTGGCTCATCTAATATAAGTAACTTGGGATTCCCAAGAAGCGCCTGTGCAATTCCAAGGCGCTGCTTCATACCAAGCGAGTATGTTTTTACCTTGTCGTGAATTCTTTCGTCTAAGTGAACCATTTTGGAAATTTCAACAATCCGTTCATCTGATATATTACCTAGCATACGAGCAAATTGCTTTAAATTTTCCCACCCGGTTAAATAGGTATACAGCTCTGGGTTTTCAACGATACTCCCAATTTGACGCATTGCTTCTCTGAAATTTCCCTTAATCGAATAGCCACCGATAGAAATCGTACCTTCTGTTGCTTTAATCAATCCGACTAACATTCGAATCGTAGTCGTTTTTCCTGCACCATTTGGCCCTAAGAACCCAAACACTTCTCCTTGTTTCACATCAAAGGAAATATTCTCTACAAGTGTCTTCTTCCCAATTACCTTCTTTAAGTCTCGTACGGAAAGTATCGTCGTCATTTTACCCCTCCTTGTTCTAGTTTTAATTTACTTGCAACATTTTGAACTAAGCGTTCTGCCATATATGTATACCCTACTTCATTCGGATGAAAATGATCAGAGTATAATAAATCTTTTCCGCGGTTTTGGAATAGATCAAATGTCGGTGTAATATACACATTTTTATCGTTTAGCGCTAATTTCTCTAAAGCTGCATTCCAGTCTACAACAATGTTTGAAGATCCTTTTAAATCTTCTACATCTTCAAAAGGATTGTATAAACCGAGCCAAAAAATAGGGCTATCCGGATTTAATTTACGAATTTCGTCTATAATTTTCTTCGCTTCATTTTGAAATGTTTCCGTATCAGGGCGATACGTCTCTAAATCTATTTTCCCGAGCGACTCCCAACCTGGAAATAAATCATTCCCGCCAATCGTTAAAACGATTACATCCGCTTGCTTAATTGAATATTGAGCGCCACTACTCTCAATTTGTTTTAATAAGTCAGGCATTTTCGCACCACTAACTGCTAAATTTGTTAATGCAACCTTTTGCTTATAATCTTTTTGTAAATCTTCTTTCATTCGTCCAATATAGCCAATTCCTTCTTTATCACCAACGCCGCGCGTTAACGAATCACCCAAACTAACTATTTGTAACGTTCCTGTTTTCTTTTTCTCTTTTGCCACTACATCGTTTTTCTTAACTAAGTTTGAAGCTGTTGGATTTAATACATCATTTACACCCGAAACAAAGCCATATGCAAATAAACAGAAAGATGAAATTGTAATGAGTAGGATTACTTTTACCACTTTTGATCTCATATCAAAACCCCTTTTACCCCTCATAGATTGTCCATAATTATACCAAACGAAATTTTGAAAAGCGATTTTCACACATTCTCTATTATGTCGTTTCTCTATCTACCAACTCTGGTAATAACTCTACATGCTGCACATCTATTTTTTCGTCATTAATCTTTTCATATAATAATTCAAATGCCTTTACACCAACATTTTTACTAGAATATGAAATCGTCGTAATGTCTAATATATCTGCCACCTCTTGATCATCACATCCGATAATCGTAATATCCTCTGGAATACGAATTCCTTGTTTTTTCGCCTCTGTTACCATTCCTGCAGCAATATGGTTGCAAGATACAAGAAACGCCGTCGGTTTTACAGACATATGAGCCCATTCCCTAACTACATTACGCCCATCTTCCACCGTAAAACAGCCTTTAAATTTCCAGGTCTCTAACGGTGTGACAGCAATCTGTTGAAGCGAATCTTCATACGCTTGTTTTCGTCTTTGGCTATTAATGCTATTACTTCTTCCGATGCAATATCCGATACGCGTATGACCATCATCTATTAAGCTTTTCATCCCTTGTGAAAACACTTTATAGTAATCGATGTGTACACTTGAAATGAAATTCGAATCTATTTCCTCACACATAACAATTGGACCAAACTGCGTATATTCTTCAAGTTTTTCTTTACTATTTGTCCTTGAACATATAATTACTCCATCAAGCTTTTTCATTTTTAACATATGTAAAATTTCAAGTTCTTTTTCTTCACTATAGTTTGTCTGGCAGAGCATCATATTATAATTGTTCTTTGCGGTTTCCTTTGATATTCCCCCGATAATCGCGCTGTAATATTGATCATTTACGTGTGGTAATAAAACACCGATTACATTTGTTTTACCTTTCACTAAATGAATTGCATTCACATTTTGCGTATAATTTAATTCCTCTATAATCGCCAAAATTTCTTTTCGTTTCTGTTCATTTACGTACGGATGATTGTTCAGTACACGTGAAACAGTCGAAACAGATACACCAGCAAGTTCAGCAATCTTTCTTATATTCGTCATTTCATTCTCCCCTTCTCGCAAAAATTCTCCCTTGACCTGGTAAGCTTTCCACAATATATCCTTTTCTAGCAAATACATTTTGAAAGGATATACAACTATGCTTCGATTCAAATTAGAATATATATTTTTCATTGGTGGTCTACTCATTCTCGCCATCGGTATTAATATGATGACGACAATTACTTCCTTTGGACTTAGTCCTTATGATTCCTTCTTTATTGCACTATATCAAAATTTCGGGATAAGTATTGGTTTTTGGCTTTTCATGATTAACTTTGTTTTTACCCTTATCGTACTCTTTTGGAACAAAAAACAAATTACAATCGGTACAATTGTAACGATGATTCTTATTTCTCTTTTCGTTGACTGGGTTGGTTCCATTACAACTATTATGGACGCTATCCGCTCTCTTCCAAAATATATAACACTTATTTGCGGAAATCTATTCGTCGGAGCCGGAATCGGTCTTTATGTCTCTACAAACCTTTGCGCGGCACCTCAAGAGGCTTTCGTTTTAACTGTTGCTGAGAAAAAGAAATGGACATTTAGAAGAACAGAAATTTCATTAGCTTTTTTATTTTTAACATTAAGCTTCTTATTAGATGGGCCAATCTATTTTGGAACAATTATTTTATCCTTTACAACAGGTTGGATTATTCAAGCATTTATTCAAGTTGGTACGCAGATTTTAAATAGAAAAAAACCTATTAAGCAAGCCGCTTAATAGGTTTTTTCATTTTATTAGAAAAGATACTACTTAGCATCTCCTTCAATTCGATAGTTTGCTTTCAAACAATCTATTTCTTCATACGATTGCAATGTATGTAGAATGTACTCGTAATCTGCAAGAGAAGCACGATGCGTTACAATTACAATTTCTGCTTTCCCTTTCTCTTCAAGTGGCATTTGAATAATCTTTTCAAAGCTAACACCGCGCTCAGAGAACAATGCTGTAATTTTTGCAAATACACCAATCTCATCTTTCACATGCAGTCTTAAAAACTTTTTCACAACAATTTCATCTGGCTCTTTTAATACTTTTTTATACTGAGGAGACACCGCACTGTTTCCGTTTACGCCTAACCTAATATTTTGCATTACAGCAACTAGGTCAGAAACAACAGCTGTCGCTGTCGGTAAGCTTCCTGCTCCCGGTCCATAAAACATCGTTTCTCCTACTGCTTCACCATACACATAGACAGCATTATATTCATTTTGCACTGCTGCAAGAGGGTGTGTATTTGGAAGTAAAGTTGGCTCAACTGTAACCTCTAATTTCTCGCCATCTCGCTTTGCAAGACCAATTAATTTAATTGTATAGCCTAAGCTCTTACTATATTCAATATCTTCTGCTGTAATAGAAGTAATCCCTTTTACTTTCACATCTCCAAGCTCTACATTTGTAGAAAAACCAAGAGTAGCCAAAATCGTCATTTTCCTTGCTGCATCTAAACCTTCTACGTCTGATGTTGGATCTGCTTCTGCAAATCCAAGCTGCTGAGCTTCTTTTAACACGTCGTTATACGCTCTCCCTTCGTCTGACATTTTCGTCAAAATAAAGTTTGTCGTTCCATTTACAATTCCCATTACCTTCGTAATAAGATCTGAAGAAAGTCCTTCTACGATGCTTCTTAAAATTGGAATCCCTCCAGCTACACTAGCTTCGTAAAATAAATCAGCATTGTTATCTTTTGCTACCGCTAAGAGTTCCGCTCCGTGTAACGCCATTAAATCTTTATTTGCAGTCACAACGTGCTTCCCGCCTTTTAAAGCTTGTAAAATATATGCTTTTGCATCATCAATACCACCCATAACTTCGATGACAACATCAATATTAGGATTATCTAAAATTTCATTCACATTTTGTGTTAATAGAGTAGAAGGCACTTCGACCTCCCTCTCTTTCTCAATGTTTTGCACTAACACTTTCGTTACCTTTACTGGGCATCCAACTTGGTGTATAAGTCGTTCTTGATGATCTGTAATAATACGAACTACACCACTCCCCACTGTCCCAAGACCTAATAACCCCACTTGAATTTCTTTCATAATACTGTCCACCCCTCAAAAATTGTGTTTAGATGAAATTATATGAGTAAAAAATCAGAAAAACAATGTATTTCGAACATTCGGGAAAATAAAGGGTAATCTTTACAAAGAAAACGTTGCCACGTGTTACACAATCATTATTTACAATACATAAGGGGTTTCTTGATACACGTAATAATTCAACCAATTAGAGAATAGTAAATTCCCATGACTCCTCCACCTAACAAGCGGCTTCTCATTTGGATTATTATGTTTAAAGTAATTTTTAGGCACATCAATATTTAACCCTTTTTGGCGGTCCCGTTCATATTCTTGCTTTAACGTATCACAACTATATTCACTATGTCCGAGTGCGAAAACTTGCCTTCCTTCTTGCCCGATAACAAGATGAACACCCGCTTCTTCAGAATTAGCTAATAACGTTAATTCTTTCACTTTTTCAATATCGCTCTCTCGCACTTCTGTATGACGAGAATGCGGAGCAAAAAATAACTCATCAAACCCTTGTAATAGTTTCACATGTTGCTCGCGAACCTCATGTTCAAATACACCGAACATTTTTTCCGCAAGAGGATACTTCGGCACACCATAGTGATAATACAAACCTGCTTGTGCCCCCCAGCAAATATGAAGCGTAGATGTTACATTTGTTTTTGAATACTCCATAATACGTCCAAGCTCTTCCCAATAATCTACTTCTTCGAAAGAAAGAGTTTCAACTGGTGCTCCTGTAATAATGAGTCCATCAAATTTTTCATTCTCAATATCACGGAATGTTTTATAGAAGCTCGTTAAATGGTCCTGCGCTACATTGCGGGACAGATGCGATTCCATATGAAGTAAATGAACATCTAATTGCAACGGTGTATTTCCAATTAAACGAAGTAATTGCGCCTCTGTTTCTTGCTTTGTAGGCATTAAATTTAATATAGCAATTTTCAAAGCACGAATATCTTGTGTTGCTGCTCGCTCCTTCGTCATTACAAAAATATTTTCCTTCTGTAATACTTTGCGAGCTGGTAAATCTTTATCAATTATGATCGGCATGTTGTTTGCCTCCGACTAGCGCAGCTTCTAAATCTGCAATAATATCAGAAACATCTTCTATACCAACCGATAAACGGATTAAATCAGATGTAACACCAGCTAAACGCTGATCTTCTGCGCTTAATTGTCTGTGCGTCGTACTAGCAGGGTGTATAACACAAGTTCTCGCATCAGCTACATGCGTTACGAGCGTCGCTAGTTTCACATTTGCAATAAATTCTTTTGCTGCTTCTAATCCGCCCTTAATACCAAATGTTAAAACGCCACTAGCACCTTTCTTCAAATACTTTTGTGCTAACGAGTAATTTTCATTACTATCTAATCCCGGATAATTCACCCATTCAATACGATCATGATTAGCAAGCCACTTAGCAACTGCGAGAGCATTTTCGCTATGACGCTCCATTCGTAAATGCAGTGTTTCTAAACCAATGTTGCTAATATAGGCATTGAATGGGCTCATACAGTTTCCGTAGTCTCTTAATAATTGAACGCGCGCTTTCACAATATAAGCTGCCGCTCCAAAATTTTGAACATAGCTCACACCATGATAACTCGGATCAGGTTCGACAAGCTCAGGGTATTTTCCATTTGTCCAATCGAAATTCCCTCCGTCTATTACAATGCCGCCTAGAGAACTTGCATGACCATCAATATATTTCGTTGTGGAATGGACAATGATATTTGCCCCATGTTCAAATGCCTGGCATAAATAAGGCGTCGCTAATGTATTATCAACGATAAAAGGTACTTCTAATTCTTTTGCTGCAGCTGAAAGTTCTTTGAAATTCAAAACGTTCATTGCCGGATTTCCTAACGATTCTGCATAAACGAGTTTCGTCTTATCGTTAGCAAGTACCGCAATTTCATCTGCCGTTAAATTAGGATTAAAGAACGTAACATCAATACCAAGCTTACGTAAGCTTACTCCAAATAAATTAAACGTTCCCCCGTAAACAGTTGAAGAACAAAGAAGATGATCTCCACTACTACAAATATTTAAAACTGCGAGCATAATAGCTGCTTGCCCTGAAGCCGTTGCAACAGCTCCTACACCGCCTTCTAAATCTGATAACTTTTGTTCAAATGCAGCTAGTGTGGGATTCCCAATACGTGTATAAATATAGCCCTCTGCCTCTAAGTTAAATAATGCTGCTAAATCATCCGACGTATCGTATTTATACGTTGTACTTTGATAAAGCGGTAGAACGCGTGGCTCACCATTCTTTGGCGTATAGCCACCTTGCACACAAATTGTTCCCTTTCCCCATGATTCTCCCATCTCTCATTCTCCTTTCTTTTTATGCAAAATAAAAAACTGCTCCTTTCCTAAATAAGAAAGAAGCAGTTTGAAAACACGCTCTAAAATCTCTTTCTTATCTCTCAGGGCTATTACCTGCAGGATTTGGCACAATTCCGTTATTCGGCTGTTGCCAAGGTTTCATCGGGCCTGTCCCTCCACCTTTTCTTGATAAGACTATGCAATTACCGTTGATTTTATAGCAATAATTTCCTAATGTCAAACGGTTTTTCTGAATGTTCTAAAATAAATGTCAACAGTTTCATATAAAGCAACAAAAGAAGTATATTCCATATTTATTCAAAAAAGACCTTTAAAAAATTCCAATCAATATATAGAATTAAATAAGTGGTTTAACTTATAGGACCCAAGCTCTAATGAAATCCCAATATATATGTTGAATAAGCCAACCTCTCACAAAGATACTATATATATTCCATTCATTTCACACTAGCATATATAATCCTTTCTCTATTACAACTTACATAACGGAGGTATAACATGACAAATACAAAGGACATGCACTATATACTCGCTCTATATGGCATTCTTTTAGGCTCTATAGTAGGGGCTACGGTTTGGTTATTTTTAGTTACGCTAAATATCGGAATCCACTTTATTTGGGGATATTTACCTAACGTTTTCTCTTCTCCCCCTTATTACACTCTTTGTGTAACAATCATCGGCGGTATCCTCGTTGGTTTAACACAAAAATACTTCGGTACATATCCACGTCTTATGCCAGAAGTAATGGGTGAATATAAAAAAACAGGCAGAATTGAATACCGTTTTGTACATAAAGCTACTTTAACTGCGCTTATTGTTTTAATATTTGGAGCTAGTCTAGGCCCAGAGGCCGCACTTGTTGGAATTATCGGCGGACTTTGTACATGGGTAGGAGATCGCTTTAACTTCGCTTTAAAGGGAATGAACGAACTAACAGAAGTTGGAATTGGTGCTACTTTAAGCGTCATTTTTAACGCTCCATTATTCGGTTATTTAGCTCCGAATGAAAATGAGGGTGAACAAATTAATGGGTTTTCTAAAAGAAAAAAAGCAGTTGTATATTTAACTACTACTTTTGCTGGTTTTTCCGTTTATTTATTGCTTAGTAAACTCGATAATCGTGGATCCTTTATTGTTGATTTTGGGGAAGGATCCCTTTCAATCAATGAATGGATCGCCTTTCTCCCTCTTACTTGCATCGGTGCTCTCGTTGGTTTCTTGTATTTCAAAGTAGAATTTACATTAGAGAAAATCATCCATCCTTTCCGCGAATACAAACTAACACTTGGAATTATAGGTGGTATTTTATTAGGAATTGCGGGGACTTTTCTCCCATACACATTATTTTCTGGGGAACATCAATTAAAAGATTTAGTCGTTGAATGGAGCCATTTATCTTTTTGGGTATTACTTCTTTCAGGAGTCTTAAAATTATGTATTACTGCCGTTTGTTTAAATACAGGTTGGCGCGGCGGACATATTTTCCCAATTATATTTTCTGGGTCAAGTATCGGATTCGCGATGGCTTCCATTCTTCCTATAGATCCAATAGCATCTGTGGCCATCGTAACGACAGCAATCTCAAGCTATGCATTAAGAAAACCGATAGCTATAACATTATTATTACTTATGTTTTTCCCGCTTAATTTACTATTGCCGATGCTCGGAGCAGCAGCTATCGGTAATGCATTTCCGCTTCCTAAACATAACGAAACTACAAATTAATAAAAAAACAGCATTAACATAAACGTTAATGCTGTTTTTTTTGAGTGACGATTATAATTTTAATTAAAATTTGCTTGCTACTTTAGCAGCTTCTTCAAGACCTGCTGCAATAATTTCTTCTGCTTTGTCTGGGAATTGGTTATGACCTTCAATAACGATTGTTTCCATGTTTGTTGCACCGAAGAAGCCCATCATACTTGCTACATATTTAACAGCCATTTCAACTTCTGCGGCTGGACCTTCAGAATATACGCCACCGCGTGCATTTAATAATGCAATTTTCTTATCTCCGATTAGACCAACTGGACCTTCTGGCGTATATTTAAACGTTTTACCAGCACGGTTTAAATAATCAATATACGTGTGTAGTACTGCTGGAATCGTTAAGTTCCATAATGGGAAACCAAAAACAACTTTATCAGCTTCTAGGAATTGATTTAAATACTTATCAGCAACTGCTACTGCTTTTGCTTCTTCTTCTGTTAAATCAAATCCTTTACCTGCCTTGAATGTACCGTTAATCATGTCTACGCCTACGTATGGTAATTCTTCTTTATATAAATCAAGTTCTACTACTGTATCATTTGGATGTGCTTCTTTGTAATTTGCTAAAAATGCCTCGTATAATTTCACACTTACTGCTTGTTCCGCTGGGCGGTTGTTCGCTTTTACGAATAAAACTGTTGCCATTATTTCTTCCTCCTACTACTCTCTCTTACATTGTTATATATTACTTACAAAAAAGGATTACTCCCTTGTAATTGTTGTTGCTTACAAATACATTTTATCTTGATATCAAAGTAATTTCGTCCTCACATAGACGTATTTTTCCATAAAAAAAGTCCACCTTCTAAAGGCGAACTAGGTCTTACGACTTTCGTCTTATACAATCCCATTCTTCACTGCATATAATGCTGCTTGTGTGCGATCGGATAAGTTTAATTTACTCAAAATACTGCTTACATGCGCTTTAACCGTTTTTTCTGTAATAACTAACACAGAAGCGATTTCTTTATTGCTCATTCCCTTTGCTAACAGCTGTAACACTTCGTTTTCTCTTGCCGTTAATACATCTACATGAATGAGATTTTCCGCTTCTTTCTCTTCCTCCGGTAATGTTTGAGAAAGAAGTGCATTTGCTATATCAGGATGTAATTGAATATTACCTTTGTACGCGCTTCGAATAGCTTCAACAAGTTGATCTGGTTCTACATCTTTTAAAATATAACCACTTGCTCCGGCCTTCAATGCCGGCAGTACATGTGCTTGATCAGAAAAGCTAGTTAATACTATCACTTTCACATTCGGATATTCTTTTTTTATACACGCTGTTGCCTCAACGCCATCCATTTCGGGCATATATAAATCCATTAGTACAACATCAGGATTTGTTTCTCCCACTTTCACTAACGCTTCTTTTCCATTATTTGCTTCTCCGACTAACTCTAGATCTTCCTGTGTACTTAAGAAAAATGCTAATCCTTTTAAAACAACTGTATGATCATCAACTAACAATACTTTTATTTTCACAAACTTCCCTCATTTTCACATCATAATGGCACATTTACTTGTATACTCGTTCGTTTTTTTTCACTTACAATTTTAATTGTTCCACCAATCAATTCTACCCTTTCACGCATCGTTGTCATGCCAAGTGACTTCTTCTCTTTTATGTCTTTTTCTCTAAACCCATTGCCTTGATCTACTATTTCTAACGATACATGTTTCTCAGTCACTTTAAAATAAATCGTCGCTTCTTTTATACCCGCATGCTTACTTACATTGTTTAGCGCTTCTTGCCCAATACGCCATAATGTTTCTTCTACCACACGTGGTAAATCACGAACACCTGTAACTTGTTCCCTAATTTTCAATCCTAAATTTTCACCGTACTGCTTTAAAGCTGGTAATAACCCTTTCTCTAACCCCGCCGGACGAAGCTGCCAGATTAATGTCCTCATCTCTTTTAAAGCCCCTTGCGCCAGTTCACGCATCTCATGCAAAGATCCATCTACCTTTTCATTTTGACCTTTTAAAACCGCCTCCGCGCCTTTCGTCATAAAGGTTAATGAAAATAATTTTTGTGAAACTGAGTCATGTAAATCTCTTGCTAACCGATTTCTTTCTTCCATTCGTACAAGTTCACGGCGTTGCTCATTTAATCTTAAATTCTCTATTATTAACGAAATATGATTCGATAGAGCTTGGATTACATCTATTGTATTAACATCAAACTCTCCATTATTTGAACTAACACACAAGACACCAAATATATGACTTTGAATATGTATCGGCGTAGCAATAACGGCCCTATTTGGATGTACGCTATGCCCAATTTGACGTTTTAATAAAACAGGCTCATCTTTTTCTAATGCCTTCTTTGCTGCTTCTTTCACATCGTCTTGTAACTCTTCCTGACCATAAGACGCTCGCAAAGATAATTCTGTTTCTTCTCTAATAAAAAACGCCACTTGGTTCCATTGAAATACTTCACCTACGTGATTTACCACTTTCTCAGGTAATACATTAAACTTATGAATCGTTTTTAACGCTTGAATAAAACGTTCCAATTTCACATAATAATGTGCTCTTCGCTTTTCATTTTCATATAATTTGGTTCGCTTTAAAGCCGTCCCAATTTGAAAAGCAACGGATTGGAGCAAAACCAATTCTTCTTCTGAAAAATGTGTTTTACCTGGGCTTGCAACATTTAATACCCCAAATTTTTCTCCTCCGGCCTTTAAAGGAACCGTGGCATGATGAAGAATCCCTTCCGTATCTCCCCAATTATATTCGATTGCATTATTAATTCTTTTACATTCAATAATATTAACCGCTCGCTCTAATTTCCCATCTACAAAACCACGTAAACACCAACACTCACCTTCACACATTGGGCGTTTATTTTCATATGTAAGTGCCTCTGGTAACTGATAGTCAATTAGCTTTGTATACCTTCCATTTTCATCCGCAAGAAAAATCCATCCTGTCGTTAAACCTGTTACACTAAGTAATTTTTCTAGGACTGCTTGCAATACATGGTAAGTATCATTTGATGTATTTAGCGTTTCTGCAATTTCTTTTAATATAACTAATTCATTTGTACGATTATCTCGAAACATTCCAAGTCTCCTACATACAAGATTTTAAATCACTTCTCAAGTAAATCATCTACTTTTCACTTTGTACTTATTCGTAACATTGATATAATGGTGAAAACATAGTTTTCATTATATCACTTGAGGGGGCTTTCATAATGACATTAAATAAAGCACTTACAATCGCTGGTTCTGACACAAGTGGCGGTGCTGGTATACAAGCAGATTTAAAAACATTCCAAGAACTTGGCGTATATGGAATGACATCTCTTACGACAATCGTAACAATGGACCCACATAACGGGTGGGCACATAACGTATTCCCAATCGCGGCTTCTACATTAAAGCCACAATTAGAAACAACAATTGAAGGTGTTGGAGTAGATGCTTTAAAAACGGGTATGCTTGGATCAGTAGAAATTATTGAAATGGTTGCTGAAACAATCGAAAAGCACAATTTCAAAAATGTAGTAGTTGATCCTGTTATGGTATGTAAAGGTGCAGACGAAGCATTACATCCTGAAACAAATGATTGCTTACGTGACGTTCTTGTTCCAAAGGCACTAGTTGTAACACCAAACTTATTTGAAGCTTACCAACTAAGTGGTGTGAAGATTAATTCTCTTGAGGACATGAAAGAAGCAGCGAAGAAAATCCATGCTTTAGGTGCAAAATACGTTCTAATTAAAGGCGGCAGTAAGCTTGGTACAGAAACTGCAATCGACGTCCTATATGATGGAACAACATTCGACCTTCTAGAATCAGAAAAAATTGATACGACAAATACACATGGCGCAGGTTGTACATATTCTGCTGCAATTACAGCAGAACTTGCAAAAGGAAAATCTGTGAAAGAAGCAGTAAAAACTGCTAAAGAATTTATCACAGCGGCTATTCGTCATTCATTCAAAATCAACGAATATGTAGGTCCAACTCATCATGGTGCATATCGTAAATTCGTTGTATCAAAAGAACTTGTCTAATATATAAATAAAAACACCCACAGCGTTCATACATTGTCTTGAAGTGAACCCGAATAGTGGTACATGAAAAAAACACCTCCTGAATTCGCATACTAAGTATGCAAATTCAATGGAGGTGTTTTTGGTTTG
>NZ_JAKUFP010000033.1:0-48948 GCF_022663495.1 Bacillus cereus group sp. BfR-BA-01383
CTCTATTATAAATTAAAAAGGCGAGATATTCGACGATTCAATCGTCGAATATCTCGCCAAGTGGAACTAAATGGAGTTTTTCAGTGCCCTCATTCCATATCGAACTCATTCCCTATTAGTAGCCTAAATTTTTGTATCTAACTTTTCGAATTCAGTTCATTACCGGTTCTTTTTTCAAACTTAGCAACAGAACTGTTACCTATTATTGAGCTCTTGATAGATTCCATGCTATAGTATCAGTTCCATTCTCTCCATTACCATATTTCATATAATCGATTAAATATTCTACCTTTAACTTGTTACCATTAGATAGTATGTTCCATTGCTTATGGTATCCAGTGAAGTTCTTTGGATATGCATGATTAAATTTAAAAGTACTTGCGTTCTGTTTTTGATCTAAATGGATATAACTATCTTGAAGTTTTAAATATGCATAATCTGAATAAATAGGACTTTGGAATTTAATTAATACCTCTTCATCCTTTTTAATTGGTTTTCCAGGTTTAGGTTGACCTACTCTTTCAATAATTACATTCACTTTTTCATCATTAGATTTCTCAGCCCAAAGATACTCCCATTTATTCCCTGCGTGATGACTTCCCCAATAAGCTGTATTTCCATATGAAGCTACAGTATAAGGAACTCCTTCTGTAACAAATTCACCTGAATTATCTACTACATAATCTTCGAATTCTTTATTAGCTTTAATCTCTGCATCAATCTTTTGTGTAGGCGTTAGATTGTGTGCGTCATTAATTTCAAATGTAACTTTTCTGTGCGCTGCAATTTCAGATTTAATAGGGTGTATATTTTCTCTAGACTCATATGTATATCCATTCTCACGTTTAACTAGTGTTACTGTTTGTGAAGGAGCATTCCATTTCTTGCTATAAGTAGTAGGGATTTCTTTGCTCACACCAAATAAACCAGGTAAGATTGATGCCCGAATCTTTTGCGTAACAGGATCATAACTACCCTCTACTAATGTTGGTTGCTGTAGTTTTGCAAAAGCACCGTGTACAGAGTCTTTATGTAAATAACTGCGATCCCCCTGCCCCGTTTTTAAAGCGTTCAATGCATCAGTTCCATTATTATCTGAGACCACTGATACTTGATTATTACTTTTAGCCTTGTTTACAATATGTTTTACTTTATTCGTATCTATATTAATATGCTGAAAAACTTCGTTATAGGATAAGACTGGCTTATCAGCAAAGGATTTATCTTTAGGAGTATACATCCTAAACTTTGGTATATTTCCTATATCTGTTTCTAATTGTTCTGTAGCTGCATTTACTCTAGATTCATATCTCCCTGAATCTCCTAAATGCATTACTTCTTCACCTTTTTCGATGGATAAATCCATTGTACTTGTAGGTAAAACTTCAATCGAAAGAAGTTCCCCTTGTTCAACAGCTTTCAATTCATCCAATGATAAGACAATATTCGCATCTGCTTGTCCCTCTAAACTGTCAATTACTACTTCTGTTTTATTCCGTCCACCTTTTTCTGTACTTAAATAGTTTGCCTTATAACGATCTTGTGTTGCCTTTACAGTATTAATAATTTTGTTTCCTAAACGAATATTAAAATGAGGCGAAACATTTTCAGCGGATGCTGTGCCTACATTCTTATATTCCAAATGTACCCGTAATTTTGCTGCGTTCGCTGTATCCACAGTTGTTGCGGTAGACCAATCAAAATTATTTGTATAACTCTCCGTTTCAGTAGTTGTTTTTGAATATCCGTATCCCACGTTTGCTGAAACACTTCCGGAAGGAACAGGACCGGCTGCTGAGCCTTCTACACCACCTGAGCCACTTAGACCTACATTAAATGAATGTTGTGTAGATACGCTTTTTTCCCATCCTCTGCTAACAGATCCGCCATTATTATCCGTAATGGTTGCAATAGGAATCACTTCAATTCGTTTGACACCAATTTGTAAATTTGGCATATTGGCAACTATCGGATTGAAATTAGTATCAGAATCATTATTATAATTCTCAACCTCATACATATCAGTAAAAGGATCACCATCCGTATTTGCATTCATAGGATTCGATATAAATTTTGGTTTCCCTTTATCCTTCTCGGGATCCCATGCTTTCGCTTCATTTTTCCCAGTTTGTGAATTGAATTCAATTTTATATCCATTAATCTCTAGGTCGTTAGAAATACCATCTTTGTCCCAATCGTTGTTTGTCATTTCAATGTTTTGTGTAATGAGCGAACCTATTTCCCCATCAGATCCGAGCGTGAAATTCTTATCTTCTTTTTTTGCATTTGCATTCTCTTTGAATATTTCAACTGTACTTCCTGGATTCGGCTGTTTTACATCTGCTAAAGCAGGAGATGCTAAAGTCAGTGCCATCGATACACTACCTAATACACTAAGTGCTGGCTTCAATTTTTTCATTGTTATTTTTCCTCCTTGGTTTCTAGGTGAGTTAGAACACCTACTAGTAAGATTAATTTCATCATATATAACAAATCTTTCATTTCTCTCTCATAACTGTTAAAAAAGTCTCTCGTAAATATTACAAAACACTTACAAAGCTTTGTAAGGCTATATAATCTGTATATGAAACATCAAAAAAGCAGTAAAATGAACAATCGATTACAATATATACAAAAAAGCAGCTAGCAAAAGCTAACTGCTCACTAAAAATAAATTTAGTTATTAGATATGTCCTTAACTCGATAATCTTCTAAAGTGTTTACCATAGCAGAAATCCTTTGTTGCTCATTACTCATGTTTATTCACAATTCCATTCTATGATTTCTTATAAAATTTCAGTAAAAGAATGTATTAATTTTGAAATGTACAAATAGGGAGAGTGACTTCAACTATAGTTCCCTTATTCACTTCACTCTCAATAAATACCTTTCCCTGATGTGTTTCGATAATTTTATAACAGATCATTAACCCTAAGCCAATCCCCTCTTCCTTAATACTATAAAAAGGTTCTCCGAGATATGGTATACGTTCTTTTGGAATCCCGCACCCTTGATCGATAAAACGAATGCTTATTTGATCATTTTCAAGTTTATCAATTTGAATCAGAATTTCCCCTCCCGTTGGCATGGATTCAATTGCATTTTTTAAAATATTCACAAACACTTGTTTTAATTGATTTCCTTCACATGGAATCAAAGGAATACCAGTTGTAAAATCGATGCGAATTTGTATATTATTCATCATTGCTTGAGGTTGCAGTAGCATCAAAACTTGATCCATTAGCACACTAATATCATTGGGTTGTATCTTTACCACCTGTGGTTTAGCTACCGCCATAAATTCATTTGTAATACTTTCTATACGCTCAATCTCTGATGATACTATATTTATATAACACTGATTATTCTCATTTTCCGTTGATTTTAGTAATTGCATAAACCCTTTCATTGCGGTTAATGGATTATTAATTTCATGTGCCATTGCGGTCGCTAATTGTCCTACGACAGCAAGTTTTTCAGATTTTCGTAGTAATTCTTCTGTCTTTAGCCGTTCAGTGATATCACGAGAAATACTTAGGAAAACTTCTTTACCATTTAAGTTAAAAATACGGACACCAAACTCAGTTGTTATTATTTTTCCTGTTGGAAAAGCATATTCATCTTGCAAAGTGAAGGAAGTTTGTCCCTCTCTAATTTTTTCTAACAACCTTACAATCATTGGTGAATCTTGTGGTACAGCATTTGGAAACGGTAACGAGAGCAGTTCTTCTCTACTATATCCAAATCTTTTACAACCAACAGGGTTTACTTCAATAAATCGACTTGGAACACGATCCTCATTCAGCTCTACTACATATACTGCGTCAGTTGCTTGTTCGATTAGTGCACGGTACTTCATTTCACTATCTCTTAATTGTTGGTGTAATCGATGCCGTTCTCTTTCTGCTTGTTTTCTTTCAGAGATGTCTCTACATATTGCTGATAAAGCTATCACATTTCCTCTTACATCTAGTATAGGAGAAACCGTCAGACTGACATCAAGAAGACTTCCATCGCTACGTTGTCTAACAGTTTCTAATCTAGTAACTATTGATTCCCTTGTTAGAATTTTCTGAATATTAATGAGTGATTCATCCATTAAGAAATCTGGTACACAAGGTAATCTCTTACCTATGATTTCGTGTGATGACCACCCAAATATATTTTCATAAGCTTTATTGGCTTGTAAAATATGCCCTTCTCGATCAGATATGGTAATAGCATCTACATTATGCTTGATAAATGATTCCAGTAATTCTTTGGTAGCTCTTAATTCTGATTCTACCTTTTTCCTTTCGGTTATATCGACTGTAGAACCAACAACTTCAATAACTTGTCCATTTCGTTTAATCGGCCTAAGCGCAATAAGAATAATAGTTTTATCATTCGGCCAGGGTAATTCAAATATAATTTCTTTCCCTTCCCACGCCTGAAGATAATACTTCATTAATTGTGGAACTAAATGGGGAGGAATAATAGAAGCATCAATAGTACGTAAACTTTTTCCTACCACCCGTTCAGAATAAATTCCGTTTTGATAATAAAACTGCCCATCACACAAAGTGTGTATAAAATGTTTATCCACTTTTTTAAATTTAAAGATACCCCCTTGAAGCTCATGTACGGTATCTTTGAGTTCTTGCTTCGTTTTTTTTAATTCCCGATTCATTTTAGATAAGTCCTGTGTTAAATAATACAATCTCTGGTAGGCTTCCATAAGAAATAGTCCAATTAAAAGTCCTAAAGCTATATATAATAAGCCTCCAGTGTAAAGTAATGTATTATTAAAGAATACACCAACTAACCATTTTATTCCGAAAAAAACAGAAAAATATAAAGATGCACTTTTAAAAGGATGAAGGTTTTTAAAATATGTTTTAAAAGTAGCAAATAAGATACCCATACCTAAATAAGCAATCACAGGAGGTTCCCAATACCCTCCAATGTAAAAGATGCGCATTATAATAATGCTAATTAACGTAATCCAACCAGCAATGCGACCAAAGTAAATAAAAGATAGAATAAGAGGAACAACTCGAAGATCGTAGGAAAATCCCATGTACGGAAAAGAAAAGAACATCAAAGTAACTGCGATGATCCCCCCATAGAATTTTTCAAAATATCGCCTGGAATGAATCGTAAACACTTGAATATATATTGCTGCGCTAACTAATAAAGAAAAAATAGATAGATTGATGAAATAGTCTTTAATAATCATGTAATGTCCCTCCTTGCATTAAGTGTATTCGACAAAAAAGCAAAAAATCCTACAAAAAATATAAACGGTTCAGGTGCAAAAAATTCAAAATACATGTAAGTAATCTCTAAATCTTGGACATACTGATACTGTTACTCTAAAAAAATGCGCAATCGGCATAAATATTGAAGAATTTGTACTTCTTACAAAGACATTCTCCTTGAAGGATGTCGACATGAGATTGACATTTCGTGAAAAAGTATCAAAGTGCAAACCTGAACTGAGATTAACATATCAACAGACATTAACATGTTAACCTTCAAAAAAGTAAAAATGTTAACTTCATGTCACCCCCTTGATACTAAGGATAACAAGAAACTAATACTACATGGATAAACCATAGGTTTATTAGAACAGAATTGAAATATAAAAATTTATAGAGGTTAAAAACATTAATAAATATAATGATTCCCTATTAAAATATAAAGAATGTTTCTCCATATTTTAATAAAGTATTTCGAACAGAAGGTTAATAGAACATATAGACTGTAAAGCAAAATTACATCCATTATATCGGACCATATTTAATAAAGTAATATAATTAATATATATAGTTTTTTGTAACATGTAACTTAGAGATCTCTAATCCACTATTGGATATACAATTAAAGATTTAATACTTCTTACAAATATATTCTTCTCGCAGAGTATTGATATGAGATTGACATTTCGCGAAGCAGGATCGAAATACATAACAGGATTGAGATTGACATATCGATAGGCATTAACATGTTAGCTGACAAAAGAATAAGAATGTTAATCTCATGTTGACTATACTTAGCAGTAATGAAAATAAGACATTAACAAAACATCAATAAAAACTATGGCTTTATTAGGACGAAAATTGAATTGAGAAAATCCACACTAGTTAAGAATTGCGCTTTATAAATTACTAGAAGTTTCAAGTAGAAAAATCACTAAGAAATATAGACTATCAAACAAAGCAGCGCTCATTATAGTTAATTCAATCAATAAAATAATATTAACATGAGTAAAATTACTTTGTAATATACGGCTTAGAGGTTTCAAATCTACTCTTGGGCGAATAATTAAAGGATCGTTATTTTAAATGTAGAAATCCTTTCTGTAAGTATTAACATGAGATTGACATTGCACATAATTGGATTGAAATACTCATCATTAATGAGATTAACATATCAATAAACATTAACATGTTAATCCTCAGAATGATAAGATTGTTAATCTCATATCAACTATTCTTGATTATTGTGATAACAAGACATTGACAAAACAGCAATAGGTATATGTCCCTATTAATAAAAGCGTTAATAAACCAAGATTCACATCAGTCTTTATTGCTTATAATTAGGGACTGAATAGATCCTTCTATAAAAACTTTTTTCTTTATCGCAAACACTTAGAAATTAAGCATTACAGCTATCCAACAACAAAGCGAATGGGACCTTGTAGTGTTTCAAACTACTAATAGCCAATAACTCGACTAACTATTAGAATTTAACGCTTATATGAACCTATAATAGTTGTTATCTAAAATTACTTTACTAGTCTTGGAATCAGTTAAAAAGAGATACTACACTCTATTAGTCAAACAGGTATCTGTTATATATCCTCAAGTGTTATCTATGGAAAAGGCTCATACTACAATTATTAATAATATGGACCCTTTTAATCATATTTATACCTATTTTTTTGAAAGTTTAATGCTATATCCTCATAATTTATTTACAAATCGGTTATATTTACTTATCATTAATGTTATGTGAATAAAACTGTCAATCTCATAGCAACCATTTATAAGGATATGGGTGACAAAGGTACCTCATTAATCCTATATAACATTGATGCATTTCAAATCCCAGTTAACAAAACATCGACATTTGGTGAGGATAGATAACACTTTGTTAATGTTCTGTTAACACTTTGAGTATAACATGTTAATGTTATCTTTCATGTTAATTCCAGATAAGAAAGGGATTCCTATTAGTACCGTCGAAAAACACTTAACATATCAATCTCGCATTTCATGTTAATGTCATTTATCAGCGAAATTACATACTGCTAAGGAGGTAATACTATGATTAAGCAGGAAAATCACTCAGAACAAACCATGGTAGATGATGAGAACTCATTACACGAAGACGCTTTTGAAAAGGCCTGGCGAATAACAGAGTTTTCTAAGTTAGTAGGTAGACACCATAATACTGTTTATAATTGGTTTAATACGTTAGAAGAGAAGGGATTGCACGGGACTCTTAGAACCAATAATACAAATGAAAAGCTATATAATTCATTAGATTTAAATATAGCACTTTTCATAAAGCAGAAAAGGGATGAAAAGTGGTCTTTAGATGCCATAATCGAACTTTTACCGCATCAATTCGAACTAAGGCCAGTATCTCCTGAAAACCACTCTAACGAAATATTATCTCAATTTGATTTTCAGGACGCAGCTGAGACAATCGAGAAATTGGTGGAACAAAAGGTTCAAGCACATTTACAAAACATCGAAATACAATTTCAAGAGAAATTTGAAAATGTATTAAAAGCATTACCTCAGCCTGAAGATCCAATTGCTATGAAAGAACGCCAAAGACAAGAAAGACTGGATAACATAATAATTGAACATAGAGCTCGTAAAGAATTAAGAAGACAAGCTGAAAAACTCTGGAATGAAAAACCTGAGGAAGAGCGTATGAAAAAAGTTGGTTGGTTTAAAAAAGAGGAAGATTTAGCAAAAAAACACCTATTTATAGAGAATTATTTAAACGAAAATATGATAGAGTATATGAAATCTATTATGACATCCGAATAAAAAAGAGGCCCGGGATATTCCCAGGCCTCTTTTTTATTATTTTGATGTACCAAACATTTTGTCTGGATCCATAAATGCAGCTAATTCTTCATCATTCTCAGCATCTGCTGATGATTCCTCATTACTAGTTCCCATATCGATGTAATCACCAAAATTAATACTGAAATCATCGTCTTGATCTTGCATTTCAATTGTACTAATTTGAGATTTTTTAAACTGAATTTGATTTTGCTTCTCTTTAAATTCATTGAATTCTTCAACTAAACCCTTAGACAAACGGGACGGTAATGCATCAGTTTTATAGAACGTATACACACTGCCCATAAAATCATTTTTACTAATTAAATACCCATTAAATACCGTACCGTTGATTGGTAATGTATTCGTAACTTCTACTTTTGCATCATCCATAAATGAATCATCAATATTCTTTTGTTCGTCTAGAATTGCAAGCATTCCAAAATGATGCACCTTAGAAGCCTCCAACTCACCATCATCGTTCTTTTTCACTAATTCTATAGGATGGTGGAAAGAGCTTCCTTTCAACGATTCTGAGAACATATCTACTATTTCTTTACTATTTTCAATTTGATTCATATTGCGAGAAATTTTATTAATAACTAGACAACCAGTTTTCTCTAATAAAATACGTTTAAAGTCCTGTGAATCTAAAATAACAGATGTTCCTGCGCCATTAGAAGCTGTATTTAATTCATGGATGATTTCACCAATGCGCTGATTCGCATAGTCTCGTGAATTAGCAATACCTTTTTTCTCATTTTCGTTTAATCCCTTAAATTCATCATAGAAATGTTGGTTATCTGCGAAAACAACGAATGCAACACCTTTTGCTGGGTCATTTGCTAACTTCCAAATCTCTTGAGAGAATTTATTTACTTGTCTTAGTACATCAGGGCCATCGGCTCTTACAGGGAGTGTCACAACAATACCCATTTTAATAAAATCTTTACGCTCAATTGCATTATTGAATGCAATTTTTGCATACTTTTGTTGATTTGCTATTAATTCCTCTCTAGGAATTTTCATTGCCATACTTTTAAGTTCTTCAGCGATTATAGGTTTATTATGAAAAGCCGAGAATTCTTCAATTGCTTTAATGATTGTAGAAGTACCTGTTCCACCGCCTAAACCAGCAAAAAATAGTACCAATTCATCTGTTGGTCTTACACGCTCTGTGATGAATTCTTTTAACTTTTCTTTCGCTTCATCATTTGATTCTAGTACTTTTACAGCACGTTCTGGATTCTTCCCTAGTCCCCCTAATTTTAGTGATACTTGGTTACTTGTTGGTACGTTTTTTAATTCGGCTAAATCACCATCGTTACTATTTAGGGCAAGACAGTTGTACACAGATGTTCCATCCGTATGCTTATATTCAGCAAATTTATCTACCATTCTAGTTCCAGCCTGACCAAAACCAACCATTGTCATTTTTACTGCTACTTCGTTTTTAAGAAAGTTCTTCGCCATTATTTTATCTCTCCTTTTTCTTATCTATTCGTTTCTTTACGTTTTCCAAGTTCAATTAACACCTGCTGCCCTCTAATTGTTGAGATTAAAAATTTATAAGGGTGCATAATTTTTTCAGTTATTAATGACATTGAAGATAATGTACTAACACTTACTTCAGCAGATCTTCTTGATATATTGGTTCGTTCAACCTCTAATGAGTATGATTTTCCCTTTAATTTCTTAACTCTCCTATCAATTACAACATTACCTACTATTTCATTTATTGAGATGCCTCTCATATATTTCGTCTCTTGGTATTGTTTATTTACCTCAGATCCTATGTAATGAAATACATTATAAAGTATTTCGTCCTCTTCAAGAATGTCTGCAAACATGTTCACAACTTCATCAGGAAATTTAATTACTTTATACTTTTCGCTCAATACCTCGTTCAAGTTGCCTCCCCCTTAAAACGTTGGTTAATTATTCCTACAAATATATTACATTAATATAAGACGTATATCAAGTGATTATATATAGAACTTACATATAAAGCGTATAAGTATTAAAGTTAGTTAAAATGTTGATATATAAACATGAATTTATACAGCGTACATGAACGCTGTATATAATATATATCAATTTCAGGTTGCATGTAATTAACAACACCTTCTATAAAACTATAAATTTAATATTTAATTTGACATTCTTTTGAATAATCCTTTATAAAAAATATCAAATTACAAACATTTCATGTTAAAACACTTCACAAATCATCCATACGCTCTATTTATAAACTTTATATATAAGCTGTATATACAAACTGTATATATCACTCCCTTAAAATAAAGGTTTTGTGGCTGATATATCGATTTCATATCAACATATTTAACACATTTCATTTCTATACACCTTATATGTAAAACCTATATATAAAGTGTATATGTACAGTGTGTATAAAACATACAAAAATCATTGCTCTTTTCATATCATATGGTTTGATATGAAAATTTTAGTTTAATAAAGAGATCTTCGTATTCAGCTAGATTTATTAACGATTTTTCTACTATTTAAAACCATTGATAAAGGAAATCTGTCAATGTCATGTTATAAGTTCTCCTCTCAGGAATTAACTCACATAATTGCAAGTTCAATATCTCAAGTGTTAGGCTCTACACATTCACTTGTTAATCTCATATCTACACCATCTTTATAATTAACATGTAGAGTCATAATATTAATTAATACAACTAAATTTATTATATTTTTATTTCAGTATAGATTTACTAATTGAATTATACATATTACTGTAATACAGCTATCAACTTAACAAAGCAATAGATACACCAAATGACGATTAGTTTTGTTCAAGAAATTGGACTTGATGTTTATCCTAACAAGAAAGAGGAAGAGGGGGATTGCTGACAAAACAGAAAGTTTCTCAGGATACATCAGAGTGTGAAGAAATTTTAAATAGTATAATTTTGTACATTGGAAACGGTAAACCTAGCAATGGTTATTTAGTTTTGGTTTGAAGCAAAGACGTACTGTTTTGAAAAAAGTATGCCCGTTTATAAAAAGAGGAATCGGAATTATCTACACTTTGTTTTTTCTTATTGCACTAACATGAAAGTCTGACTAGCTATCAAAACTATATGCTAACATTTAGCTGAAGAATCTTTAAATTTAAGGGGATTTAAATATGAAATTAATAAATGAAATTTAAAACGATTTTGCTAAAGTTAATGCAGGAATACATGTGAGTAATTATTATGAGCTTACTCTTTTATCAGAAAATAAGCGGGAAAGTATATATAAGCTTGCAAAAATGGCTACACACGCTACTAATAATGACACAATAGAACTCATACAGTTGAAAGATTTGGAAAAAGATTCCCTTATTTGTCAATACCCTGATGGGGAAGCATCTTGGTTTGGTACAATACCACATGGATATGATTTACATGGATTTACATGGATTGACATCGAAGGAATATATAATAGAACAGTTATTAAATGAATTCAAACAAGAACTAGAAGAAGTTTATTGGGTTAAATTAGAAACAGAAGATTATTATGCATGCTGTTATGAAGAATATATGTTTAAAACGAATAGGGGTATTTATTTTTTAAGTATGCAAGTCCACGATTAAAAACATAAAAACAAGACTTCTACACAGGTTTTAAGCAAATATTTATATGAAAATTATATCTTAATCTGTTGTAGAGGAATCCACTTTGATTAATCCTTTTTTAATTGATTCTTTTTATGTGTTATAAAGTTACTCAACTAAAGGGCCATTTTCTGGAATAAGGCGATTGCTCAAATCACGGGATTTTGAAATAATTGTTATTAAGTTAAAGGGCAGAATTTTAGAATATGACCGAAACATATTGTATATAAAAAGAATTAACATTAGTTTCTTAATTCTTTTTATTGGGAGGAAGAGTCGGATGGAAATAAAATGGATAGGTGTTAGCGTCCTCACCGGATTCTTTCTACTGGAGCTTGGTGCAATGGCTGCGTTCAGTTACTGGGGTTATCATATCAAGACAGGGGCAGCGGTCAAAATTATACTCGCGGTTGCCACGCCACTAGTCATAGCCACTCTATGGGGTATGTTTCTCTCCCCGAAGGCGTCGCTCCCCATCTTCTCCTTCCCCATACGAACTACGCTTAAGCTGGTTGTGTTCATTGTTGCTTCCGCAGCTTTGTACGCAAGTGGGCAAAGCGCGTTCGCAGTTACTTTTCTGACGGTGTCCCTTCTTATCGTGGCAGCAGTCTTCATCTTGAAGCTTCATAAAGTAAATATGTGAAGTGGATTAGTCTAAAACCGAACTTCAATAATCGAGCGCTTTAATTGAGCAAGGATCACAAAAATCATCAAACTTTTTTATAAAAGGATGATTCAATTGAATATAGAAAAAGCGTGTTTTGATCAATCTTTTTTCAAAGCACGCTTTTTCTATTTGCTCTTTTATCAAGGTTTATTAGATTAATTTAATCAAACTTTATTCAAAAGCTACAACAAAGCATATAAATTTCGTATCTATCCAACGAAGGAACAAAAAATATTAATTGTTAAAACCATTGGGTGCAATCGCTTTGTATTCAATTTCTTATTGAGCGAATGGGGCAGTTTATTTAAAGAAGTAAATCAATTCGAATAGGCTACAAAAAAGAAAGCAAACTAAAATCGTGGGTGCTGATGACGAAAAAACACAACTCCGCTATCTGTATATAGTGTATTTATTATAGTTGGCATCCTTGAAGGAATAACTAAATCAGGCTACAAGGGTGGTGAAAAAATGGCTAAAAATAAGAATAATCAATTGAAGAACAATAAAAATGCTGTACCAAAAGCAGATGTAGAATTTGCGGGAGAAAATGGACTTGAAAAAATCGCATTAAGAGCCCAAAAAAAATCAAAATAAGTAAACAATAGGGGGCAGTAAATCTGTCCCTTTGTTCCTCAAAATTAACATAGTTCTTCAAAAAAATAAGCATCTTTTGTTAGCATAAAACCAATGTATTGCAAAACCTGGAAAGTCCCCTCAGAAGTTCTGAAAGTACTTTCCATTCACATAATTAGTGTTATTGTAAGTCAATGTTATTGTTAGTTTGGATTCGACTTTTGTATAGTTGACGAAATTTGATGAAAGAGATAATTCTCCAAGGTAAGATATATCCCAGTGCTACAGTCATAAATAGTGCTGCTTCTGTTTCTGGACCTAGCCATTTTAAATAATCACGAAGTAAAAAACGGATAATAAGTACGATGAGAAAGGTAATAATAAAGCTCTTGTTTCTTACAGCATAAATATGCTGATCGAATCGGAGTTCATAGTGAGTAGTCCAAATAAGTGGAATTGACAAAAGAAATCCAAAGATAGCTGCACAAATCCATTCCCAGCCAGCGGCATGTGCTTTTGGATTTAAGATGATGTGAATGCAGGGGAGTAACAAAAATAGTATGGGTAAGAGAATGCGGGTTCCGTTTCCTTTAATAGGGCGATACATTGCCAAAGTTCTACGCCATATGACTAACGCAGCAATTATGATCACAATAGAGTAAAACGAAGAAGAATCCATGATTTCACCTCGACACATAGAATATTTCAATTATATGGAAAGTACAGATGGTTGGATAGTGGTATTCATCCTGATTGGGGAAATATAACATTAATTTGTGATATCATATATAGGTATTTGCCATTACATACTATTGCAAGAGGTAAGCAAAGAGGCTTATCCCTTATGTATCAAGGATTACGCCTTTTTTTCTTTTGAAAGATTTATAGAAAAAAACATACTTGTTTTATTAAGTATGCAGTCTCAGAATTGTCCTTATTTCCCATATAAAAATCGCATATTTGCTAGTTAGTTTAATACTTTTTGTAATGGAACAGCTGCAATCTAAAATTATGATTTGAGTACATGCAATATATACAATACCCCTGGCATATAGCTAATAGCGTATAGCACGCTTATAGCTAAACAACAAGTCCACTGCCAAAGTAGGGCTATTTTTTTCTGCCTTTTGTGGTAATATCGGTGTTGCCGTTTCACGCATTAGTTTATATTCAAGCTGTGCAGTGATAATAAAGCTGTTTAATTGTAAACGTAAAAGAGCGATATCCTAAAAACTACGATAGACGGTATAATAAAAGCAATATATATAGAAATACGTTTACTTTCGAAAGGAAGTAAAGTTGTTATACATAAATGGGGGAAACCTTGGAATTTATCTTGTTCAATTATCGGGCGCTATTCTTTTATAGAGAAGGCGTCTTTTTCTTGTATTTCAAGTGTTCTCATGGTTAAGTAATTTTTTTGTTTTCTACGATTGTTGAATAACTTGCGTATAAAAGAGACTCTCCTTGAACATAATAGAATCTAGATTAATTGATTTGTAGAATGGGAGCGTGAAGAATAATGTTATTAACTGAGGCCTGGGAACAGTATCAATTAGATAAAAAAATTGAGGGATATTCACCTTTGACTTTAAAAACATATTATTTTCAATATAATCTTTTATTACGTTATTTTGGTGACATTAACATGAGTGAATTTACTACAGAAAAACTAAAGGGTTACTTAATTGAAGCAGGAGAACACTTAAAGCCATCTAGTCTAGGACACCGAGTTCGTTGCATCAAATCACTTTTTAGATGGATACATGATGAAGGCTGTATTCGTCGTGCTTTCACGCCTGAATATTCCGAGTTTCTCCGCAATAACATTGTCAGGTACCATAGCTTTACGTGGAAATTTTCTGTTGATACAAAGATTCTTCTGGAACTAGTCGCTAAAGAAATCACTGGGGCAAACGCGATACTGATTGTAGATAGAATCCGCGAAACACTTCGTGAAAAATGACGCAATGCTAAGAGAAATAGAGAACAAAATAGATGCATTTTTCGGTAAGAAACACTTTCAAACGAGCCTTTGCAATCTATTACCATGCTTACTACTCAATAGGAAAAAATGCCTGTCACTTCCTGAGAAATGTCGAAGCTGCAAAATTCATTCGACATTTCCAGGATGATGACAATGGATTATTTTTTATAATTCTATTTTCTGGTCACCACGTTTTTCTAGATTTTTAGCAGTTTTACTTTGGGCAACATCCTTTTGATCTTTAAAGGTGCCCATGAGAAAATCATAGGCTGGGTTCGTAACACCATACCAGTAATCTTCATTTTTGAAGTGATGCCATAAATGAACCTTTTTCATCCATCGCCCCCATGGTGATATTGGTTGAAGGGGGCGATGCGCGATATAATGCTTCCACTCATAAAATAATAAAAAGAGCATAATACCTGCAATAAATGCGTTTGTCATGACCAAGCTGGATGAAAGAAAATAAAAAATTGCTCCTGAAATTGCAATGTTTGGCACACTATACCATAAGGGTAAAAATAATAAATGTAATTCATTCGGATTTGTATGGTGGTCATAATGTAGGCGCTTAAGCATTTTTAATAAAAATGCATTCTTTGGTGGCTTTAGATGAAAAATAAACCTGTGAGTAGCGTACTCAGCTAAGGAATATATAATCATTCCCAAAATAAAAGCACCCAAAATTCCGATAGAAGTTAAATGTAAAATCATAAATCCAAAGCTAATGAGGAAAAGACAGCTCATGATCAAAATATCAGGATAGGAAAAATACTCTTTAAAATATTTTAGTTTCATTTATCACGCCTCCAACTTTCTTTATTTTTTTCTATCTTTCCAGAGAGCCAAGCTTTTCTCCAATGTTGTCTTACACAATCTTTCAGCTTCAATTGCATCTCCCTTTAATGCAGCTTTTAATAAGTCGTGATAATAGTTGAAGGACAACCCACGATGATCTTTTACAGAAAAATATCTTTTCGCCATATCTACATAAATGGAATCGAAGCTATTTAAAATGAGTAGAAAGATTGGATTGGCAGCAAGCCCAGCACACCTTTTTTGCAAATACCAATCAAATGCTGCATAGCTTTCTGCACTATCTTCAAGCTGCTCAAGATTGGCAAGGAGAGCAACCACTTTAGGTTGATTAAACGTAACAGCATCACGAATATAAGTCGGAGTCAACGAACTTCTAAATTCTAATAAATACATAATAAATTCATCTGTAATGGTATGATGATTCTCAACAATATTAATAAGTGTCGTTAGATTCCCATTGCTCCAATAATCATTAATAATCGCTGGCATTCCTTTTCTTCCTGTTATCCATCCACTCCTTCCTAAACGTTGAAGCGCCTCCCGAATAGTTGGGCGACCAACACCAAATTCTTTCGCAAGCTCTCTTTCCGGCGGTAAAGTACTTCCTACAGAATAAACACCAGCCAATATGGATCTAATTAATTCATTCTCAATTTTATCTGAGGAGCGTTCCTTTTCTTTCAAGCCATCGTCCCCTTTATTTTATGGTAATACATGTTAAAGATATTGGTAATACCAAAAATTATACAACGTGTTTGAATTTTCCGTCAATAAGATTCATTAAAAAAGAGGAAACCATTTTCAAAGTGGTTTCCTCCTTTTTGCTTACATGGACTCGATTATCATTTGTCTTTCATACCATTTTGTTAACTTATCATTAACACTGTTTGAAATCCGTTTCATTTTCTTATTACAGAATCTCGATAGTGTAGCAGGGGATAAGCCTAACTCATCTGCTATTTCGCGCATTGTTCTATTTTGATGCATATGTTGGTGCATAATTTTCTCTCTAATTAGCTCCTCAGTACTTACTGTACTATGAGCTATCGTATTTATAATCACATTATTTTCTTGCTTATCCGGAGTATCAATTACCTTTTTCTTTGCCAAACTGCCGATATTATCCATTAACTCTTTTGGTGGTAAAATGATGATTCCTAATTTTGAGTAATAATTCTTAAACCAGTTCCGTTCTCCAATTCTTGATTCATCAATTTCCTCAGCGTACTCCCAATGTGAAATAACTTTTTCTTTTTCTAAATCTATTAATACATTTTCTAATTGCTCACGAATACGGTGGGGGCGTCCCTTAGCTATATTAATCCCCATAACAGACAATAGTCCTTTTTCTCCATCAATTGAATATGGTCTTTTTAAATTACTGTACTGTTGTCGAATTCTCCATTGCCAAGATAAATAGCGAATTAGTCGCTTATGAAATTTGTGTCGATAACTATTATACTCCAATGCTTTTTTAGATAATAACGCTGTTGTGCTACTAGATCCGTATAAATACATCGACAAAAAGCTACCTGGCTTTATTCTACAAGATTCAATACCTACGTAATCATTGGTATTTTTATCTCTCCAAAGAACTACAGAATCTAAAACGAAAAGTCTTTTAATTATTTCACGTTTCATTTCAAATTGCTCACCAGTTTCTGCACGATCATTTAAAACCACGACTTCATTATCGTCATTTAAATAAATAAAGATACTCGCCAAAGCAGCTATACGTTGTGCAATTTTAATTTTATCTTCTGCACGATAATACTCTATACCATTTGCTGATGCTTTTGGAATATTACACATATCTAGTACATTTTCATAGCTGAAATCAATAAAATCATCTGGAGATTTCGCTTGATTCAACCACTGTATTGTAATTGTATCTAAACAGTCTGCGGTAAGATCATCCATGTTACTAATAACACCATCGACTAGTATTGACCATCTTTCTGCTTCATTGGTGTTTACTAGCCTTAAATCTTCATCCTTGTGTGATGATAGCTGAGCAACTCCACTTGTATTTTTAGTTTCTAATGGTAAAACAGGTACTGCTCCTACTTCATCTTCTTCAAAGTGATTCTTGGCTATACCATCTCGTAGTTGATAATATACCGCATCATTACTTACAGGATAGTAATCCTCTTGTAGATCAATTTGCTCTTTTAACTTTTCAACGTCTGTATTAGATATTATAGCCGTTTCAACTTCTTCAGACGTACCTCCAAATTCTTGCTCTATTATTTTATCGAGTACATTTCGAATCTCAATTTTATATTTATCTAGATTTGCATATATGTGCAATAATGAAATCCCTTGTTCTTGTTTCTGACCTAACCAAGAGACAAGTGCTGAAAATGAAGGGGATATATTAGCTGAAGTTACTACTTTGTCATGATTTCCTTGTACTTCCTCATAATATCTATTCCACTTTTCCCATAGCTGCGTGTTCTTTTCATACATTGGAGCAGCAAGTAAAAGGGCATCGCTAAACAACACTAATACTTTCTCCATATTAAAAACCTCCTTACTAAATTCCCACCAATTAGAAATATAAATTATAGAACTTGAGACGTTATAGCTATATGGTGGCAACATAGCATATAAGTTGAAACGTTATCAGAATAATCTATATCGAGAAATGATTTATCGAACAGTATTTGTCCTATCAAGTAAACATTCTTGTACTTGTATTATATAAGACTGTACTTATTTGTAAAATTACTACTTTACACCACAATCTCCATGCGGGAAACCCATTTGGCATTAAATAGTGTAAATCATACTTTTAAAGTGAAACGTAATTGTCCCTTTTCTTACAAATGAAATAAAACATTATAGCGATATGATAACAATTACTTTCTTACCAAGAAACATCTATGATTTGCTAGTTTCATCTAAAAAATTATTCGTATCATTCTATACAATGATACGAATATCCTTACTTTTATGAAACGTCATAGCTACATTGTGGCAATTACTCCTTAGAACTTGAAACGTTTTAGCTTTATGTTGGCAAGTATATTCGAAACAAAAAATACCGATAAACTGTTGATTTCCACTTAACAAGCATTAACGTTATTTCTTACTTCGACAAAGATACCTCTACTTTTATGAAACCCTATAGCTACATTGTGGCAGTTACTATTGAAAACTTGAAACGCTTTAGCTTTATGTTGGCAAGTATATCCTGAACAAGAAATACCAATGGATTTTTGGATTTCATTTAACAAGAATTAACGTTATTCCATATATCGGCACGAATATCTTTACTTTTATGAAACATCATAGCTACATTGTGGCAGTTACTATTGAAAACTTGAAACGTTATAGCTATATGGTGGCAACAACTCTTTAAATATGAAACATTAACGCACTAAAATCTTTTCATATAAAAAAAATATTTTTTATTTAAATTAGTGCTAAACATTGATATAAAGCCATTCTTTAAAAAAACCAAAAAATCCCAATGAAATGCTATAGCTATATGATGGCAACAACTTTTTTTTAAAAAAACCTATGAATCCATATGTAACAAGGGTTTAGGTACATTTCAAGCGCAATGAAGCATTGATTTCAAACATGAAACGGAATAGCTTTATGATGGCAACAATCTAAAAAAAACATGAAACGTATATAGCTATATGATGGCAATAATCCTTTGACGTAAATTAACATGAAAACGCTATACCACAACATTTATGAATGAATTCTACACATTATTTAGTCATTTCAAAACTTGAAACGTTATAGCTATATGGTGGCAACAACTTTTAACCCAAAGCACTAAAAAACCTATTATATCAAGGTTTAGGTGCTGTTTCATTAATTTCAGATACGTTTCATATTCAAAATACCTTATAGCTTTATGGTGGCCAAAAGATTTTTTTTGTGAAACGTTGAATCCCTTGTGCCTCTAAGGATGAGGCTGCGTTTCACATTTTTGATTTTCCTCTTAAAGAGACACATTTCACCAAGATTTGATTTGATATAATCAAAATTGAATTTTTATATCCTATTTAGGTAAAAACTGAAACTCATAATAAGAGGAGGTGAAAAAGATGGCTAAACCTTTCGTTATAAAGAACAAACGTAGTTTAAATGGTGAAACAACAACTCCAGTATTAGTAACAATTAAAGTATGGCAAAAATTAGTGGAAGCTTTAGAAGGCAAATACTATAGCTTTAAAGATACATATCTAGAAGATATCGTAAATTCAATGTCTTACGAGGAACGAATTGCAGATGAAGAAGGGTTTGTTGAAAAAGCCAAACCATCTTTTTCACTTCAAATGAAAAATCTCTTCACTAAAGCAAATGGCAGAAAGCATAAGCTATATGGTATTACTAATGCAGATCTAGAAGTATTTCTATTTCTACATAAAAAATGTAATACCTATGGTGAACTTTCTCATGTTTCCATTCACATGCTTTGGGAGGACTACAAAGACTATAAAGAAGCATTTTCACATATTCATCATTCACAATTCTATGTTGCGTTGAAAAAGCTTAGCTTACACAACATCATTGAAATTGAGAATGAGTACAGTGGTAAATATAAAATTACATTAACTGATTTTATGAACAAGGAAACGAATAAAGCGAATCCTTACACGTTTATCAGCCCAATTGTATTTACAAAAGAATTCTTCGATTTATCCATTGCTGCTAAAAAGCTATTTATTGATATCGCAATGCAGCAAAAACGAGAAACTACTTTGAAACGTTCACTATACAAATTTGATGAACAAGGACAACAGACTCATTTTGGCGGTATGTATCGCTTCTTACATAAGAAATACCCACATCAGATACGTTCTGTAATGGCTGAATTAACAACTAAATCTACTGCTACTGGATCTTCTTTGTTTAAAATTTGCAAATTAGAAAAAGGGAAAAAGAATAAAAAGCAGTATACAACACTGTATTTATCTGTACACCCTGATTTCTTGTGTAATAAGGAAGTAGGGGAAGAGTATCGCGATCCATTTACACCAAGACTTACCTATAAACGTAAAGCTAAGTTCATTGAAGAATCGTTAGTTGAAATGAATATTGCAGAATTTACAAAAGATATAAACCAATTTGTAAATGTCTTAAAACATTCCTGTCATCGTCAAATCCGCCAAGTGATTCGTGGATTACGAGAAATGATTGATAGACAAGAGGGTTTCCCTAAAAATCTTGTTTATACACTAAGCAAATTATTAAAGCAGTCTTCTCAATATCGCGTATTAGATACCGCTGCTAAAACAGGTATTTATTCTCTGATTACACATAATGTACCGAAAGAAAAGCAAGAAGATGCGTTATTTAAATTTGGTACTCACTTTGCTATATATTCATTACAAAATGTTAAGAAGTTATTCTGTAAAGCACATGACCTTCTTCATTCTACATATGCGGTTCCTGTGACTGAAGAAGCATACCATCGTAATTATATGCAGTATCAAGAAGAAACACTATTTAGGAAGTATGCTTTTGAGCAAGGCGTAAATGTTAACGCATATATTGCATTAGAAATTAAAATTCGTGAATTATTAAAATCTCATGGCCATAAAGAACATCATATTCCAAGTGATATTCGCGAACTGTTCATTGAAAAAATAGATAGATTGCCTAAGGAAAAAATCCGTGTAATTGAAGTTCCTAAAGACTTTAATTTAATCGATTTTCTTCATTCCTTAGAAGCTTATTACCGTAAAAATAGTGAAACACCACGCACGGTAGATCAGCTGCTTCCTGCAATGTAAAATTACATGCTCTCCTTTTTTGAAAAATCAAAGACGGAGGGCTATTCGTGCTGAAATTAGAAGTTGTTTTCGTACTATCCAAACATAAAAGAGAGAGATTCTTAAATTTGAGTTAGAATACCTCTCTTTTTTTATACACTTCCATACAAAATTCCTAAAATATAATCAGTAATTCACAATTTCACTTTACATTTTTCTGAATGTTCACTCTCTTTTTACGATTTAATCTACTAAAAATCGTAAATATATATATAAATTCAGTGGATATCTTAATAATATTGTCCAAATGTGTACAATAAAATAGCTAAAAGCTTCATTTATAAACGTTTCATATAAAAATCTACTTAAAATCAGAATGTTTTTTGTTAATAATGTTGATTTACTGAATTATGTCTATAACTTACTTCTAAATGTTAATAAAATGTGGGTTATTTTATAGCGTATGTGGAAATCATGTTATTAATTTAATCTAGACTACCATTAATCTTATATACACTTCTACGCATCAAAATGATGCTGATTATGTGTAGGTTAAGTAATTCAACTTTATGATATTTTGTATATTTGGAGCGACGTAAAACGCAATAAATACATTTCCAATAAGTGTTTTTTTCGATTTTTTATGGTTCTATAACTTTGCAGACACTGTTATTACTGAGTTTGTAAGCCATTTTTCATAAGTATAATAGTTTTATCTTTATATTCTTTTTATATAAAAGATATATATTATATTAGGTTTTAACGTACTATCCAAAAAATGCGCATCTCTTGATTATCTAAAAGGTAATAGTCTTTCACTAAGTAAAAAATAAAGTAACTACTCAGCCCATAGTTAAAAATGCAAGACAAATAGAGGTAATCGCTACGAAGCACTACCTCTCATCTTTAGTTGGGGAAAGATCTAATTCTCCCGTTTCAATCCATTCTTTGGTACATTGAAAAATAGATTTCCCTTGTTTTTTTATCGTGCTCATATAACTTCTAATTCGTAAATAATTGCGAGCACATTCACTCCGGAACGAACCGCTTATTTTTTGTCGTAGTTTTACTGGGCGTATATCTCGTTCCGCTTGATTATTATCAAATGGAATGGCGGGGTAGAGAAGGAAGGCCAAAATCAAGTTTTGATATGTGCTCAATCGATTTAAGAGATTACGCGCCAGACTTTGCTTCGGTCTTCTGCGGGCGTTCTTTTCTTTTGGGCGAATGGGATTCAATTCTTCTCCTTTTGCGAGAATCGTTTCATATTCTTGATGCAAGTTGACGAGTTTTTGTGCATCTAATTCACCTGTTTCTTTTTGATTTTTCGCTTTCAAAAGGAAATCGGCCATTTCTTGTGCCCATTCTTGCTTCGTTTGTTCAAATATACCGCGTAATTCACGAAGAAGATGCACATTGCACAAAACATGTTGGCACTTGTCGTATTGAAAATATGGTTTCCAACAATCATGCACCGCAATGCCTCTGATTGCAGGCATTACACCAATTTCATCCATTGCTACAGACCCGCGATTTTGATGAATATATTGAATGGTAAGATCCGGTGTACTATACGTATGCACCCATTCCGTTTTCCCTTGATTGCGAAGCCCTGTTTCATCGCAGTGAACAATTGGAGAAGCCAAAATTCCCGAACGAATTTCTTCTTCTTTTTCTTGTAAGCTTTCACTAAAAGAGTGAATGAGACGGTTGATTGTTCCTTGACTAATCGAATGTTGATACACATCTCGAAAGAATTCAGTCGTCCGCTGAAGAGATAGATATTGATATTGCGTTAAATAGTTCACCATCAATTGAATATTTGGCCCGTATTGAGTCGCATTTGTCACACCTTTTGGAAATGGAGCTTCTTCGATATGAAAACAACGTGGACAAATTTTTCGTTCTACTTCATGTTGAAGTACTTCAAAAGAAACAGGCGGGATATCGAACACTTGTCGCACTTTTTTCGAGCTAACAGGTTCATTTTCTAATGATGATTGGCAACACGAACACACTGTTACAGGGTGAACAACCACATGATTCGGATGTTCCACTTGGCGAAGCGTATGACCTTTATGACCAAGTTGACCGACCGTTTTACGGCCTGTTTTTTCACGCAAACTTTTCGTGGCTGGTTTTTGTAACCCGTCCATTAATGGTGGTTTATGACTATTTTTTGAGTTTTTTTTGCGTTGAATTCGAGTTCTTGAATACGAGTGCATAATGTTTCAACTAAATTCACAACAGAATCTGGTCCTTGTTTATAAACAAGGAGAATATCTTTTCGGTTCATACACTTCACCTCCTGTTTTTCTTATTATCAGTGTTAACAGGAATTTGTGAAGGCAAACTTGAAAATCAAAATATTAAACCATTAAAACCTTAGGGTAGCTGAGTAGTTACCTTTATTTTAATAAAACCTCGTTTCTCTAAATAAAAACTATTCATCAGTCTAAATCCTTATTTTATTAAAACAGGAGAATAAGAATGGAGAAATCCCAATAATTCAGCGATACTCAGTCTAAAACATTCTTTTAATTATACATGTTCTTCACTGCGCAAATAAAAAAGAATTATTGTTTTAACTTCCAATAACGAATTTTACGTCAACTAGCCTCTCTTGTGGGGGGCTGTTTTTTTTTGCTTAGCGTGGTTTTTTTCCGAAATGCTGGCGATACCCCAAGTATAGGCAATTAATTCAACAAAATGACAAGAAAGTTGAATTAACTAGTATTATAAATAGAGTATTAGGAGGTGTGAATTTGAATTTAATATTCAGAGAAAATGATAATAAGGCTAATATAATTTTTTATAATGGAATTTCATTAGAACAAATTAAGGACATCGATAAAAGATGGAATGAGATTTGTTCTATTGTTAATACGGAAGTATTTAAATATATCAATGATGATAACTTGTGTTTTGACGAAAATGAAAATTCAGAGTTATTTCCAATACGTAAAAAATTAACGGGTAATTACTATATCGATGCAATTTCTTATTCGAAACAAGTTAGTCCTATTGGTATTCAGATTATGATTACAACAAGATTTACAGAGCATTGTTTAACAGGTGAAGATGATTATTTGGGATTAGATGTGACATTATTTACAAAGTCTAAAAATGATATTTTTGAGGTATGGGGTATCGACAGCTATTCAATTTAGCAATAGTGAAAAGACACTCTAAAAGTGTCTTTTCAAATAGTTTAATAGCCACAATACTTACGAAAACAGCCTATAAAAAAGATTGATAACTTATAACAAATTTTGATAATTAATAATAAAGATTGATAAAATTTTAAATTCAAATAACACTTGCGTTTGAATAAGGGGCTATTTTTAATTATTCGTAATCTAAAATAATCAAATTTTACTTTAAAGTTACAATAAAACACTTTTATTGACCAGTCGGTACAAAAAGTGTATTCTACTAATGTTATCTTTAAAATGAGAGGAGAATAAGATTGAATAATCGTGGCAGACCCAGAGAGTTTAATTATTCCTCAATTGTAGATGTTGCAATGAAAACATTTTGGATAAGAGGATATGAGGGGTGTTCTACACAAGATTTATGCAGTGATACAGGACTTGGAAAAGGAAGTTTATACAATACTTTCGGTAGTAAACATGAACTGTATAAACAAGTATTAGAACGCTATCATGAAATTGGGATTAGGGAACAAAGGAAATTGTTAGATACTCCAATTCCAGTTAAAGAACGATTAAGTAATTTTTTTGAATGGGCATTGAAAGAAGACTTTGAGAATATTGATCAAAAAGGATGTTTATTGATTAATGCCAGTGTAGAACGTGCTAAAAACGATCTAATGGTACAAGAAATTTTCTCAAAGCATGTTGAGCTTCTTAAACAAGCTATTGAAACAGTGATGGAGGAAGGATTGCAAACAGGTGAAATTTCAAAGAAGCAATCAGCTGAGGAATTAGCTAGTCTGCTTTTAAGCAGTTATTACGGATTCCGTGTTCTTAATGTATCGATGCAAAATCGGATGTTAGCTGAACAGGTTATCAAAGGAACAATGGAGTCCATTTTTGGCGCTTAGTGCGCTCTTTTTTCGCGCTATTTTTGTACCAATCATTACAATAATGGATAAGGAGTGTTTTTATGCCATCGATTATTTATTTATTAGCTTTAGCAATCTTTTGTATGACTACATCAGAATTTATGGTTGCAGGTATGATGAACGAACTTGCTCTTGCATTTCAGGTTTCTATATCGTCTATTGGGTATTTAATTACAGCTTATGCAGGAGCAATGGTCATAGGAGGTCCCCTTGTGACCGCAACTCTCACTCTCCTACGAGTGCGCAGTAAACAAGCATTATTGTTTTTAATGTTTATATTTTTAATTGGTCAATCACTCGGAGCTATTGCTTGGAACTATGATACGATGATGATTTCACGTATTATAACTGGTATCGCTTCAGCTTCAGCTTTTGGAGTTGCGATTTCCTTTTCTGCAACATTGGTTCACTCTGATTCAAGGGGAAAAGCTGCATCAATTGTGCTTGCAGGTTTAATGATCGCAACTGTCTTAGGTCTACCTATAACAACTATTATTTCACAATATTTTGGCTGGCGTATTAGCTTTGGGGCTGTTTCTGTTCTTGTTCTAGTATCAGGAATTATGATCCAATGGTTGTTACCATCATCTTCAAATATAGAGCAATTAAATTGGAAAGACGAACTTCTGCGATTTAAGAATATTCATCTTTGGGCAGCGTACGTAACAAGTATGTTTATTATTGGAGGTACGTTTGCAGCATTTAGTTATTTCACTCCTATCTTTATAAATGTTACAGGCTTTTCAAGCGCAAGTATTCCATATTTACTTGCTCTCTATGGTAGTGCGACGGTAATTGGGAATATAATAATTGGCAAGTTCGCTGACAAATTTACAATGAAAACACTTATGGGTGGATTAATTATATTAATCGTAGCATTGTCTTTATTTGCTTTAGGTGCAGAGAATAAATACATTGCGGTTATTTCTATGATTTTTATTGGTTTAACTGGTGTAGCATTGAATCCAGCTATGGTTGCGAGGGTAATGAAAACAGCTGGTAATGGAACAATGATAAATACCGTTCATAGTTCTTTTATTACGCTGGGTATTGTTATTGGTTCGTCACTAGGTGGTCTTGGAATCAATAAAGGATATGATTTTGTATCTCCGCTGTGGATTGGATCGTGTTTAGCTATCCTTGGGATAATTTCATTATTACCATATTTACATAAAAGAAAGACGGATTAAGTGGTTTAAAGTTTCTTTACATCTTTATTCCCTTTTCACTAAATTTACTTTTTGATTATGCATTGATAATGATAGTTTTTTGCTAGGTATCTAGTCGACAATCCGGTAGCTATATTATTCTTATAAAGAAGGCATCTTTCTTGTTAGCTTAGATTACAAAAAAAGATGTAGTGTTTATAAAAAATTGTAATCAAACTTTGTTTTAAAAATGAATTATATAGAAAAATGTGGCCCTCTTATTTTGATCAATCTTTTTTCAAAATAAAAGGGCTTATTCTATTACAAAATCAACATTCGTGACACTTTCTTAATCAAACTTTGTTTTAAGCCAACAACAGAGATAATAAAGTTGTTTAATTTACAATAAAGTCGTTTAAAACATAATAAAGTTGTTTAAAAAACGCCAGTCATGTTATTCAACAATCGGGCCATATTCTCGAATAACATATTTGAAGGAAATTATTATAGATGAAGCTATTGAGAAAGCTTTAACTTAAATTAACTGGTGTTTTATCCCAAGTAAAATGATACAATGTCAAAAAAACACCGAGCAAAGGGGAAGAGAAAAATGAGGTTTTGTATGGACTTTGGTGATACGAATTTTATCGGATTAGCGAACACTAATAAATACGAATCATTCGTAGATGAAGATTGGGAGTTAGATAATCTCTTGCAACATTTTGGAGACGAGATGAAGCAAGGGCATATTTTAGTTTTTCAAATGACTGAGGAAGGAATTGAACATTCTTGGAGAGTAGAGATTAGAAAAGGTGCAGAGGAAATAACTCATAAATGCTTTAGGAAAGCAGTAGGGTATATAGAAGTAACGGAAAATCAACTATATTTAGTGGATTATGACTGCCTTACAATGGCTGCTCAGTTTCAAAATAACAAAGTACCTGATAGAAATTGTTCCAAATATAAGATTGAAATAGAAAATGGCTTATATAAAGTTGAGGTGGTTCAATATTATAATGTAGATGAAGATGAATATGTAGGAGCAAGCGAAACGGATATTTTGTTAAATTTCATAAAGGTATCGGCCAGTGAACCAATAGCTGAAAGGGTATTTTGGTGTACATATTAAGTTGATAAGAGGGGACTATACCACTCTACCCTAATCACCGAGTTTGATACTCTTGAGAAAGAGCTTGTATCTTAAGGGTAAAGGGTTTGTCTTTATTTATTATTATGGACAGTGATTTAGAGAAATAAACATACTCGGTGATTAGGAGATAGGTAACTATTTCAAACATTTGAGAGCTCGGTAATTGGGTAAATAAAAAATGCCTTATCATTCTCCCTGTAAGGAGGCATGAGGGGGGCCTCTATTAGGAAAGGGATGGTGCGCTTATATATTTTAAAAAGAAAAGACACCCTAAGGTGCCTTCCTCCGACTTGATAACCACTTTAATTTTAATAACATTGGATTCCCATCCGAATATTATTTTACCACGTTAAGTAATGTTGGTCATTGAGAAAGTCAAATACGTAGTGTTCATATATAGTGACCCCTAGGAGCATGCAAGATTTTATACAGTTTTTCGGCCAATAGAATAACAAACGAGAACCTGAAAACCCACACCATAATAGTAATGTATAAAAAATTGCATAGATTGATAAAAAGAAAAAAGGCGAACCCCTTATGAGAGTAAGGGGTTCGCCTTTTTTTTCGCTCCCGATAATGGGCGTTATGTTAACCGAACATGAATTTTTATTCATCGTCATTTTCATAGTTTAAAAGGACAACTCGTACCCATTTTTTTAAAGATAGAGGGAACAATCATGACGTAAAGTGCAAAACAAGCCCCTTAAAATATTGATTCTTTACTCCCACCAATGTTTCATCTCTCTAATTCCAACGTCCCACAACTTAGCGTTTCCGGAAACGCTAATGGTCAGCTCGTTTACCTCGTTAAAAGGCAACTCCTCCTGTAAAGCCTCTGCTCCTTGAAGAGATTGTTCGTTTAATCGATATACTTCTTGTCCATCTACGATTATTTTGGCTTCACCCTTAAAGTCTACATTGTCGGGAATGCCGAAATAGAAATAAAGCCAGACATTTTCTTTGTTCCCAAGAATATAGTTGTATGTTTTGGTTGATTCACCTTCACTACTATACACGTTCATTTTCGGCTCTATTGGCTCACCTGCTATGGTGAAACTTGGAAAGTTCTCAGTCATAGGTGTAGTTCCTGTCATTTCTTTCATAACAGTTAATGTTTGAATAGGGCCTTCTCTTTTTTTGATGATTTCAGAGACCACCATGACTCCAATTATAAGGACAACAATAGATAGAGCCGAAGCCATGAGATTTTTATAAGAAATTTTTGAAGAAAATCCAACTCTATAGGCAACATAGCCAATCATTGCACCTAACGTATTGGAAATAACATCATTTACATCAAAGCTACCAAGATATGTTAAAGCCTGAATGGTTTCTAAAACGAGAATCGCTAAAACAAACAAAGGTATAAACTTCCCAAATCTGACACAATACAATAGGGGAAATAGTATTCCAAAAGGAATAAAAGCAGCAATATTTCCAAACTGAACAATCCATGAATAATTTAGTTCTGGAAATTTAAGTGGTACTCCTTCTGGAACAAGGATAAAGGTGTACCCTTCTACACTGGCTACACTATCAAGCCTGTTAAACGCAAAGAACATAAAAAATAAAACTAAAATCGTATAGCATATGGTGCCAGCTAAAATGATTTTCCGTGATTTCGTTTCCATAATATCTCCTTAATTTCAACATATTATTTACCACAAATATTATAATACTAAAATATCAGTTTAAAAAAAACGGGAATATGATAATTCCGGCCAAAATCCAATTTTATTTATATGCTTAATTATATTTAGTGGTTTTGTTATTATTGGCAGTCTATCCAAGAAGGGAAAGATATAAATTTATTAACTTCCAATAACGATAATTATGTAAATAATCTGTCCATATGGACAGCTTATTGTATTTTTTGCTTAGCGTGGTTTTTTTCCAAAATGCTGGCGATACCCCATGCCTATCAACTTAAGAATTTAAAATTACCCCAAAACGAAAAAATAAGTTTTTTTGTTACAAGTTAGCACAAAATTTCGTTCTGGGGGCACTATAAAATTTCCGCTTGATGGCGATGTGGTAGATACCCCAGTGTACACAATGACAGTATTTCTTGCACCAGAACCAACGAAAGTAATTAAATGTAAAAAATCAAAGTTCATGCTATTATTATATAGAGAATTATAAATTAAAAGTGGCATCTGGAAGGGAATAGTTATAAATGAAAACAACAAAAGGGAAACTATCTTTTAGCATTGATATTATAGGCTTTATAGCTTCTATAATAATGATTATTGTAACTTTGGTTAATTTTAGAACATGGTTACATCCACTTACATTCTTTACCGTAGGACTAATCTTCTTTATTAATATAGTAAAGACCCTTAAGGGAAAAGGGCGTAATTCAAATTTAAATTTTGATTCTTAAATGCTTATATTTTATAAATTTTGTTATTTCCTGTTGCAGAATCCTTATTATGGGGTACCGTCAGGAAAATGCGGATTTACAACGTTAAGGAAATTTAATGTGAAAAAGCCGGATTCCAATAGCTATGGAATCCGGCTTTCATGACGTTTTTTAATAAAACCCATTATTCAACTATCGCGTGTTCGTTAGCTTAAGGTACTTCCGCGATAGGAGTAAACAAAGCAAACGAGGTCATTATTTACTTTTATTTAAAGGAACGACTAATTCTAATTCCTTTATTTCTTTACTAAATCCTTCACTATTTGTTCGGCTTGGCTTGAGTGTGAATGATTTTGGTATGGTATCCATTGGAGGCAAAGTCAGTACCATATGATGACCATAGTTCCCAACAGCCATGCCTTCCTGTAGTTTTAGTTTATCATATACTTGACCATTATCATCGACTACAGAGAAATTAAACCATGGCCAACTATCGTTTTTATCCATTTCGGCAGGGTAATCAATCGTTAGGTCTATTCTTGTTGATAAAGGTGAGAATGTTACTTTGTCGGCTGTTAGTGTATACACTTCATCAACCGTTTGAGTTGTAACTTCTGGATAAAACTCAAATACATCACCTTTTATTTTTTCAAGTGGGAAAGCCACCTTCAACTTACCTTCATAGCCAAATAAATCTTCTCCATGGACCTCAATCTCAATGTTATCGCCATATTCATTATACTTAGAAAAAGTAAATTGATGATGTTCAATTATTGTTTTCGAGTTTACGTCATCTTGCCCTATTGAACCCATCGCTGGTTTAATTTCTTGTTGTCCATTAATTGTTATATAGCTAAAGCCGGCCTTTTCTTCTTTCATCGAAAGTTCTTTTTGACCTGTATAAACAACTGTTACGATTATCCGGTTTCCATCATAAGCTGCTTCTTTTACAGTCATTGTTAAGCCGTTTTTACTATCTTTTTTATCAATTACTGTCGTAAGTTGATCGTGTTCAATTTTATCTGAGGCAATGTCTCTAAAATCTTTATAAATTGGACCAATTAGGGGAACATTTGATAAGGCTTCCGCCATGCCTGTTGAAACAAATCCAGAACCAAGCAAAGATAGACATAACCCACATGCAACCAAGATTGACCGTTTTGTGGTTCTTCCGGCTTTTATTTTTTTCTTGGCTTGAAAGATAGCCGCCTTCTCCCTAGCCATTAGCTTTTCAACAGGTACATTTATGTTGTCGATGGATCGATTGAATTTGTCTTTATTCATAAAGATAGCCCTCCTTTAAAATGGGTCTTAACTCTTTTTTCGCCCTATTTAAGTGTGATTTCACGGTTCCTTCCGGGTAATTCATGATGGTGGCAATTTCCTTAATGGACAAATCGTGATAATACCTCAACAAAATAATGGTCTTAACAGTAGGATTTAAGAATTTAAATGCTTCTGATAAATCCATCGAATGCATGATAAAATCAACATTTTCAGAAGCGATTAATTCAGTAAAGATTTCCTCATTATCTGTAGTAAAATGGCGAGACTCTTTCCGAATAAAATCAATCGATTTAAAGACTAGAATTTTTGTAATCCAACTCGAAAAATGTTCTGGCTTTTTTAATGTCTTTATTGAAATATAGGCTGTATAAATTGTTTCTTGATAGACATCAAGAGTATCTTGTTCATTTCTAACATATGCATAGGCTGTTCGATATAGCTTTTGTCGAACAGAATCAATCAGTTGTTCAAATGCTTCATCATCACCCTTTTTTGCTTTTTTCACTAATTTTGCTATATCCATTTTGGTTCTCCTCTCCGTTACACAATAAAGTCGAATGAGGAAGTAAATTGGTTGCAAAATAATTAAATATATTAAAATTGTTATCCATTATCTTTTTCTATTTCCTTTAGCCTACGATAAAATGCCGCCTGACTGATTCCTGTAATTGCACATATCTCCTTTACAGTTTTATTGGTAGTTTTACGTAATTCAATGGCATGATTCATACCTTGATGCTTATCTGTATATTTTTTAACTCTTCCTCGATATTTCCCCTTTTGCTTGGCCAATTTAATTCCTGAACGTTGCTTCTCTTTAATCATTTCTCGATCTAGTTCACTAAAGGCTGCCATTACCGTTAAAAAGAATTTACCAGTTGGTGTTCTGGTATCTATTCCTAAGTTTAAAATAACAAAGTGTATATCTCTTTCTCTAAGTTGTTCAACTAACTGCAGTAACTGAATAGTGTTTCGGCCAAGACGATCCATTCGTGTCACAACTAATGTATCATTAGGAACTACCTTGGAAAGAAGTTCATCTAAAAGTGGCTTTTGTTTAGAAACGCCACTTATTTTCTCCTCCACAAGTTCATCTACTCCGTATTTTGTAAGTTGATCAATCTGGCTATCTAGATTTTGATCTTGTGTACTTACTCGAGCATATCCATAAATCATTTTTATCCCTCTTTTAATCTATAATTTTGATAAGTGTTATTGAGAGTCTATTAAGCTAATAATATCAAGGAGCCAAAATTCTATCAATAGAGTACGCCCTATTGATGTCATTTTTGGAGTTATTTTGCGCTTGTTTTAAGTAATATTTTGCATTATAAGTAAATATTAAAACGCTATCATCATAAAAAACGATAGCGTTTTTTATTTACTTGATCCCGATTACTAAACTATCTCGTGCGGCTTCAACAACTTCTGTTGTTATTGTTTCAAGCTTATTAATTTCGAGTATTCTTTCAATTTGAGTGAACAATCTCTGTATGAGCCTAAAGTTCCCTCCAGTAATCTTTATTATGCTAGTTATTGCCTCATAATCGGAAAAGTCCTCAAGCTTTATAGAAAGTCCTAACTCTCCCCATTTATATTCCAAAATATGATGGGTTTCATCTTTACTAAGTTTATCAAATTCATGAGCAAATCCAATTCTAGAGTAGAGTTGAGGGTATCGAGCTAATCGCTTTTCAATGCCAGGCATTCCAATTAATATCATCGCTATATCATTTCGATCGTAAATATCCCTAAGTTGTTCTAAATTTTGTACTTTTAGGCGATCTATTTCATCAACAATAATCAAGTCGATATCCTCATAAGCGTCAGTGGAGTATTTTTCTTCTTCTCCTTTAGTAAGTACTTTATACATAGTTCTTACCATGTTCATTCTAATTCCAACAGTATGAATCTCGTGAGTCATTTTAGTGGCTCGTACAGCTGGAGCTGTATAAAAAATTGTCCTAGCTTCAAGTATCTTTTCATCTGCATTTTGGCCAATTTCATTTGCTGTTTTATAAGCTATTTGTTTTTCAATGGAATCCCAATTTGCATAATACCTTGAGGACAATGTTTTTCCTACACCTGGTAATCCATAACAAATGCCTATATATTTATATTTAATACATGCATCACAAAACTCGGCGAATCGCTTATATTCTTTTGTTTCAATAAATTTTTGACTTTTATTCATTGAAATACCTCTTCAACTTTGACTTTTTGGTAGGTTCATTTGTTTTGTTCTCTAGATCCTTTTGCTTTGACAAAGCAATTTCTTCTACAACAGTTTTTCCGGAATCGAGTTGCTTTTTTAGGCTTCTTCGTATTTTATTTCGTGCTGAAACAATTTCTTTTAAATCTACTGTATAATCAGAGATTTCAGGGGAAATAGCCGTACATAAGTATTTATCTTGATAAAACACTCGAATCTCCGCAATATCTCTTGGATTATAACGAATAATGACCGTTTCTCCAACGTATGCAGCTAGATTTCTGTCTATATATCTAAGTCCTTGGAAGTGAATCCCGTCAGAATGAACTTTCCTTGGTTTCGCTACATTTAGCAATAATAAATCAAGACTTTCCAAACTCTCAGGCATATTGGGAAGAAATCCAGAATTATTCCACGCCTGTATAGGTTCTTTTTTTGTTGTACTGTGAACCCTATGGTGATAGTTACTTATAATGAAATTTGATAATTTTTCATCTAATTCTTTAATGGTAAGAAGTGAAGTGCTTGTCTGATTTCCCAAATAACCGGGTAGATCTTGCAGAAACAATTGATTAATGGTTAAAAAGAATCTCTCTATTTTCCCACGCCCTCTTGGAACACCAACTGTAGAAAAAACTAGATTAATTTTTAAATCAACTGCTACTTGCTCTAAATGGTTGGATGTAAAGTCACTCCCATGGTCTGTATAAAATATTTCAGGAATACCACATATTTGCCAATCGGGATTACTTTTTTTCCATATTGCTTGGTGTAAGACCAAAGAAGTATGTATAGCAGAGGGATTTTCAAAAGTTAAGAAATATCCAGCGACTGCTCGGCTATAATCATCTAAAATGATTGTTAGCCAAGGTCTTTCTGGTTTTCCTTTTTCATTTAAAACTATAATGTCTAATGGGGTATGGTCTGCTTGCCAAATTTCATTGGGGTAGCTTGCCTCTCTTCGATGAATTAAATCATATTGATTGTTGTATGCTTTTTGACCATCATGCGCTAACTTCTTCAAGCTTGGCGAAAGGGACTGTGATACCTTATGCACTTGATAATAACTTGGTTTTTCCCAGCCTTTTTTCTGACATTGCTCACAAATCATCCGATGAATAGACGTTAATGAATTCCTTTTGTACTTCAATATCAATTGTTCGATCGATACGAAAACTTCCGGCTCTAAATGTGTTTTGCCGGCATCACTTCTTGTTTTTCGAATTAAACCTTTTAATCCATTTTGTTTATAGCCCTGAATCCAGTATTGCAGCGTTCTTTTGGCAATACCGGTTTCTTCTATAATGACAGTTAATGTTTTCTCATCGGTAAGATAAGGCGCAATGATTTTATACTTTATCATTGCTTCTCGACGTTGTTCTTCTGAATAAGCCGTTAATGGAGGATGTTCATTTTGCATTAATACCCACCTTTCTGATTTATTGTCTTTCTAAATAGCGATAAATTGTAGTGCGAGATACACCCCATTTTTCTGCGACATCTTTGATAGGTGTACCACTTTCAATTAGGGATTTCATCATTTCTATGTCTTTCAATCCAAACTTTTCTGGTCTGCCACCGAGCCTTCCTCTTGCTCTAGCTGCCGCTCGGCCGGCAGCCGATCTTTCTTCTATTAAATTACGTTCAAATTCAGCAAAAGCTGCGAATAAGTGAAACATCAATTGTCCTGTTGCATTACTTTTGTCCATTGTTAGATTTTCTTGAAGACTATGAAAACCAATACCACGTTTATTTAAGTTATTCACAATTTGGATCAAATCTTGCATGTTGCGTCCTAGACGATCCAATCGCCAAACTACAATTGTATCGCCTTCACGTGCATAATGAATTGCTTCCTCTAAACCAGGACGTTGTTTTTTTGTTCCACTCATTTTATCGTGAAAAATCTTCTTACAACCATATTGAGTTAGTGCATCTGTTTGTAAATCTAAATTTTGTAATCCTGTAGATACACGTGCATATCCAATTAACACCAATTATCACTCTTTCTAATTTTTACTCTATTACCATTGTAACATAAGATAGAAACAAATTGGTTATTGAACATAGAATAATGAACAGAGTTTTATTACATATAAGACAATAAAAAACGCTTCTTTTAAATCAAAAAGAAGCGTGTTCAGAAAAGGACGAGTTTTGGAACAAATATTGGGTTTAAGAAATATTGACAGGCTGCTTTTTGATAAAAAGCGCTTTTTTAATTTTGTTCCGCAATCGGGCCATTTAATGGAATAACGACTTTTAAAATAAATTTATTCGTTTACGAAGTTCGAATATAACTAACTGTAAAAATGTGAAAATAAATTCCTTCATCATATTGACAATGGAAACAAATTACAATAAAATTTGATTGATTAATCAATCATTTTTTTATGAAAGGAGTATCTAAATGGAACCTGTACTTACTAAAGATGAAAAAAAGAAAAGAAAAAGATCTACTATCCTAAACGCCGCAATTAAATTGTATAGTGAGAATGGTTTTGCAGAAACAAAAGTTGCCGAAATAGCAAAAGAAGCAGGAGTTAGCTTTGGTACCGTATTTACGTATTTTGATTCAAAAGAAGCACTTTACGAATCAGCGATTTTGGAGCCATTGGAGGAAATCAAACCATATTTTATTGAGATAGAAGAACACTTTAAAGGTGATCCTCTTGAAGTTGTGAAGGAAATGATAGATTGCCATGTAAAACTCTTTTCAATGAGAAGTGAATACCTGCGTCTAATTCAGCAGGTTCTTGCGAGACCTGATCGATTTCCAAAGCTTTTTAAAGAACTAGACGATTTCGTAAATACATTTATAGACTGTATTCATCCGATTATTGAAGCAGGGCAAAAGCTGGGTTACTTTTATGAAGAATCGCCTTCATTAATTACTGAGTCGTACTTATCCATCTTAAACGGAATGCGTTTAACGTTTATTGATGAATATACAAACTTGATATGGAAGGATATAACGATACAAGCCCTGAGATTATTTGGACCTATCTCTAATAAATAAGGAGTGATTTATATGAAATTGAGGGATATTCATCCCAACATCAAACTTCGTCTGGTCATGCAATTTCTAGGCGGTCTTATTTCCATGGCTGTTATACCTTTTCTGGCAATCTATTTTGTTCAGAAAATCGGAGCTACTGAAACAGGTATTATTCTTATAATAATTGTGATTAGTGGGGTCATTGGAGGGTTTATCGGAGGGCATATCTCAGACAAAATAGGTCGGAGAAAAATAATGATTTATTCTGAAATTGGTATATTGCTTTCGTATCTGTTTATAGCACTTTGTAATTCTCCTTGGTTTAACCTTCCTTATATTACTGCAGCATTCTTTATCATCAATATGTTTTGTGGAGGAATGTTTCAGCCAGCAGCACAAGCTATGATCATAGATGTTACTAATTCCGAATCGAGAAAGCTAATATTTACTATTAGCTACTGGTTGGGGAATTTAGCAACTGCTATTGGAGGAATCATTGGAGCATTTCTTTTTAAAAACTACTTGTTTGAGTTATTTATTGGGATTTCATTCATCTCTTTGTTATCTGTCTTCATGACCGTATTCTTCATCACAGAAACCTACACACCAGAACCTTCATCTAAGTCTTCTAATTATAAGAAAAAATTTTCAACAATAGAGATGTTTCAAACTTATTCGACCGTTTTAAAAGATAAGCTGTTTATGTTTTATATTTTCGGAGCGATCTTGATCTTTTCCTTGGAACAGTCTTTAACAAACTATATTGGGATTCGTCTTGAAAAAGATATACCCCATCATTCAGCCTCATTGTTTGGAATAGATTTCATGCTTGATGGCACAAAGATGCTGGGTTTTCTCCGAACGGAAAATACAATTCTTGTAGTTCTCCTATCAAGTGTTGTATTATTCTTATTTAAAAAGTGGAGTGATCGTTGGACCCTAGTTACGGGGATGTTGATTTTTTCTATATGTTTTAGTGTTTTTGCTTTTACAAATAGCGTGTTGTTACTTTTTATTGCCATGTTTATTGGAACAATTGGTGAACTGATGTATGTTCCTATTAAACAGGCGATGATAGGGGAACTTGCACCATCTAACGCTCGTAGCACCTATATGGCTTTTAATAGCTTGACTTTCTATGGAGCAATGATTGTATCTTCGTTGTTGATTATCGTTGGAGAGTGGATTCGTCCTATATATATGGGGGGATTGCTTCTTATTCTAGGGTTAACTGGTACATTTTTGTACTACATAATAACAAAAACGCTAGATTCTAAAGTTAGTGAAAAGAATGAAAAAAAAGTATCTGTTTCTTATTAAAGGGTTGTTTTTTCACTAATGCATGAAAAAAACTAGCTGGAAAATGATTTTCCGCAATCAGGCGCTTTAATGGAGCAACGAAAAAAGCCTAATTTCTCAATTTTAATGAGAAATTAGGCTTTTTATATTTACTCATAGTGCAAAATAGCACTTAAAATAGGTGCAAAATAACTCCTAAAGTGACACCCTATTGATAAGATGGATATGCAATTATGCATATCCATCTTTATTATCTTCATAGCAATGAAATCTAATATACAATTAAAAGGTTTTTAACGAATGGATAAGGAGATGCGAGCATGAAGAAAGTCATAGGACTTATAGTGTCATTATTTTTATTATTTTCTACCTATGCACCAACATTTACAGAAGCAGCTGAAGTTTTAAATAAGGTAGGCTGGGTTAAAGAAAATGAGAATTGGTACTATTATCAAAAAGATGGAAGTAAGCAAAGAGATAACATCACTTTAGATGGAATAGAGTATTCCTTTTTTAAAGATGGAAGGCTATATGAAGGGAAAAAGCAGGTAGGGAAAGACACTTTATATTATAGTGAACCTGGTAAATTAAAGACCGGATGGAGTTTTTCTGCAACTTCATGGAGCTATATAAAAGAGGGGAAGTATGTGACAGGAACATTCACCTATCAAGGAAAACCATTTGAAATTAATAAGTACGGGGATATGGAAAAGGGATGGATTACCCTTCGTTCTGCTGTTAAAAGAATCTATCCAAAGCCAGAAACAAAATTTCTATTTAAATCTAAACCTGTAAAAGATGGAGATGTTTTAGAAGTCATCTCAAAGCAGGGCTTATGGTACCAGGTCAAATATCAAGGAGAAGTCGGTTATGTTCGGATATTTGAGTCCGTTGTGATTGGTGAATCACCAGTTCGTTCATGGGATGTAGCAAAAGAAGCAACGAATTTGTCTCATTTTATGATAACTGAGTATCATAAAGATCCTGAAAAATACTTTCCTCCTAATATTCACAAGAAATTTGATAAACAATTAGATAGTGGTTTAACTCTTCTTGCGAATGGATTACAATGGATTGATCAATTAAAAGAAGCACTCTATTTAGATAATAAACAAGGGTGGGTGCAAGAAGAAGGAAAATGGACGTACTATAAAAAAGATGGGCAAAGAATAACTGGTTTCCAAGCAATTGATGGGAAACGTTATTATTTTGGTACCGATGGTTTTATGCAAACGGGATGGGTACACACAAATGGGTCAGATTATTATCTGGGAACAGATGGTGTGATGCAAACTGGAATCCAACATATTGACGGGAAAATCTATTACTTTGGTCCGTTAGGTCCTGTGCAATCAGGATTTACACATGTTGATGGGAAACCGTATTATTTTGATGCTTCTCATGAATCCAAAAATGGTTGGATGAAGCAAGAGTTTAATTGGTATTTACTACAGCCTTCAGGTGCATTACAAACAGGAGATTTTACATATAAAGACAAGAAATTCTCCTTTAATCAAGACGGAGAAATGGTTAAAGGGTGGGTTACATTAGAATCCCTTGTTAAAAAAGTATATCCAGAGCCAGATTTAAGAAAAGTATTACGTGCAAAACGTGTGAATAATGGTGAAGTGATAGAAGTAACTGGGAAAGTTGGCTCTTGGTACGAAGTTAATTATCAAGGAGAAAAAGGATATGTACGTATTCATGATGCAATTATTTTTGACCAGGAAGCCAAAAGTCCACTTACTCTTCTTGATGGGAAAATAAAAATATTTGAGGGTGTATTAGATTATTTAAAAAGTGACGAACCATTCATAAATAACACGATTAAAATTTTAGAAGAATCCGAACAAGGTTTGTTAGATGATGCAGAGGCCTGGGAAAGTATTTTTAGTAACATAAACAATGCAAAGCAAGATGCACAGTATAAAATGCAAGTGATAAAAGAGTCACATGATAAGTTAGAAGAATTAGTAAATGCAATGAAAGGTGATATAAGAAATTTAACGGTTACGCAAAGGAAAGAACTCGCAAAATTGCTTGGAGCCGATGGGAAAGAATTACTGAATTTTGGTATGGATACATATGCTTTTATTCTTCAACAATATGTATCGATGGCTCAAGCCTATGCTGATTACTACAAAGCATTAGATGTGGTTGCTGGTAAATCGGCAGACTTTTTAAAAGATGTAGCTGATGCAACAGTTGAAATCGAAAAAAATCATCGCAAGTTAGCTGAAGGACTTTCGGGTGTAGTTAAAGACTTAGGACCAGTTGTAAATAGTTCAATTCGCCTAAAACATTCTGTAGATGAAGCGAAACCTCAATTAGAGGAACTTGTACAAGTAACAAGAAAAAACGCTCCAATCATTGCCCAAGATTTACAAGCATTGGATGCGAAAGTCCCAGGATTCTTCACAGATTTCAATATGGGAATAGATCTTGCAAATACTTTTATGGACTCCGCTAATAGAATAGCAAGTCATAAGATTGATATTCCTGCAGCAGCTAGAAATATTGGCAATATTGATTTAAGTAGTGCATTGTATGATTTGGGTGGAGATCCATCTCGTATTTATAATCGTGCGAATGATGGAGATTTATCATTCATGTTAGATATTACGCCTATAGTTGGCACAGGAAAAGAACTGGGACAGTTAATCAAAGGTGAAGACTTAGTAACAGGTCAAAAATACGGTCCAGAAGATTATGCATGGGGCACATTGGCCGTCGTATCTGGTGGTACAACACGAGTTGTTGGTAAAGTTGTAGGAAAGATTGGTGACCTTGAAAAGAAAGGAAAGGCACTAGAAGCGGCTGCTAAAGGTGGTCGTTCTGGAGAGATTGTTCTTGATAAGGTTCAAACATATGAACAAGCGAGAAATAAAGCAATGAGCTTATTGGGAGATTTAGGGGCTGATTCACAACCATTTATAGGAACGATGGAAAAAAGCGCTGGTTATGGTAAAATTGTTGGTAGAGAGGCAGCTGATCATAAAGCAAGATGGAGATTAGATTATGATCCTAATAAAGGGATGCATATCAATGTAGAAGATTTTAGAAATGGGAAAAAAGATAAAGCAATCAAATATGCAATTCCTTTTGAAGGAGACGAAGAGACTTTCAAATCATTATTGAAATATTTAAATAAATGAGGTAATAAAATGGCAACATTGTTGGAAGAATGTATTGAAGCATTAGGCGAAGAAATTGAAATTTTAGAAACTAATCAAGGGAAAATGATAGTAAAAAGTTTTGGGAATGCATTTCCTATTACATCATGGGGGAGAGTAGATTGGTCCAATATTCAAAACTATGGTGATTTATATAATGAGGATGAAATAAAAGTATATCTACAAAACTGTTTTGGAATATATTCTCAAACAGTATATATTATTTGGGATAATGCTAGAGTGCCAATAATTAAAACAAACTTACATCAAGTTTTAAAAGTAATAGATGATGTTACAGCTGTTAGTTTTGATACATGGATATATTCACCAGATATGGGATATGTCATTGAATATCATCATGATGGTGACATACGTATAGGAAATGTAAAAGATATTATTAAGTAAAAAGGATTTTTATTAACAAACGTAGGAATTATTGATTCCTACGTTTGTTTAGTATTAAGTAAAAAGTTTATTATCTGAAAGTATTGGAAGATAAAGTGATAGTTACTATGGTTGGGGGTTGCTGAAGATACATGTAATTACATCAGGATTGGGACAGGAAAAGAAATTGGACAACTTATCAAAGTTGAAATTGATGAATTTGAGGAACTATAATATTAAAGGGCTTAATTGATGTAAAAAACCGTAGGAATTACAATTCCTACGGTTTTTTATTATACAATTTTTAAGGGAATACCATGTCTTTTGAAAATAAAGAAAGATCAAACGGTAGTTTCTCAGGTTCGCGATTTGAATCAATATGATATTTTCCAAATCGATTCACATGTGCTGTCATGTAGGGACTTAAATAACAAATCAATTCTTTATTAAATCCCTCTTTTTGTATCTTAAGGATAAAGGGTTTGTCTTTATTTATTATTATGGACAGTGATTTAGAGGAATAAACATACTCGGTGATTAGGGGATAGGTAACTATTTCAAACATTTGAAAGCTCGGTAATTGGGTAAATAAAAAATGCTCCCTCATTCTCCCTATAAGGAGGCATGAGGGGAGTCACCATACATACCCACCAAATTAAGAAAAATAAAGGCCAAAAAAAAGAAAAAATGAGCCGAACTCTTATGAATAACTGTGAAAAGATAAAATTTTTGTTATGGGAGGTTTCTGAAAATCTTAGCTTGATGGCAATGTGGTTCTACCTCTTATAAATGTTACAAAAATCTTTCAAATAGCTCTAACTTGCACAATGCTTCCCGTTAATATAATACGCTGATTCTGTGAAAACCGTAAATACAACCTCTACTTCTGGAAGTCCAAAATCCATTACATATGTAGTAATGGCCTTGGCAAATCGATCACGAATTTCCTGTCCACGCTCGAACCATTTCACTTCAATAAGAGGAAACGCTTCTATTTCTTCTCCATTGAATACAAACGTAGAACTTGGTAGTTCCAACGTAAAATTATCCGTACCACACTCACAAATCTCTGCGAGCTCTTTTACTAATGGCTTGCTTATACGTTTTAATTGTTCAGTAGTAATTCCACGAAACACAACATGCGGCATGTGAATCCCTCCGTTAGATAGCTTTATATTTGCTCACATCATAGCACAATTTATTTTGCTGCACTAGAATCTATTGGTACATTTCAATGACATTCTTAAGAATGATCATATGTAATTGAAGCAATACATGTATTGTAACTATTTAAAACATTTGAGAGCTCGGTAATTGGGTAAATAAAAAATGCCTTATCATTCTCCCTGTAAGGAGGCATGAGGGGAGCCTCTATTAGGAAAGGGATGGTGCGCTTATATATTTTAAAAAGAAAAGACACCCTAAGGTGCCTTCCTCCGACTTGATAACCACTTTAATTTTAATAACATTGGATTCCCATCCGAATATTATTTTACCACGTTAAGTAATGTTGGTCATTGAGAAAGTCAAATACGTAGTGTTCATATATAGTGACCCCCTAGGAGCATGCAATATTTTATGCGAAAAATCGGGAGACATAGGGAACTATGGGGAGGCCAAAAGGCACGCCAAAATAGGAATGTATAAAAAAATGCATAGAATAAAAAAGGAGGTTCCCTTACGAGAGTAGGGGTTCCTCCTTTTCCTTGCTACCAATAATATTGCGTTATGTTAACTGAATGCGAATAACATATACATCCAAAAATCATAACAAATCGATTCTCCGAAATGGTACAATTAGGAAAAGGGGGAAAGGATATGTACGATTACAAATTCGTGAAAGTCGAAGTTAATAACTGGAAAGGGGAGCCTAAAGAAGATTATAAGCGTATTATTGCCGAACATGCTGAAGACGGTTGGAAATTTGTTCAAATTTTTGCACCATCAATCGCAGGATACGCGCAATATTTTGAGATTATCTTCGAACGAATCAAATAACCCCTTTCGAGAACGAGAGGGATTTGCTTTGAATAACATACAAAAAGAACTGAAATATTTTGGAATCTAATTGTTCTCAATTTAACTTATAAGACAAATAAGCTAATATTAATCAACTTCCAATAACAAAAATTATGTGAACACAAAAGTCCTCCAGTTAAACAATCTGGAGGACTTTTAATAGTCTTCTAAATACATTGAATCCCGATAATGATACGTTATGTTAACTTTCTATGAATATCATATTCAACCAAAATTACCCTTATTGATGGTACAATTAAAGTCTTGGAGGGATATTATGGGATTTATTATGTATATTGTATTTTATTTTGGATTACTGTTTCTTATAATTGGTACCGCATTATCTTTATTTATTATGGCTGCATTACCAAAAATTCGGAATAAAAATCTATCATTCATAATGATCGGTTTAGGGATAAATATACTTGCTATTCCGTTGTCTTTTTTTATAGGTGGGATGGCAACAGATTCTCCTGATAGTACTAAGTTAGATTTTTGGAAAGGATTTTTCTTTATTCAAAAAATACCGCTCTTTTTACTGATTTTTTTATTATTTTTAACTGTGGTGTTGTGGTTTATTCGTAAGAACAAGAAAAAAGTAAGGGAGGAACATAAATGAAAAATATTAATGGATTGTACATATCACTTATATTGATGATGTTTGTTACTTTTCTTAATACTACAATATTTGATAATGAATATTCAGGGATAACACTGTATATCTCTTCTGTTATATTCGTAATTGGGAGCGCATTTTTTGGAAATGCAAGACGACTTAAAATTAGTGAGAAAAAATAAAACAAAAAATAACTTCCAATAACGATAATTATGTGAACACAAAAGTCCCCCAGTTAAACAATCTGGAGGACTTTTAATAGTCTTCTAAATACATTGAATTCCCATAATGAGATGTTATGTTAACCTTACATGAATACGATATACATATTACATTTTATCTATATAAGGTAAAGGTAACTGCCATATAATGAAGATAGCATTATGAATTATATGGGGGGTAGCAATGAAAAAATTTATAGTTAGTTATTTAGTATGTCTTATATTCTTTTCTATATTTACATCTAGTTTGGAATTTATAATTAACCCTGAGGGTATGGAGGAATCATGGGGTTCTCTCTGGTCGATAGCTATTCTTTATATTATGTATGGGAGTATACCTGTACTTATAGGCTGTTTACTAGGGGAATTCTTTTATAGAAAAATAAAAAGAAGTTATAAATTAAGTATTGGGATTCCCCTGTTTATATTGTTAGGTGTTTCCTATACGTATTTAATGTACATTGGATTATCTAGAGGATATGTATCTTATTCTATAATGGATTTTATTAAATTTAGTCTTCCTGTTACTTTGTCCTCCTTAATTTTTTATTTTATAAGACGAATAAACTAATGTTAATTAACTTCTTATAACGAGAATTATGATAACTTGAATAGTATATAAGCCTTATTTTTAGAGAGGAATGAATAATATGGAAATATACGACTATTTAGATCAAATGCAAGCTGAATTATTAAAACATTCATGGCCAGAGATTGAAGCGAAATACTACGACCTATGCTCCAAATTAGTAGGAAAAGAACAAGCAAAACGAATCCAGAATATAAATTTAGATTTGTTTCAAAGTAAGCTGAAAGATGCCTTTTCTACCTCCCTACATATAGCTAATCAGAATTCAGCAAAGGCCATTTATTTTGAATATGATATGGACAACGACTGGAACAGTACTTTCTTTATTTGTGATGAGTATACAAAGTTATCTGAAGAAGATGATGATTGGGCAAGTGATTGGATTAGTGAAGTAGAAGGTCCTGATTTAAAAGAATTTGCGCAGATTTACACTGAAAATGGATTTGATAATAATGAGAAAGCACTAGGCACAACATTATATCTTATTGCTAGAACTGTTGTTACATTTAAAAAAATTATTGCAACAATTCATATCCCAATTTGTATTGGTTTTCATGATCAAGATCCAATTATGAGAATCCAAGAGTAACTTCTGATAACGATAATTATGTAAATGAGCTGTCCATATGGACAGCTCATTGTATTTTTTGCTTAACGTGGTTTTTTTCCAAAATGCTCATTTTTTCGTTTTGAGGTATTTGCATTTCTTATGCTTGATGGTGATAGGGGGTACCCCTACTAGAAAGATTGTCTCCGCGTGAACGTGAAGAGCTTGAAAAATTTAAAAAAGAAGCAATGAAAGAACCACCGGATTTCTTTAAATATATTCAGTCTACCGAAAAAGATAATAAATGATACATAATGCCTCCAATAGAATATTTATCAAATTGATAACATATCTATTCCTTTCTATTTTTACAGAAATTGTAATATTATAAGTATATGCATATAGAAGAGGAGGCATAGGTTCTATGAAAAACGTTAAGTTTTATGGGTTGTTTCTAGCATTCATCTTGCTACTAGCAGCTTGTAGTAGTAATTCCTTTGAAGATTATACATCAAAAGCTGATAAGAACATTAAGGATAAAAAATATAGCGAAGCTATAAAGAATTATCAAGAGGCTTTGAAGTTGAAGGATGATAAGAAGATTAAAAGTAAGTTAGAACAAACCGAAAATTTAAAGAAAGCGCAAGATGCTTTTGATAAACATGAAATCGGGAAAGCTATGAATAATGTTCAAAAGGCAAAAAGTGATGAAAATAAAGAATTAACAAAGCAAGCCAATGCATTGCAAGGTGAGATTCAACAAGAATTTTTAGCTACATTTAATAAGTTGAACATGAATGATATTACTGGCGATGTAAAAGAAGCTCGTAAATCTTTAGATGATCTTATGGCTTGGATACAACAATCTGACCTATTAAAATCTCAAAAGGATTTTGTTGATACGTTACCTGAAAAAGAAGCAAATATCTCTAAACTAGAGGAAAGTAAAAAATAAAGAAAAGAGGTTGCCTAAAAGTAACTATTCAGCGACTTTTGGGACAACCTCTTCTTTTTGTTGTAGATTTTCAAGAAAGTTTAGAATAAAATAAAAATATAGCCATCTACCTATTATTCACTGATGAAAAGAAAAGGGGGTAGCGAAATGCAACTGAAGTATGGGAAGCAAATTAATATATTATCTATTGTTCTAACTTTGTTCTCTTTTTCCGTAATTGTAAGTTTCTCTACCTGGTTGAGTGGATATTCGATTCCCAACCTTTCTACAATGCTTAAGGTAACAATGTTGAGTGCATTTATTCTTGGAATTATAGGGTTTAGACAAGAGAAAAGCGCACTAGCGATTATAATTATGGGAATATGTGCCTTTGCTCTAGTCGTTCTATATACTTATGCGGTTATAAGTTTTCTTGAGCATTAAACACCATGAAAAAGAAACGAACATTTTTGTTCGTTTCTTTTTCATGGTGTTGGATGATTATTATAAAATAGCTTCTTCTAATGATTGAGTGCTGAATCCAAGAATTGATTTTTGAGTGTTATTTTCATGATCTTTTACAATGATATATGGAACACCCTGTACGTTAAAGGATTCAAACTCTTCTTTTCCTTCTGGGGTATTAGGGGTACCGTCCACATTTTTTACTGAAAAAAATTGTATTTATAAAGCGAAAAAAACGCTATTCTTTTTGTAGCAATATACAGAAAGGATGGCGTTTCTTTATGAATTTTTCGATTCTTGATGAACTTCAGCTGATTGCTGAAGAATTACAACGACATATGTCTCCTCATGTTCTAGAACACCTAGCCAAAGAAAAAGGATTCGTTCAGCGAAAGAGTAAATATCAAGCACAGGAGTTAGTTGCTTTATGTGTATGGCTTAGTCAACAGGTCGCAAGTACATCACTCACACAATTATGTAGCTGCCTTGAAGTATCTACAGGTGTTCTTATCAGTCCTGAAGGACTTAATCAACGATTTAATGTTTCCGCAGTACAGTTTCTTGAACAAGTTCTAGCTAACCTTTTAACTCAAAGAATCCATTCAACACAAGAAATGATTCATCAATATACTCCGATATTCAAGCGCATTCGGGTTCTAGATTCTACAACATTTCAGCTTCCAGATAAGTTTTCTTCACATTATCAAGGTTCGGGTGGAAGTAGCCATACGGCAGGAGTTAAAATTCAATTGGAGTATGACCTATTAAGTGGAAAGTTCCTGCACGTTTATGTAGGAGAAGGAAGAGAAAATGATAAAACTTTTGGTTCAATAAGCCTACAAGCCATACAACCAAAAGACTTGTGCATAAGAGATTTAGGGTATTTCGACTTACATGATTTACAAAAGATCCATGAAAAGGAAGCCTACTATGTCTCACGTTTGAAATTAAATTCTCGAATCTATCGTAAAAATGATAATCCAGAGTATTTTCGAAATGGGACCGTGAAGAAAGGAACACTATTTACTCAGTTAGATATGGAAGAACTCATGAATCAATTGTCACCTGGTCAAACAATGGAAATTTCAGAAGCATACATTGGGCAGTATCAAAAAATACCAGCTCGTGTTATTATTCATCGATTAACAAAAGAACAAACAGAGAAAAGATTGAAGGAACAAGCCAAAAAAGAAAAGAAGAAAGGTATTACCTACAAAGAACGAAGTAAAAGGTTGAGTGGAATCAACGTGTATATAACGAATCTTTCTTCAGAAAATGTTCCAACGGAAAATATCCATGACTTGTATTCATTACGCTGGCAAATTGAAATCTTGTTCAAAACATGGAAATCTTTCTTTCAAATTAACAAGTGCAAAGAAATCAAGAAAGAGCATTTGGAATGCCATTTATATGGACAACTCATTAGTATTTTACTTTGTTCATCGACGATGTTCAAAATGCGTCAGTTACTCTTGGATAAGAAAAAGAAAGAGCTAAGTGAATACAAATCCATCTATATGATAAAGAATTATTATCTATTGTTTTATGAAGGATTACAGAAGGGCATCCATGAATTATTAAAAGTTTTACTGCGTTTGTTTTATCTTTTAGAGAAAAACGGGAGAAAATCTCACCGGTACAAGAAGAAAACAGTCTTTGATATCTTAGGCGTCGTATATGACTTTACTATGTCTCACAATCATGTAGCATAATCAAAAAAATTGAAACCCAATAGGGTTTATTTAGTATGCAAATCTTTAAAGAACTTACACTGGACCTTTACAAAAAAGAAAAAATTCTAAGTAAAATTAAACTTATATAAGCTTAACTTGATGGTGATGTGGCGGTACCCCACATCCATCAAATTAAGGATTTAGACTATTTTTAAACTTAAAAGCACGTTACTATTCTCTTATGTTAATGAGAAAGGGTGACGTGCTTTTTATGAATATGCATCAAAAACAAGAGCTGTCTT